>NZ_NQMR01000125.1 GCF_002276045.1 Pseudoalteromonas sp. NBT06-2 | reverse complement strand
AGGCTAATTTGTGATAAATCTTCATTACCTTCAATTACAATTGAGATAACATGTTCTGTGCCATCAATGGATATTACTGTAATAGACTCAGATAAAGTCTCACCCTCGTCTAATGTTTGTATTAAATCTAAATCATTATTAAGTACATAAACCCAGTTACCAGACTCATCAATTGTCAAAACACCATATTGTGTTTGAGTCTCCGATATATTAAATCGAGATTCATCTATGTTAGTGTCTGATATTTCAAGTTTACCGCTTATACGAGTTGTAATATCCTCTATTGTTGTACCTTCATCTTCACCTGATATGATTGCTTTTCTAACTTGTGTTTCTTCAGTGTTTTCAGTGGAGTCTATACTGGATGATGCATAATCCGTATCATAACCCGATGTCACATCTATTTGTTCAATTGTGGCATCAATTCTAGGAGAGACTGTAGAACCCTGATTCCCGCTTATACCGGCAGCGGCAGCCTCAAATTCAGGTGTGGATGTTGGGTCAATTCCTTCTGCTATCAGCTTCTGTAAATCGGCTATTTCATCATTTGATGATGTATCTGTTGGATCTACACCGTCTAAAATAAGTTGCTGCAATGCTTGAACATCTGTTTCATCAAATATGTCAGCATCTACATTTTGTATGTTTGCGCTAATCTGTTCATCATTGTTTATTAAAATACATGCTGCGCAGGATTCATTCACTGTGATTGGACTATTATGCTCTTCAAACTGAATAATCGCTTTAGAATTAGTTGAAGTTAAAACAATATCGCCAACCTGCAGCTGATCTCCAGGTTTCAAAACACGAACCTGACCATCAGAAGAAATGACTGATACTTTACCTTGAATTGATATTACAATTCCTGCTTCGGTTAGTTTTATTTCTTGCATATCTAAAATCCTAAATAATATCTAGCAACTCTGAAATCTATTCTTGTATAAGAATTGAAAACCCATACGTACAAAAAATTACAGAAGATTACAATATAAGAACAGCTATATTAACATACCGTACCTTATTACAAAATAAATTAATACTAAATTACTACTTTTATAAATCAATTAATTTTATTAATGATTGCATTTTGTACATTAAGCCACAGAAAAAATTAAGTTCTTTATTTAATTGGGTTAATAAATAATTTTCATCATAAATTAGATCTTAAGAAATATAACAATTGAAAACATGCTCTGAGTTTGATCTTATAGTAACCTCAAAACCACTAACAATATTAAAAACAGAGTATGGGTAAACATAATTCAGGGTTAGACCAAATAACTAAAACTCTTAATTAATTTAATATTAACTAGATAGAAAAACGAGTCATTTTTACACTCTAAAACAACTTATTAAGCCTTTTGACAACCAACTGTTAAAGCCTTATTTTATATTACAATCAAACTATTAAATAAATTTCTATACATGATAGTTTGAAGTGAACTTTTAAAGGTCCTTTAACTAAAATAAGCCCCTCTGCAATAGAAGTTCATATAAGCAAGGAAGTTTTACAAGCTCACCCGAACAGGTGGCTGTTAGCGAAGATAGTCAGGTTTAGTATAGACAAGTTTATTAACGTCACTGTTAAATACAGGACAGTTTTTAGTTGCTTATACGTAACAATACATTTCGTATCGTTTTATTTACAATAATCAATTATTAATCAATGGTTAATAATTGATTATTTTACTATCTGTTATTTTACTATAATAACAACAAGATAAATCAATACAAAGCTCCTGTAAATTTCTTTGAAATTATTTATTTTTAAATAATTAGTTTAAAATTTACTTTTATTACTCCGTTATTTTAATAAATCAACATTTGTCCATTTTAATTTACAACTAGCCTCCTTTACTAAATGAGGCTTAGGTCTTTTACTTATAATAATAATAGTTAATCATTCGTAACAAATGATATTAACTATATTAAATACGAATTTTTAGATAGATTTGTAGGAGCATTTAAAATGAGCGAATCAACTAATCCATTAGGTTTAATGGGTATCGAATTTACAGAATATGCAACACCTGATGCTGATTATATGGAACAAGTATTTACTGACTTTGGTTTTTCAAAATTAAAGACATTTAAAGGTAAAGACATTGTTTACTTCAACCAAAATGATATCCACTTTTTACTCAATAATAGCCGTGAAGGTTTTTCTGCAGAATTTGCTAAAAGTCACGGTCCTGCTATTTGTTCTATGGGTTGGCGTGTAGCCGATGCTAATACTGCTTTTGAAGAAGCTGTAAAACGTGGCGCAAAACCAGCGACTGATTCAACTCATAAAGATCTACCTTACCCTGCAATTTTTGGTATTGGTGATAGCTTAATTTACTTCATCGATATTTTTGGTGATAAAGGATCTATCTACACGAATGATTTTGAAGATTTGGCTGAACAAAATGTTGTTGAAGATAAAGGTTTCTTAAGAATTGACCATTTAACAAATAATGTGTACCAAGGTACGATGGAAAAATGGGCAAACTTCTATAAAGACATATTTGGTTTTACTGAAGTACGCTACTTCGATATTAAAGGTGTTGAGACTGCTCTTATTTCTTACGCACTTAAGTCTCCTTGTGAAACTTTTTGTATTCCAATCAATGAAGGTAAAGGTAAGAAAAATAACCAAATTGATGAATATTTAGATATGTATGATGGTCCTGGTGTACAACATATTGCTTTCTTAACAAATGATTTAGTTAGCTCTTTAGATAAACTTGATCAATCAACGATTGCTACCTTAGATATTATTCCTGAATATTATGATACTATTTTTGAACGTGTTCCTTGGGTTAAAGAAGATAAAGAAAAAATCAGAAAACACCAAATTTTAGTTGATAGCCAAGGTGAAAATTGTTACTTATTGCAAATATTCTCTAAAAATTTATTTGGTCCTATCTTCATTGAAATGATCCAACGTGTTGATGATGGTGGATTTGGTGAAGGTAACTTTAAAGCATTATTTGAATCTATTGAAAGAGATCAACAAAAACGTGGCGTGTTGTAATTTATTTACTAAATTAACACTTCCAAATTGCTAAGAACTAAAGCAGATTTTTAATCTGCTTTTTTCTATTTTTACACTTTAAATAATTACAATCGGCTATATCTATATACAATAGATTTTTATTACAAACAACATAGTCGGAATAGGAAATTTTATGAGCCTTATTAACGAAACACATGATATTAATTTAACTTCTTGGGTCGCTTGTGCAAATAATACGAGTACAGACTTCCCTGTTCAAAACTTACCTTTTGCTGTATTTCGTCGTAAAGATACAAATGAAGAGTTTCGTGGTGGTGTTGCCATAGGTTCACAAGTACTTGACTTAAATGTTGTTGCTAATGCAAATATCTTTTCTGGTCTTGCACAAGAAGCTGTTGTAGCTGCAAATGCTACTGCACTTAATGAATTTATGGGTATGGGCATTGAATATTGGTCAGCATTACGTTTAGCACTATCAAAAGCTTTACGCGTAGGTTCAGAGCATCAAACAACTTTAGAAAGTAGTTTAATAGCACAAGCTGATATTGAATTTTCTATGCCTTGCCATATTGGTGATTACACTGATTTTTATACTTCAATTTATCATGCTACTGCAGTAGGAAGTTTATTCCGCCCAGATAACCCATTATTACCTAACTATAAATGGGTTCCAATTGGATATCATGGCCGCGCTTCTTCAATCGATGTATCAGGTCAAGAGTTCCATCGTCCAAAGGGTCAAACTAAAACTCCTGATGCTGAAGTACCATCATTTGGCCCAGCTAAACGATTAGATTACGAACTTGAAATGGGTATCTATTTAGGTAAAGGCAACGATCTAGGCGATGCTATTTCAATTAAAAATGCAGAAGATCATGTGTTTGGTTTTTGTGTATTCAATGACTGGTCAGCACGTGATTTACAAGCATGGGAATATCAACCATTAGGTCCTTTCCTAGCTAAGAACTTTGCATCTACGGTTTCACCTTGGATAGTAACAACAGAAGCACTTGCTCCATACCGTACAGCTTGGACTCGTGATGAAAGCGATCCACAACCTCTAGAATACTTAGACTCTAAAGAAAACCGTCAACAAGGTTCTTTTGATGTAACTATGGATGTATTAATAGAAACAGCAGAAATGCGTAATTCTGGTACTAAAGCCTCTAAAGTATCAGAATCTAGCTTTAAACATTCATACTGGACTGTTGCTCAAATGGTAACTCACCATACAGTAAATGGCTGTAACTTTATTCCTGGTGATATGTTGGGTTCGGGCACACAATCAGGTCCTGAGCACGAAGAGGCTGGTTCAATGCTTGAACTGTCTCGAGGCGGAAAAGAAGCGATCACTTTAAGTAACGGCGAACAACGTAAATTTTTAGAAGATGGCGATAAAGTAATTATGCGTGGCTG
Source organism: Pseudoalteromonas sp. NBT06-2 (assembly GCF_002276045.1). Lineage (GTDB taxonomy): Bacteria > Pseudomonadota > Gammaproteobacteria > Enterobacterales > Alteromonadaceae > Pseudoalteromonas. Next base: position 22,027 of record NZ_NQMR01000125.1, on the reverse strand, counting down.
GTGCGAAGCAGATGGTTTTGCTCGCATCGGTTTCGGTTCAGTTGAAGGTACTATATTACCAACTAAATAATATTTTCGGTTTAATAAACTAGGGCGCATTCTGTTAATAGAAACGTGCCCTTTTTTATTCTATAAAAATTTGGTATCGTAGAAAGATTATGCGTTGATAAAATTAAAATTAAAATGTTGGATTGGTTAAAAAACACACAAAAAAAACACTTGCCTGAACGTCAATTACTGATACGTCAAAATGGCGAAGTAAAATACGTAAATATAACAGGTTTAGTGCAGCTTTCATTATTAGGTTTAACCACTTTAGTTCTCATATGGATCATATTTTCAAGCACTAAATACTTTACCTTAACGAAGAAAATATCTACTACACACTATAACTTGCAACAATCACAACAACATTTAGATCATTTAAAAAATGAATATAAGCAAAAGCATCACGCATTAAATGAAGAGCTAAGCCAATTACAACAACAACAGCTTTTTCTGCAAAACATTTTGGATTCATTACCTCAAGCTATCAATACAGACAATGATAAAAGTAAAATTTCATCAAAATCACAAAATCAAACCTCAGAACCATCAAATACAAATACTTATTTACTTAATGAAATGGATATAAGCAAAAACACGTTAGCGGCAATTAAATTAAAGCAAGATAGCATCTTCATTCAATTAGCTAATCAAATGCAAAAACGTAAAAGTATTTTAGATAATGCACTTAATAGCACAGGTATTACTAATAAGATGATTAATGAAAACTTTGCAATCAATACATACGCTCAAGGTGGTCCTCTGTATGATTTATCAACACGCGCAACGGATAAACAAAAAGATATTATTGACCAATTAATTGAATTAAAAGAACTAGAAACGGCTTTGAAAAACATACCAGTCAAACTTCCAGCTAAAAATTATTACATTTCAAGCTTATATGGTTACCGAAAAGACCCCATATCAAAGCGCCGATCAATGCATAAAGGTATTGATATGGCAGGATGGATAAAAACGCAAATATTTGCGCCTGCTAGCGGCAAAGTCAAACGTGCAGGTAAAAATGGCAGTTATGGAAATTTTATTGAGATTGACCATTTAAATGGATTTACTACTCGCTATGGTCACCTTCATAAAATAAAAGTTAAAAAAGGACAAGCAATTACTAAAAATGATGTTATTGGGTTAATGGGTAGTACAGGCCGTAGTACAAGTACACATTTGCACTATGAAGTAATGTTTAATAAAAAATCAATAAACCCTTTAAGAATAAAAAAGGCATTAGAAAATGTTCTCTAAAAATAAAGACCAAACTCAACCGGTTCCACTTAATAAAAATGCGACCCCTTCAATTATCGGTACAGATGTAGTGATACAGGGAAATGTCATAAGCCAAGGCCTTATTCAACTTGATGGGAAAATTGAAGGAGAAATCAATGTAAATAGTCTCACTATTGGAGAGCAAGGCTGCATAGATGGCTCTATAGAAGCTCAAGAGGTGATAGTTAAAGGCAAGGTAATCGGTTCTATTAATGCAATAAAAGTTATATTAGAAAAAACAGCACAAGTAACCGGTGATATAAATCACAAAACAATAAGTATTGAGGCTGGTGCTCTTATAGATGCAACCATCAAACAAATTGTCGAGGATGAAAATATTACAGACATAAAAGGTAAAAAATCTAATAAGAAAAAAACTGGGTAAATAACCCCGCTTGAATTTATTCAAAATACAATAATAGTAATCTAAATAAGATAATAGTTTATTTTGAGAATTCTTTTTCATGTAACCAAGCCGTGTGTTTAGGTGCTTTTTTCGTCACACTCCACTCTTCTACCATTTCGGGTGCCACACGTTTTAGTTTAGCCATTTGCTCATTTGTACCCGTTACACAGGTTAACTCTAGTCTATGCCCATTTGGATCAAAAAAATAGATCGATTTAATAATACCGTGACATGTGGGTCCTAATACATCAACACCTTTTGTAATAAGTTCATCTTTTGCACTTAATAAAGCAGCTTCATCTTCTAGTCTAAAAGCAATATGCTGAACCCACTCAGGGGTATTGCGATCTCTATCCATTTTTGGTGAGTTTGCTAATTCAAAAAAAGCTAAAATATTACCCGACCCAGCATCTAAAAATAAGTGCATATAAGGATCCGGTTCTTTTGTTGATGGTACTTTATCCTCAGCAATCGCAACTAAAAAATCCATATTTAATTTATCTTTATAAAAAGCTACGGTTTCTTTTGCATCATTACAACGATATGCAACATGATGAATTTGTTTTATGTCGATCATTATTTTCTCCCAGAAATGAAAGCACCTAATTTAGTAACAAATGTTACCGACGTCAACAGTAACCTTTGTTACTATTGATTTATATTTCATTTTAAGGCATTTTATGCATATCAATTTTTTGGAGTATTAAAAGTGCAAAAAACAGTTAAGCATAAACCTCTGATCCTCAATAAATTTTTTCCCTACCGATTTTCCATCTTACAGCAAGCCATCAGTGAAAATATTGCAAGTGTTTATACCGGTGAATTTGATTTATCTCGCCATGAATGGCGTATTTTAGCAATCTTAGGTGAACAATCAGGCTTATCTGCAAAACAAATTACTTTATTGACAAGTCTTGAAAAAATGCAAATCAGCCGTGCTATAAACTCTATGCGCTCAAATGAATTAATTAAAGAAACCGTAAATATTAAAGATAAGCGGTTTACACAATTATATTTAACAGATAAAGGTCAAAAAATTTATCAAATATTAGTACCTAGAGTACTTAATAAAGAAAAAGAATTACTCACTGCTTTATCAAAAGATGAACAAAAAAAATTAAATCAACTTCTTGATAAATTACATCAAAAAGCAACTTTACTGTTGGAATAAATTGGGCATAATATTGCTACTAAACAAAGAATGGGTAAGTTTATGAATAATCTCTATAAGTTAATTGGTGTTAGTTTTATATCCCTTTCATTAAGTGGGTGTTTCCAAGCTGATCCTGCAATTAAACAAACGGATGAATTTATCTCTAAACAAAAGATAAATACACAAGACAGTAAATGGAAAACACAATTAACAAAACCAGGACTCATTAGATTTTCACAAGGTAAAGACTATTTTTGGGATTTACAAACTAATCAAGGCGCAATAAGTATTAAGTTATTACCTGATACTGCACCTATGCATGTTTCTAGTACAATTTATCTTACTAAACTAGGTTTCTATGATGATTTAATTTTTCATCGTGTTATACCTGGATTTATGGCTCAAGGCGGGGATCCTTTAGGCACAGGTAGAGGTAATCCGGGTTATAAATACCAAGGAGAGTTCAGTAAAGAATCAGCCGTACACGATAAAGCTGGTATTTTAAGTATGGCAAATGCTGGTCCCGGCACTGACGGTAGTCAATTTTTTATAACATTTAAAGCAACTCCTTTTTTAAATGGTCGCCATACTGTATTTGGTGAAGTGGTAAAAGGCTTAGATGACTCTTTAGCTAAAATTGAAGCCCTTGGTAGTCGAAGTGGTAAAACCGAATCTGAAGTTAAAATCATTAAAGCTGCAATTCGAGTTGAAGATAGCACATCATAATAAAATAATAACGACTATTGCATAATTATCAATATGATAAAGAATGGCCAAATTTGTTGGCCTTTTTTTATATATCTTTCATGAAATTCGAATATAATCCCTGCCTTTAGTTATCCAACTACATTATTCTATTTATGACAATTCAATCATTTAGTCCATTTAGAAGTATACTTGTTTTAGTATTACTTGTTATTTTCTGTCCTCTAGCAATTGATATATATTTACCTGCATTTGTAAACATAGCCACTAGCCTAAATGTATCCAATAACGATGTTCAGCTAACGATTAGCTTATTTATGGTCAGTGTCGGTATAGGTCAACTAATATTAGGGCCATTATCTGATAAATACGGCAGAAAACCTATAGCCTTGTTTGGTATAGTTACCTACATAATAACTTCTTTATTTGTATATTTAGCAACGAATTTTGATATGTTATTACTTGCTCGAATACTTCAAGGCATTGGGGCTAGTGCTACTTTTGTATCTTGCTTTGCGATAGTAAGAGATAGTTTTAATGCGAATAAAAGTGCACAAATGATCACTTATTTAAATGGTATTGTATGCTTTATTCCTGCCCTAGCGCCCATTCTTGGTAGTTGGTTAACGACACACTTTGGTTGGCGAATGAATTTCTTGTTTTTAACTGGGTTTTCTCTGATCAGTTTAATCATTTTTCTCACTACTTATAAAGAAACAAAACCAAAAAATAGTCACTATCAAGGTAATATTTTAGATTTTAGGCGTTTTACACCTATGCTTCTAAATCCAAATTTCATGTTCAATTCAACCGTTTGTCTGTTAGCTATGGCTGGAATTTTAGCTTTCGTTACTTCAGCTCCCGCTTGGTTGATGAAAGAGCAAGGTTTAACGATGGAAAACTTCACGCTGTGGTTTTCTGTTAATGCATCAATTAGTATTCTTGCCTGTTTTATTGCACCAATATTAATTAAACGCAGCACTAAAAAAGCACTCATTCTTGGTATCATGCTATTAGTGCTAGGCGGATTACTATTAATTTCACTATCAAGTATTAAACAAGCATGGGCATTTATGCTCCCGATTTTTATAACATCTATCGGTTTTGCTTTCACTTTAGGCTCAGCTGCTGGTAAAGCATTAGAACCTTTCTCTAAGCAAGCAGGTACAGCTTCTGCCTTAATAGGCTTGATGCAAATGAGTGGTGCTGGATTATTAGTGACAATCACACAAATGCTCAACTTAAGTGCCTCTCTATATGTTGCTTTTCATATGATGTTATTATTACCTATGCTGATATTATTAATCACTGATCGTAAACAAATATTACATTATGAAATAAATTAATTTTATGTAATTATTTATAAAAATATAAATAGAGAAGTGTATGAAAACAATAACAAAAGAATTGCCTGAAACAAAACATATTGCGCTTGTTGCACACGATGGTAAAAAACAAACACTCGAAAATTGGTGTGTAAAACATAAATATTTATTAGCTGATCATAAACTCTATGGTACTGGTACCACTGGGAATTTAATAGAAAAAGCAACTGATTTACCTGTAGAGAAGTTATTGAGTGGTCCTATGGGTGGCGATCAACAGCTGGGAGCTAAAATAGCTGAGCACGAAATACATATTTTGATATTTTTTTGGGATCCTCTCGCATCACAACCACATGATCCCGATATTAAAGCACTTTTAAGATTAGCAGCAGTTTGGAACATTCCGGTTGCTTGTACTGAATCAAGTGCTGATATGCTGTTAACATCCTCTCTTATGACATCAAAAATCTCCCGTGAGATCCCTGATTATCACAGTTATTTAGCAACTAGATTAAATTAATGATCCTAACTGAATATTTTCTTTGCCCATTTAGTTAAGCCTGCGGTCACACTACCAAAATGATCACCATTTAACATAGGAATATCGCCTAAAGCATGAGTTAGTGCAGCTTTAATCAATGGTGATTGCGCACTGCCACCCGTTAAATACATAACATCAGGTTTACAACCACCTTGTTTGATCGCATCAAGTGCTAAACTTACTACTTGAGTAATACTTGAATCAATGGCACTAGCCAACTCTTGTTGCACTATGTTTTTACTTAATTGTGATTCAATAAAACCCAAATCAGCAAGATGTTCATTTTTTCCCGATAGAGCAATTTTAGCAAGTTCAGCAGTTCTCACTAGTTGATGCCCTTGCTTATTTTCCTGTAAAGATAATAACCTTTTAAATTTATTTGGCTCATCAACTTCTAATATAAAGTCACTTAATGCTCTTTGATTTTTAGCGCTATAAAATTCACTTTGTAAAATAACATCATTTATTTTACAAGCATGCCAAAAAGGTTGATTAGGCATAGGAATACCCGATTTCAATTTACTATTAGAACCAAATAATGGCATTAAACCATGATAAGCAAGATTTATATCTAAATCATTTCCGCCAACTCGCTTACCTGTGTGTGCTAAAAAATCACTTTGCCTATCATTTTTATCGCGATATGACGGTCCCATTTTTACCAATGAGCAATCAGTTGTACCACCGCCTATATCAACTACTAGTACAATTTTGTCTTCATCTAATTTTGATTCAAAATCTATTCCTGCTGCTAAAGGTTCAAAAAGGAATTCAACACCGCTAAACCCTGCCCTCATTGCGGCATTATGTAATATGGTCAAAGCTTGTTGGTTACTCTTTTCACCCCCTATAGCTTGAAAGTTTACAGGGCGTCCAATAACAGTATGTTTAAGCTCAGCTCCCAAATGAGACTCAGCCCTTTGCTTTAGTGTCATTATCATGGCACAGGCAATATCTTCAAAAAAATCGAGTTGTTGTTTCTTTAAGCCTATTGCACCAAAAAATGATTTTGGAGATTTAACAAAATGACCTTCTTCAGGACATTCGATATATTCTGTAATAGCATCTCGCCCTAAATGAATTTTGCATTCATCATCGGTTAAATCTAAGTTTGATTTAACCATGGTTAATGAATTTAATAATGGTTGGCGCGTTTTTTGATAATCGTGCTTCAGCTCAGTTGATTTAATCCCTTTATATACTTCAGAAACAATTAAACTTGGATGTAAAGCATATAAAGTTGAAGGTATGTAATAATTATCACCTTCTAAGGGTACAAGGTTAATCTGATTTTGTTGCCATACACCTATGGCACAATTTGAACTACCGTAATCAAAACCTGCAAACATGAAATCAAACCTAAAACTAAAAAGGTTGCGCAAAATAACATAGCAAAGTTTTGGTAGCAATACTTAGCCTAGTTTTGTAATAATCTGGGTAATCAAAAGTTAAAAGCTCTTCCCTTTAGGTTTTCTAATTCTCATATAACTGGCGAATTTTGGTACTTTATTTTTAGTCAATCCATGGTAGCTGAAAGTAATAATATCGCCGACATTGGGTGGATACCTTCGTTCAATCTCACTAAATCCACTGCCTATTTTAAACTCGACTCCTAACTTAGTTTTTACAAGTAAAGCTCCTAACATGTCTTTAAATTTTCCTTTACCAGGTAAGTGAGCTACAACAATCGCTTCAGCATCCATAAAAGGTTTTAATTTAATTAAATTATGACTTCTTCCCGAATGAAAAATTGCAGTTTTATGATGTAGTATTAAGCCCTCTGCGCCATTTTTTACATAATTATCTAACAATTGAGTCAAAGCATCATTAGTGTCGATTTCAAATTGTTTTACAGCAAGGATGTGTTTTAAATCTAAATTTTGGAGCAATTGGCTATAATTTTTATATCTTAAATAAAAAGGTAAGTTTTTAACTGGGGCATCAAATACCATATATTTAATTTTATGCCAATTAATATCCGGATTTTGTTTTCGTACTGTGGAAGAAATAAATTCAAACTCTCCTCTTGCAGACCATAGTTCACCATCTAACCACGTATTAGGTAACTTTTCAGTAAACCAGCTAGGGGTTGATATTTGATTACCTGAACGTGTTTTCAGTATTTTACCATTCCAAATAGCGCGTATACCATCATACTTTTCACTAATAAAATAATCTTTTACATTGATATCTTGATGATATTTCATAGCGAGTTGAATTGAAGGTTTGATTTTTTCTGATGAATAACTAGTCGAAATAAAAAAAGTAATAAATAGAATAAATAAGATAAAAGCTCGGAACATACAAAAATCCTTTTAGTAATAAACTTTAATATATAATGAGTTTAGTCACTAAAATAAAAAAAGTGAGCTAAGTCACTTTTTATATAAATATTGTTCCGGATACTTATACCCAAGCCATTTCAAGTTACGAGTTTCAGAACTGCTGGATTAGTTTATAAACGCTTTATGCTGCGTTATTGATCTTGAAAAGGAATAGCCATTCTCTACAATCAATGTTTTTCCTAAAGCGTTTCAAACTCCAACTGAATCATGCTGCTTGAAAGGGTTTGGGTATATCTTTAACTTACCAATAAGTGGTTTTAATAAAGATGAAAGTAGATTTTTTACTTAATTACATCTGCAACTGCTTTTGAAAAATATGTAATATTTTCTTTGCTCACACCCGCTACATTTACACGACTAGAACCCACAATATAAATAGCATATTCTTTTTGTAATCTTTCAATTTGTTCTTTTGTAATGCTTAAGAAAGAGAACATACCATGCTGATGCTTAATAAATGAGAAATCTTGCTCAACATTTTGCGCATGTAAGTTATCAACAAGTAATGAACGCAAACCATTAATACGATCGCGCATTTCTGCCAGCTCTTGATGCCATAAACTGGTTAATTCTTCACTACCTAAAATAGTGTCAACAATTGTTGCACCATGTGCTGGCGGCATCGAATAAATACTACGAACAACACTTAATAATACTGAATTAGATATATTCGCTACAGCAGAATTTTTTGCAATAATAGAACATGCACCAATACGTTCACGGTATAAACCAAAGTTTTTAGAACAAGAAGAACAAATAATCATTTCTTCAACTGTATCTGCAAGTACACGAAGACCCGCGGCATCTTCATTTAAGCTTGAACCAAAACCTTGGTATGCAATATCAACTAATGGTGTAAAGCCGACTTCTTTAGCAAGTTCAGCTACAATCTTCCACTGCTCTTGATTTAAATCCATACCACTTGGATTATGACAACATGCATGTAATAGCACAATATCACCTTTAGGTACTTGCTTAAGTGTTGCAATCATTTCATCAAATAATAACCCTTTATTTTCGTAATCATAATAAGGGTATTCTTTAACCGTTAAGCCTGCAGCTTCAAATAAGCTAATGTGATTTGCCCATGTTGGCGTTGTTACCCATACAGTCGCTTTAGGGTTGCAACGAACAATAAACTCAGCAGCAACGCGCAATGCGCCTGTACCACCTGGAGTTTGCGCTGTGCGTACACGGTTTGCTAATAATGCACTGTGTTCACCCAATAATAAAGATTCCATTTTGTTACAAAAACCTAAATCACCGGCTAAACCAATATATGACTTAGAGGTTTCATTTTCTAAACGAAATGCTTCAGCTTTTTTTACTGATTTTAAAATAGGTGTATCGCCTTGCTCATTTTTATATACACCAACACCTAAGTCGATTTTATTTGGATTGGTATCATTTTGATACGCAGCCATCAAGCCTAAAATTGGATCTGTTGGTAATGGTTTTAAGTTTGAGAACATTTGGTCATCTCTTTTCATTTTATGGGGTTAAAAACATTGTAAAAGCAAAAAATCATGAACTCACTTTACTATCAAAAGTTAAAATAAATGAGTACAAATATAGCTTAACACAAACTATGCCGATTGGCCGCTAAACAGAATAATTATGCAGGCAAATAACTTGGGATCACTAAACAGCCTGCGATTAATAATGCCAAAGTATTTTCATCAAAAAAATCTATTTTAAAGGCTTCTGCGTCAATAATTCCTAACATGTCACCTGATGCTGTCAAGATAGGTAAACACACCTCAGCTTTTACTTTTGGATCACAAATATAATACTCACCACCTTCAGATTGATACGTTTTAATATCATTAATAACCCGACCTTTTTTTGATAGTGCTACTTGAACATTATTACTTATATTGGAAAAATCAGAAGTGAGTGGAAATATAGGTCGACTCGGTGCACCTTGATAAACGAGTTTAACTAGTTCACTTTCAGTTGACGTTTTACGACTTTGATAAATACCAAACCAATCCACACCAGTTTCTTTCACTATATACTTGACTATTTGAGTTAGCTTTTGCATAGATTCAGTTATGTGATAATTTTTTTCTTGATCATGAGTTAATAAAATAGATTTTAAATCAAAAGGTTTGTCTTGTAAGTGACCAAAAATGCTACAACTGCCACCTTGACCTAGCTCAGGTATTTTATATTGCCATTGAATTTCACAGTTTTCATTGTTGTATAAAAATGCTTTAAGTGATGATAAGTGATGATTAATCAGTTCATGATCACACGTTATTTTGGTGGTATTTAAAAACGATAACATTTTGGACGTCCATACATCTAAATATCTATATTGAAATACTAACATGGAAATTAAAAGTTGTTAAGTGTTGGTTGCCCTTTCATTCAAACAATAATTTATATGTATTTTGTTACCAACATCATTATAAGAAATATTGTTCGCTATTTCTTCCATTAGCCCTAAGCCACGACCATGAGTATGTGATTTATTATCTGCATGATGGCAATGTGTCGTGCAAAAACCATCGCCAGAATCTTCAATTGTAAAAAGTACAGTTTGAGTGTCAGGTTGATACAAAGCAGTAAAGTTTAATGTGCCTGAATTTAATTGTAATAAAGCTTCAGCTCTTTGTTCATAATATTGATAAAACCCTTCTTCGGTGTCTTTGCCTTGGGAATCTAGGCCTAAAATACCATGATCAAGCGCATTATTATAAGCTTCAGCTAAGAGTAAGAATATATTAGATCTATGTTCAGAAGCGCCTTCAATGCTGCAAATTAAATCAACAAATTGAACAACGGGATCTGACAATTTTAGTTGCTCATGTTCTAATTTAACGTTGAAAGTCATTGGTATTTTAGAAAAGCTTCTCGGTTCATCATCAGGTAAAGGGGTCGCTTTACAATATATTAGCGCTAAACTTAAGTCATCTTGTTGCTCTATGTCACCGTGAAACTCCTTTACAGCATCAACTACATCACTAATTTTAGCTTGTTTAGAATAAGACATGATGTCTAATACTCGATCTTCACCAAAAAATTCATTGTGTTTATCTGAAGTCTCTATTATACCGTCAGTAAGAACGAGTATACGATCAGTATTATCCACTTCGAAGTGAACTATGGAGTCTTCAAATTCGTAGCTCTCTAATATACCTAACGCCATATGTTGAGATGCCAATACTCTTTTAACTTGGCCTATTTCATCTAAAATATATCCATCTGGTAGACCTCCTAACCAAGCATTGACACTTCGCCCCGTTTTATTAATTTCAAGAATAGATGCAGCGCAAAACATGTGACTAGGTAACAAATCAGATAACATATTATTAAGTTCGCTTGCTATCTCACCTACAGAAAGCCCTTTATGCGCCATACTATAGAAAGTTTTTGATGTTGGCAGTGCACCAATGGCCGCAGATAAACCATGTCCAGTAAAGTCACCTAACATGATATATAAACCACCTATTGGACTTGGTGATGCTAAAAACAAATCTCCATTAAACATAGAGGCTGGGGATAAATGATAATCAAATATATCTGGTACATTAAGATGCTCAATTAAAGCATTTTTAAAAATATGTTCAACAATTTCATGCTCTCTTTGAACTTCATTTTGATGAAACTCTAATAATTTTTTTTGTTGAAAACTTTTTAAACTCAGTTCTCTAGTGCGAGTGTGTGCTTTAATTTTTGCTGATAGTATAATTTTATCAAATGGTTTACTGATAAAGTCATCACCACCCACCTCTAAACAGCGTGTTAAACTCTTTTGATCATCAAGAGCAGTAATGAATATAATAGGAAGATAGACATCGTTTGCTTGCTTTTTTATAAGTGGGGCAGCCTCAAATCCCCCCATAATAGGCATCATCACATCCAGTAATACAATATCAGGATTAATGCCAGTAAATTGTTCTACCGCTTCTTTACCATTGGAAACACAAAAAACGATATGAGACTCTTGCTCAAGCATATACTTCAATAAGGTACAATTTACAGCTTGATCATCAACAACTAAAATACGCAAAAATTACTCCGGATAATGAATGATAAATAAAATAAACCTCAATAATTTTTCAGGACAACTTAAAATCATCACTTCAATCTATGTCGAATTTTTTATCAAAACGGGAGATTTGTAATATTTTTTTTATTTGGGGTCTACAATTTGCAATTTGTATACTTGAAACGGAATCGCCAAGAGATTTTTTCATATTCAGTAACATACCCAGAGCAGAACTATCCATATAATCTGTTTCACGTAAATCAATAATAACCTTGGGTGTTTTATCGCCAATTTCAGAGTATGCCGAACGAAAATCTTGAACTAAATTAAAATCAAATTTTCCTTTTATTTGTATTGTGAATAATTTACCGTCAGATGAAAAATTTTTATTCAAAGTCATTATATTTTCCTTTATTTAAGAATAATGAATATTTTTTAAAATGGGATATTCTAAATATAAATAAAGCTGTAAAACTGATGTTTTTCAACATAAGTTGTAAATTTATGTCATCTTTTTACTTTTTTAATTACTATAGTAGGAAAATAACGTACTAAACCCTTAAACCTGTAGCTCTAATTCCACTATAATATAAAATCAATTTAGCGAATTTTATAATAAATCATAAAGTTAAAAGACTTTTATATTTAAATTTTATAATTTCACGACCCTTAAGGTAAATTTATGCAAGATTCTAATTTAGTTTATTCAACAGATTTTGGCCGAATAGAACAACAAACAGAGCAAAAACCTGAAGATGTTAAACTATTTAAAGATGGCTTTATTCGAATTGAACGCCAAACAAAAGGCCGAAAAGGAAAAGGCGTAATACTAGTTGTTGGTATAGATCCTAAAGATCATGACATTAAGAAATTAGCAAAAACAATTAAGAGTAAAATGGGCCAAGGTGGTTCAGTTAAGGGTAGTATTATTGAAATTCAAGGAGATGATAGAGCAAAGCTCAAAGCGATTTTAGAAAGTTCAGGTTTTAAAGTAAAAATAGCGGGAGGTTAATATGATAAGTTTATCACCTTCTGATTTACATATTTTGCTTGTAGAGCCCTCTTTAACACAACGTAACTTTATTATTAAAGAGCTGAAACTTGAAGGCATAACACATATTGATCATGCTGGAAATCGAACTGAAGCTTTTGATAAAGTTAAATTAAATACGCCAGATCTTGTGATCAGTAGCCTGCATTTCAATGATGGTAATGCTTTGGAGTTATTAAATTCCATAAAAAAAAATGATCATATAGATGATGTACCTTTTATGCTAATTTCTAGTGAAACTAGAAAACAATCATTAGAAACGTTTAAACAATCAGGCATTATTGCTATCCTACCAAAGCCTTTTACCAGAGAAAATTTAGGTAAAGCGATAAATGCGACTTTAGATATTTTAAGTCCACAAGAATTAGAGCTTAACTTTTACGATGTACATGATATTAGAGTACTAATTGTTGATGACTCAAAGCTCGCTCGAAATCATATTAGACGCGTATTAACTAACTTAGGTATTCAGCATTTTCATGAAGCTGAGGATGGTCTAAAAGCAATTTCAATTTTAAATGAAGTCATGTTTGATTTAATTGTGACTGATTACAATATGCCTGAAGTCAATGGCCAAGAATTAGCTGAATTTATACGTAACGAGTCTCATCAGTCACATGTACCTATCTTAATGGTATCTTCAGAAGCGAATGATACTCATCTGGCTAATATTGCTCAATCAGGTGTAAACGCGATGTGCGATAAACCATTTGAACCTCAAACAGTTAAAAAACTAATTTATCAACTCTTAGATAACCATTAAACTGTAACACATTAAACTGTAGTGGCTCAGACTTGACCTTACATAGTTAAAAATAGAGCTACATCAAAAAGACAACTTGATTAGCATTGCTGCCGTCAATATTTTTATTATTAACGGCAGCTATTCCTATATTATGTACGCCCACATCAATATCTAGGTTATGGCCTCTATGAGCTAAAAGTTTACTTTTCTAAAAGAAGATAATGAAATAAGAAAGTCGTGATTTATGCTTCTTCGATTATAGTGAACGGATTACTTAATCGAAAAAAGCTAAGTAATCTATAACCATGTTTTTATCATAAACTTATATAACGAGATTGAGTGGGGGTTTTAGCTCGTAAGAATGAGTAGTTATTTAATAAGATTGGTATAATTAAAAACTCACGAATGCTAACCCTATATTTTACAACTGTGATAATTTAAGTGAAATATCTCCTTTACCAAAATATAAAGAAATCACTTGTAATCCCACTTTCCCTTGTTCAGTCGTAATCAATTGAAAATAATTAGAATCACACTAAAAAGAAAACAAATTATTTTCTCTTGCAACTAAAGGATATTTTTCTTTGCCTTCTTTTTGAGAGAATAACTTATTTTTTAAAACTAATCGTTCTGACTTCTCCATCACCTAAATCATATTAACCAACAAGTTTATTTATAGCTTAAAAACATCAGGGTTTATCTTATATTTCAATAATAAAGCGGTGTTAATGTCTAGAAAAAATAAAATGACAGGGTTAGACGATGATTATCGCTCAACCCTGTTGGAATCAGAGGTTAAAAGGCAAAAATTTATGTTTTTACCTGTTGTAGTAGCGGCGATTCCAGATAGATCATTTATATAGCCACACTACTTTCAATTGATATCGCTTGCTCAATCATTTTTGCTTGTATTTGTAGCTCTTCAAAATTCAACCTTTGTTCGTCAGTAATTGAACTATTCATATTACCATTTAATACCCTGTATACAGCTAAAACTTGCGACTTTCTAGGAGCAACTTCTATATCTGGATTTATCCAGCTTTTAATATCTTGCTCATTAAGTCTTGCATATCTAGCCAAAGTTTTTATACATATATGTGAGCTTTTTGACTCATCATTTAAGATATCAATCAATATATCGTTAAACATAACTTCAACTTCCGAAAGCATTCTATTTATCCTCTTCTTTAATGACAGAGCAAATGTAAAGGTTTTACAAAAAAAGGGGTAGGTGGAAAAATGCATAATAATAAGGGGAGGCAAATAAAAAATACAAGGGGCAATATATATCAAACAAAAAACAGAAAAGAACAGTTTTAAAGTTTTGTTTTTTAATGTTTTTTTAAAATTTTAAATGTTTCGTGTTTAAAGTGGATTTTACATTAAATGGTATAACAATAAAAAAACAATAAGCGAAAAACACCACTGCTATAATTATAAAATCACAGGTAAGATATTAATAACTAGAAATACCTTAACGATTAAATCTATTAATAAAACGAAATAAAATATGATCAAGCAATGTTACTACGAGTTAACAAATGCCGTTAATGAAGGAATTGAAGGCTAAAAAATAACAGAACGTGAATTTGAATCTGCCGACTTATTTTCACGACGGCATGTTACCTTTTAAAATAGATCGCGCATATAACAAAAGAAACTCAAAAAAGACAAAAATAATAGCAATAACCTTTCGGTCCTTGCTTATTTATAAATTTAACATTGAATAGGTGATAAATTGATTTCGCGTTTAAAATGAGAAGGTGTAATACGATACATTTTTTTGAAAGCTTCACTAAAGTATCTAGGGCCATGCAATCCCTTGTAACCAGCCATTAATGAGACTTGATTAACCTTATATTGCTTTAAAGCCTCTCTTGAATAACAAAAAATAGCTTCTCGACGTAACTGATAAAAACTATTGCAATCCGCCATCACATCTTTGTATGTATTTTTAGAGATATTTAATGTATCTAAAATATCACTCAGTTCAGGTTTTTGTGCTGGCAAGGTAATACTGGAATTTAAGAACATTTTACCAACATGAGCATCAATAGCGTTAAGAATCTCTTTTTTTAGTAATTCTTTTTCTGGTGTTGCTTTAAATTGCACAAAAAATGCATTCATTTTTTTCACTATCGACACAAGCTTGGCAGCTTTAAAAAACTGATAAAAACTCACTAGCACAATAAATAATATATAAACAATTATGACCGATATGAACATCTAAATATTCCACTTTTTATTCGTTAAAATTACAAAAGGAAAAAATGAGAGTCGCCTATCAGCGAACTTGCGTATTTGAAGCTTAAGTTTTTCAGGTGTAACCTGTAATGTAAAAAATATTATTGCAAGGATTAAAGTCGTAAATGTTGAGGTGGCATTAATCGAAGTCATTAATGTTTTATACATCAATTCTAAATAATGAGTATCAAAAGCGAGTCTCTCGATATATCTTACAGAATGAGCGCATATTCTTGAAATAAACATCAGAAGTATCAGCTTGCATATATCACCTGGTAAGACTTTTAAAATTCCATTTATTTTTCTAATCACATAAATTGCTGCCAAATCTACATGGAGAAAGCCCATATACCAAAAGAAACGAATTGCGTGTTTTAAGTCAGGGGATTGCTTAGCCCAATCTAAAAGTTTTGGTGCAACAGTTAATGAGTAAAAACCGACAATTAAAGATACAGTAAGAGCCACTGCAGATGAATTCACTTCATTTTTTTTTATGACAACAATAACGATTAACGCCAAAGCTATTAACTCAAACAAGTAAAGATTAGAGTTAATAACTAGGCTTAATTCTTCAGTAAAAAAAATTTTCATCTATAATTAACTGCCTACATAGGAGGTTCGAGTGCTGCGCCACTTCCCGTACCATTGGTACCAACTTCAATTACCAATTTACGCTGTAAATCTTCATCAGATATTTCATATGTCGATACGGCATTTAAAATTTTTGTTTCTGTCGATTCAGAAGCTGTATTATTTGAAACTTTATCTGCAACCAAGCTAATTTTCATTGCCTGCTGCTCTGAATATGATACTGAAATCCCATATCTAGACTCTATTAACTCAACTGCTTCATTTAATTGTTTATTAAGCGCATTCAACTCTGTATTAGCAGAGCTTTCTAGCGGTAAAAAAAGCAAATAACATAAAAGTAACGGTGTAAATTTAATCATATTAAATCCATATAAATTAGTTTAAAACATATTTGTACCTCATTTAAACTTACAATACAATATTTCACATGAACATTTTGTTAAAAAAATAATACAGAATATTGGTTTAAGGTAAACTCTAGATATTCAAATATCAGGTGTGCTTGGGTAATAAATTGTCATACTCAAAATTAGCTTAAATAGTTCCAATTTTACCTACAATCAAAATTAAATAATTAAGTTCTTACGACAACTTTGTTTAGGTTTTAGATATCAGCCAATGCAACTAATCTAGCTGCAATTCATAACTTGAGGGCTGGTGTCGAAAAAGCCTACATTGAAGAAACCGCGGGGAGTTGGCTCTGAACTATGGGGATTGTATGCTCATTTTATTCGACTGTTGTGCGATTGCCTCGCGGTGCATTAATATTGCTTGCTGCAATGTACTTTTTAATAAGGCTTTCCGTATTAAACCTCTTATTTCATTGCCGTTCATCGCTCATTTCTGGTGTTTTGAACAGCATTAATCCTTACCAATATTTGTTGATAATCTCATCATTATGTTTACCGTATCAGATATTGCCAATTTAATAATGGCGATGCCCTGGGTAAATATTGATGCACTAATATTTCTATCACCATCATAGGTGAGCCACAACTGGGGCAAACAAAGCTTGATGATGGCTCTGATTAAACAATTTGAGTTTTAGTAGCAAGCTTACGCATGATCATATCTTGATTAATACGTGACGAAGTGGTTCTGAAAAATATTGACTGATGTTCATGCAAGTTTCTCCATTCTAAGTGAGGCAAGATGCCTCAAGTATTAGAGTGGAAAAAAGATAATATGTTACGAATACTGAAGCTGGAGATTAGCACTATTAACGCAGAGCGGTTTAGTTCTATGTACACATTGCAGACAAAATAACTTTATGAAACCACCTTACCTGATAAAAATTTGCTATAGTTTCTGCTAATTTTTGAGGCAAGTTTAAGTTCATAGCTGCTGTTGACTTTAAAATATTTATTTTGAAAAATATGAACGCTGAAGCTACTAGCCTTGATATTAAAAAATAATGGGCTAAACACTACTAAAAACTACCTATAATCTGTTTTATACCGTTAGAGCCATAACGAATTCACAGCCTACCCGTTGTTGTTAAGCCATTGGCCGCTTAGCTAAAACAGATAAATTAGATGCGCAACTTATTGCACATTTTAGTGAGGCAATTAAACCACCACTGTCAAAGTTAAAACCTGAAAAAATTAGAATTATTATTGACTTGGTGTCGCACAGGGGGTCACTTCTTACCATACAAACGATGGCGAAAAATCGATTTCAAATAATCCCAAGAGAAATAGCTTCCTTTATTAAACCAATTTTAACCGTATTGAAAAAGTAATTAGATAAAATAGAAGAAAAAATGATGAAAATCATTGATAACTACGATGAGTACAAAACTAAAAGCGATATAATTCAAAGTATGCCTGGTAGAGGTAGATCCCAGATACGTACAGTAATGTATATGGGAATGATGTCAGGGATACGTTTAAATCCAATTTTTAAAGGGTTCTATCAAAAATTATTAGCGCAAGGAAAAGCTAAAAAAAACAGCAATAATAGCCTGTATAATAAAGATGATTGTGATCCTAAATTCTATTGTTAGAGATGGTGTCATGTGGGATCCTAAAATGAGTTAAATTAGAAATTGACACCATAGTCACTTATTAGTTCTTTTTTATAGTTCACCAGAGAACCCAGGAATAATGTTTATATTTTTGTTACTTTGTAGCTTTTTCAGCATGATTGCCATCATCGCTTTTTGGTTTTCATCCTTACTTTTGTTTATCGCCTCTTTGATATACTTAGCAGCGAGGACAAAGTCGCCTATTTCACTATATAGTCTTGAAAAAATTAAATTGAGCTGAATATTTCCGGGTCGTTTTTCCAGATCGTAATTTAGAATTGCTTTTGCAGTATCTATGCTTTTTGGCTCAGGTGTACCAATTATAAAATTTCTGGCTGCGCGTATTTGTCCCCAAATAGAAAAGCGATCAGTTTGAATTACACTTTTTACAAAACTATCTATGTCTTTGGTAGAACTTTGTGCTGACACCATTAATCTTAATTTATTTTGAATTGTTTTATGATTTGCATCAAGAGTGAAAGCCTTATCAATTAATTCAAGTGCCTTTTCAGCATTATTATCTTTGTTCAAAACTGTGTATACTGCTTCAATATAGTCATTAAAATCAAAGCTTTCTTGTTTAATCTTATCTATTGCGTAATCGCTAGTGACAAGCATCTCGTACTCAGAATTTTTAGGAAATGTGTTATCAACTGATTTACTTTCATGAACAATATAATTTGTAAAGGCTAAACATTTTTTCCATCGTTAACGAGTCATTCAAGTCGTTTGTCGCTAACATGAACATATCTTTTTCCTGCAATCTCTGCTCCCTATTTTTTAACGACCAATATAACAGCCCTGTTAGTTGGTATTCATAACTGTCTGGTTGCTGATTTAGCTGGGGCGACCACTTTGTTTGAATACGTTATGCTTGACTATTTCACTGTCAGTTATCGCAACCTCATGATGGGATTTTAACCCTATTTTTAATGAATTTTTAGCATTTACTGCACAAGCGAACAGTTGTCGACTCAGTTTTTTAAATGATTTGATGGCTGAGTTTGATTCTTTTTCTATATATTTATCTAGCGTATGTCGTTCCCGTTTTTTCGCTTGATCACTGCACACTAATAACCAACGTTGCTTTAATTCACCATAATTAGACTCAAGCCATGCACCGCTGTAGCCATTATCAAGCGTTTTAAAATCTAAGGTGTGCTTTTGGGCTATTGCTTCTTTTACTTGCTTTAACTTCTG
Source organism: Pseudoalteromonas sp. NBT06-2 (assembly GCF_002276045.1). GTDB lineage: Bacteria > Pseudomonadota > Gammaproteobacteria > Enterobacterales > Alteromonadaceae > Pseudoalteromonas. The sequence goes on along the minus strand of NZ_NQMR01000125.1, from coordinate 2,372 downwards.
CGGAGCACGAGAAATAAAAAACTGTTTCTGTTCATCAAGATATTGAATTTTTTCTACGGTATAAAGAGCCGCATCGGCAATAAAGCATTGGTACTGTTGAGTCGCTTTAAGCTGCTAATATGGTGTTTAATAATATTTTTAAAACCATCATTGTCATTAATATTACCACTGACTCCTTGCATGTACACCGCAATATCTGCTTTTTTTCTGTGATCAAATTTAGTACAGCTTGATTTAACTCTGGGCGATGATCACGGCTATAACCTCTAACAAGTTTGATCGCTTTACTGTCGTCGTCATGGCCATAATTGCCATCAACATGAATACTTGTTGAGTCTAAATTAATTCCCTGGCAAGAAAGGTCTAGATATTTAACAACACTCCTCGATAAAGTTTGGTAAATACCTGACGCACCTGTTTCATACAATTGCTCTAGACAACAACCTAATGCATCACCATTGATATACTCAGCTTTATTACCTTTCCTTAAAAGGCGTTCAACGGGGCGCTCTTTGAAGTATTGCGGATATATATTCAAAGTACGTCCAACAAAGCCAAGTCCTTTTAAAATCATGGCTTCAACAAGTTTTCCGAAAGAAATAAATTTGTCATTAGCCTGATCGGGGAGTGCCTTATCTATTTATTTGGCAACACCAAGCTCTTTGTTCATGCCAGAAATCAAACCTAAATGATCAAGACTTTTTGTTGAATACGACGCCATCATTTTTTCCATCACTCAAAGTCAAAAAATAGATCAAATATGGCAATCTACGTCAAGCTTTTTTAATTAAATTTTTAGGTGCGGAAAGACAGCTATTAAGCCAGTCGGGAATTCCAACTGGCTTAATAAAAACCGTCAACCTATTTTAGGACTAAACATAACGAGCAGTAACGTATAAGGAAGTAAAGGTAGATAGTTATGTTTTCTTAGGTGCTTTAAAGATGCTCTGAATCTTAACTGCATTTTTTACTTTCATCAGGCGATCTGCATAGTTCTTTTCAACGACTTTTCTCTGTGCGCTGGAAGCATATACGGACTGAAGTAAAGCATTTGGAGCGTCTTTCGATATCCAAGCCTTCATATAAATTCCACGTTTTTCAGTTTCATCTAGCGGAGCCAATTCAACTATGTATGAATCTTTAATAGTATTACGTACATTAATTGATTCCTCTCCAACAACTTTGACGATGTATTCAATTACATCAACGTCATAACTAGGCCCATAGGGAAATTGTGTGCTTAAGGTACTGAATAAGGCCTCAAACCCAAGCTTTAGCGGTAAGTGACCTACTAGCGCCATTAATCCAGGGCCACTGGTTACATAGTTATGACTATCTGTTTTTATTTTCTTTTTAACTTTACCACTGTCATTGATAAAAGTAAGGCTTACCTCTCCCGGCACACTATAATCGTAATTAATCTCGCCACCTGGGTGTTTTTTATAAAGTGGCCTCAAAGTGTTTAACTCTAGAATATCATTGTCAAACCAATCCATAACGTCTTTATTGGGGTTAACTGGGTAATGAAAAGCTCGGTATACTTGGTCACCATTCTCTTCACCAAGCATAAAGTGATATGCTGCAATACCGTCATATGGTACAGGCCCGCCTCCAATATATAGAATATATTCATTATGAAAATCTCTTCCTAAAACATCTTCTACGCGAGGCGTAGCGAAAGAGAAAAAAGATACTAACACAGATAAAGAAATTAGATATTTAATTGTTTTTTCAAAGTTGACCTCCAAAAGGTACAGAAAATAACTTAACAAAATTACAATACACTAACCATCGTTATACATATAATAGTGTAATGTTTTGTAAATATTTATTTTTTTGTGAACAAATAAACTGTGGTAATAATTCCTCCGGTTACAACAGCTGCTGTCATGCCATTTATTGCTAAGAAAACAACACTTGCCAAAATTAAAGCTGATGTAGAAATAAATTCAATTGAATTTGAAGGGATCATAGTATTTGCCTTAATGCTTGAGTAATTTTAAAGTTTTATCTTGTTGGATAATATAATAAGGCTATTTTTAAAATACATATTGACTAAATGACTAACGGTTAATTTAAGTGATATTAGGTAAATCATGGGGATAAGTTCGTTGCCTCCTATATCACAGTTTCTATTAGCTTTAATCATTATTAATGTTAATCAAGTTTTTTAGCCTGGGAAGTGATCTGATAGTAGTAGTCAATTTAAGCTATTTTAAACGGATCACTTTCGCCACTCCGCTTATCACCTTTATGGCTACGCAGTTTACAGGCGTTGAGGCTGTAAAATTTATATCGAGTAGGGTGAGGCTTTTGCCTCATCCCTCTCACAGAACCGTACGTACGGACCTCGTATGCGGCTCATACAATTT
>NZ_NQMR01000124.1 GCF_002276045.1 Pseudoalteromonas sp. NBT06-2 | reverse complement strand
AACATCGAGTAGGGTGAGGCTTTTGCCTCATCCCTCTCACAGAACCGTACGTACGGACCTCGTATACGGCTCATGCAATTTACTATTCCTTATCTATTATTAGTAATAAGAAGCAAGAACACCCGTTTTTACTTCGTCTATCTGATATAAACCGATATCTTTAAACCAACTGTTTGGCATGGCATAACTTGCTAATGGACTCATCGAGTTTCGCCATGATTTCATTTTTATCCGCTTAAAAGGTGGTTTGTATTTTAGCTGCTTTAATCTACGGTGTAATTTATCCGCCGTTTTCCAAAGCGTCAATTGCACTGCCCTTAACCTTCGCCTTACCCAACTCGCTAATCCTTTAAGTTTACTGCTTATATTCGCTATCTTGAAGTAATTGACAAATCCCCTCAGCACTGGATTGAGTCGTTTTAACACAAATGCTAAATTTCCTCCGCCATTACGTTTGGTGAGTTGTTTTACTTTCACTTTTAATGCCTTGAGTTTCTTTTCTTGAATGCCTGTGTAATTGGTGAAAACCTTCACACCCAAGAATTTTATCCCTGTATCGCTATGTGCTATATGGGTTTTACGCTCATTCACTTTCAGTTTCAGTTTCAGCTTTTCTTCTAAAATATGGCTCGCTACTTTCAATGCGTTTTCTGCGCCAGATTTTGAGGTGCAGAATATCAAAATGTCATCCGCATAACGCACGATTCGGTGCGCTCGCTTCATCATTTCTTGATCGAACTCATCTAGGTAAATATTGGCTAATAATGGACTAATTACCCCGCCTTGCGGGCTGCCTAATTCACTCGTTTGCCAATTTGAGCCTATCATTACACCACTTTTTAGAAACATCTCAATCAAATTTAAGATACTACCGTCTGAGATACGCTTTCTCATACACTTGATGATCAAGTCGTGGTCGAGCATATCAAAGCATTTCGACAGAACCATATCAACAACATGCTGTTTGTTATACCTGCGTATAAATAACGTTGCTTTGCTGATCGCTTCGCCCCACACGATATCCATAACTTGATGGATGAAAATACGAGTCAAAAATAGGTGTCATGATAT
>NZ_NQMR01000123.1 GCF_002276045.1 Pseudoalteromonas sp. NBT06-2 | reverse complement strand
GCTCTATTTGCATTAACCTGCCGTTTGTTCATAAGACATAGTCTTTTTTACATTCTTTTTAATGAAGCTTAAAAGAATGGTGGGTCATGATGGACTTGAACCATCGACCAATGGATTAAAAGTCCACTGCTCTACCAACTGAGCTAATGACCCGCTCTATTTGCATTTAGAAAGTTTTAAAATCCTCTCTGGTTGCGGGCGCTTATAATACTTATTTACACACTGAGTGCAACTTAAAAAACTATATTTTTGCAGTTTTTTCTCTGTTTGATTGATTTTAGACCGCTTTTATCAAAAAGCAGCCTAAAAGCAATTCATTATATCTAATTTAGAATTTAGATAAACGATCAGTTGCTAATTTAGCTGCTGTCGAATCTGGATATTGAGAAATTAAATCTTGCAATATTTTCTTCGCTTTAACGATTGAATTAAGCTTTTGATAAACTGTACCCAGTTTAAGCATAGCGTCCGCACGTTTATTTGAATCAGGGTAGCCTGCTACTACAGATTCGAAGTGAGTTTTGGCTTGCGTTGTTTCACTTTTCATCATTAATAACTGTCCTAGCCAGTAATGTGCATTAGGTACGTATACTGAATCTGGGAAGCTAGTTAAAAATGTTTGAAACTCTGGAACAGCTTGATCATAACGTTTATCTTTCATAATAAGCTGTACAGCACGATCATATGCTTCATTTTCTGATAAGTCATTACTAATAGATACTGCAGGTGTCGTTACGCTGTCAGTGACAGCTGGTGCTGGTTGCGTATAAACTTGAGACACTCTATCTTCTATCTCTTGATAAAGTTCACGTTGTCGCTGTAACATTTTTTCTATTTTATAACCTTGCTCTTCTGTTGTGCCTCGCAGATGGTTTACTTCATCTTGTAAACCTTCAATCTGCTGCTGCAATTCAACTTGTAATAAATTGCGAGTTTTGATCATATTCTCTAAAGCAGCGAGTCTTGATTCAATTTTGTTCGTACTACTATTTAAAGCAACATCTGAAACAGGAGCGGGAGCAGCCAATGTTTGGGTGCTCCCGCTCAGAATCATAGCTGCCAAAATTAATTTTGGCTTCATAATTTATTTTCTACTTAAAATTAGTATACAAGCACTGCACGACGGTTTTTAGCAAAACCATCTTCGTCACGAGTTTTAACCATAGGTTTCTCTTCACCATAGCTTACAAGTGAAATTTGACCTTCTGAAACACCTAAACTTTGTAAGTATTTTGAAACAGCATGTGCACGGCGCTCACCAAGAGCAATGTTGTACTCAGGCGTACCACGTTCGTCTGCATGGCCCTCGATTAATACTTTAACAGCACCATTATTCACTAAAAAATCAGCATGGGCTTGTAAAAGCTCAGCATATTTTCCGCTTACGCGTGCTTTATCAAAATCAAAGTAAATAACTTGTTCTTGACGGAGTTCATCATATTTTTCACGTAACAACTCTTCAGCTGACTTGATACGCTCAATTTTTTCTACTTGAACTGTATCACTTGTTTGTTGTTCAACTTGATTTGTTTGGCTTTGGTTAGCTGCACCTTCATCTATATTTTCAGATGAGCTACATGCTGCTAATGTCATTACTGGCACAGCAATAAGCAGGCCTTTAAATATTTTGTTAAGTTGCATCGAGTAGATCCCTATTGCTAAAAGTGAAATCAAAATTCGTTAATTATAAAAATGGTGACCAAGCAGGGGCTTTTACCTGTCCTTGTGCGACAGGAAGACGTGCTTTAAAGCGACCGTCCATTGATACCAGAGCTAATACCTGCTTATTATTATATAACGTACTATAAATTATCATCGAGCCATTTGGTGCTATACTCGGTGATTCATCCAGGCGTGTTCGAGTTAAAACTTGAAAATCACCTGAACTTAATTCTTTTTTTGCGATATGGTAACGACCAAGCGTTCTATTTACCATAATCAAATCTTTTCCATCTGGTGAGATTGATCCTGCCAGATTCATATTACCGTCAAATGTAAGTCGACGTGTTTTCCCTGATGTTAAATTTACGCTATAAATCTGAGCATTACCACCCCTTTCCGACGTAAATACTATCTCATTACCATTTGGGTGCCAACTTGGTTCTGTATCTATACTTCTATGGCGAGTGATACGACGTTCGATACGGGTTTTTAAATCTAAAACATATATTTCAGTCGCCCCTTTTTTATCTTTAGACAATACTATCGCAAGCTTAGAGCCGTCAGGAGAAAACCTTGGAGCGCCATTAATTCCTTTGTAAGAAGTAACAAGTTCACGTTTACCTGTGTAAATATCTTGAATATATATTTGACTTTGACGATTTTCGAATGTCACATAAGCTAATTTAGTTGCATCAGGCGACCAAGTCGGCGACATTAAAGGCTCTTTAGAACGTAATAATACTTGCTCATTTTGACCATCATAATCTGCCACAACTAATTGATATGGTCTAGTTTGTTCATCGCGAACAATAACATATGCAACTTTTGTTAAAAATGCGCCTCGCTCTCCTGTTAAAGCCTCGTAAACAACATCACTTATACGATGTCCGTAACGACGAAATCTGTCTTCGGTAATAACTGTTTGGCGCGCATCAAGTATATGATCTTGATTGTTCATGAGTTTACCATTAGCCAATATTTGCGTTTGACCGCCTGTTATTTGTCCTCGGTAAATATCAATTAATTCATAGCTAATTAAATATCTACCACCTGTTTGCTGAATAATTTTACCAACAACAATGGCTTCTACTTTCTCTGCTGCCCATGCACTATAATCAACTTCACTATCTTGAGATGGTTTTTGTGGCATATTAATAGCCGCAATAGGGTTAAACTTACCACTTCGACGCAAATCTGAAGCTATAACATCTGAAATTCTAGAGGGCACTTCACCAATACCTTCATATTTAAAAGGCACAATACCTATCGGCCTCGCACCATTAATACCATCAGTGATCACGATTTCAAGTACAGCATAGCTATTAGTACTTAAAGTACTAATTAACAACATAAATGTAACTAAAACTAAGCTTTTAAGCCGATTTAACATGAGAGCCCTTAAAAATTAGGTTTAAATATAAAATTAAAATTCTTGAACTGCTCAAACACAGCTCTATCTTTTGGTACTGGTAATGTATCGGACATACGTATCGAACGTAAAGCAGCTTCACATACGAGTTTATCGCCACCGAGTGAAACGGCTTTGGTTACCAGACCGTTAAAAGCAAGTCTAATATTCAAGCGACATTGCTTCCCTTTCATTTTTTCATCTTTTAAGAAGTTTTGAATAATACGAGCTTTAATTAAAGCTGTATATTTTTCAACTTCGGTCAGTATTTGTTTTTGTCTTGCTTTAGCCCTAATTGCTTGCTCTTGCGCCATTTGCTCCTGAAGAAGTTGTTCAGCAAGTGCTTTTTGTCGTGCTGCTTCTGCTTTACGTTTTTCTTCTACCGCTTTTTGCTTACGTGCTTTTTGTGCATCAGCCAGTGCTTTTTCTTCTTTTTTGCGTTTGTTTGCTGCTGCTTTTGCTGCTTTTTCAGCTTTTTCTTTATTAGCTTTAGCTTTTGCTGCTTTATCTTGTTCTACTTTTTGTTTTGCTTTTGCTTTTTTAGTCGCCGCTTCTGCTTTTTTCTTTTCTCTTTCTTTAGCTTTTCTTTGTTGTTCTAACTTTTTAATCCGGCGTGCTTCAGCTTGACTTTTCTTTTTCGCTTCATTTGCTCTCTTTTCTAAATTTTTGATGCGTTGTTCTTCTGTGCGCTTTTTATTAACATCATCTTTTTTTAGCTCTTTAATGCGTTTTTCTACAGCACTTTGATCAACTGAAATTGCTTCAAGTGCATTTTCTTGATTTAAATTTACTTGCATCACTTCTGGCACATTATCTTGAAAAGACACACTGACAACTAGGCCTATTGCTAAAACAATATGTAATACAGATGATTTTAATAAAGAGGGTAATATTTCTTTAAATGTCACGGTTAATTCTCAAATGATTCTGTCATTAAACCTACAGATGGCACACCAGCCCTTTTTAAGAAGTCCATTAATAATAAAACCTCTTGATAGGATACACGACCATCACCTTTAATCATAACCGGTGTTTTAGGTTCTTTATCTAAAGCTAATTTGACTTGTGCTGCTATATCTATCGCATCCATTTCAGCTTCAGGGTCTATACCAATAGAAGCAAAGTATTTACCTTCAGCGTTAATTGAAACAATAATCGGTGGTGCTTCTCTTGTTTCTACTAATTCTGATTCTTCCATTTTAGGCAATTCAACATCAACGCCATGTGTGATTGTAGCTGCTGTTGCCATAAAAATAATAAGTAACACCAACATAACATCTATATAAGGTACTACATTTATTTCAGCAACTGGACGACGCTTTTTTCTTTGGTACATTAAGAATTATTCTCATTTTTTGCAACAGCTTGACGGTGAAGAATGTTTGAGAACTCTTCCATAAAGTTACCGTAATTCGAGTCTAGTGTCTCGACTTTATGCGCAAAACGGTTATAAAATACAACGGCAGGGATCGCGGCAAATAAACCCATGGCAGTTGCAATCAAAGCTTCGGCAATACCCGGAGCGACCATTTGTAAGGTTGCTTGTTTAACGGTACCTAATGAGATAAAAGCATTCATTATGCCCCATACTGTACCAAACAAACCAATATATGGACTGATTGACCCTACAGTCGCTAAAAATGATAAGTTGTCTTCAAGCTTTTCAATTTCTCTAGATAAAGCAACGCGCATAGATCTATGAGTACCATCCATAATAGTACCCGCCGATGCCATATTACTTTTTGATAATCTGGCAAACTCTTTAAAGCCAGCACAAAATAAACTTTCCAAGCCTTCAAGTGAATTACTTCGAGCCGATAATTCATTATATAATTTACTTAAATCACTACCTGACCAAAATTTATCTTCAAATCTTCTTGAACTAACTTTTGCTTGTTTAAGCACTTTTTGACGTTGAAAAATCATGGTCCAAGAGGTCACTGACATTGCAACTAACGTCAACATTACAATTTGGACAAGTGGACTTGCTTTAAGAATTAAATCGAAAAAAGACAACTCTGATGACACGATAAATTTACCTCAATACTTTACTAAAATAGCGACTGAAACAGCAACATTAAATGATAGATTTACTTAATTAGAGATATATAACTCAAATAGTTCATTCTATTTTAATTATTTCTATCTTGTCCTACCTAAAACCGCTCTAGTGTAACCAGTCAATAAAGCTGTGACAATCAATTTACCGTGAATTACAAAATATTCAGTTAAATAACCTGAGCTCACTAAATAATAATGTTCGATAGTCATCACATTAGTTATTTATTACCTCATGCTGAGGTTAAATAACAAATATATTTCAATTGAAAGTTTAATTTTAATATATTTACATTCTATCATTCGTTGTTTTATGCAATAAATTTGAATAACCAGTAAAACACCTTGTGAAAATCATGTTAAAATAAAGAAAACTAATCGTTTAAAAATAAACCACTTTAAAAATAAGGGTTTAAAATCAATATCTTAATATTTATTAACAATTTATTGATGTTATATAAATCATTAAATTCTTATTCAGCATTAGTTTTTATAATGTGAAAGTTGAATTTTTCTAGTTTGAAATCCGACCAGTTAAACTATATTATTCTTTTCGTACCTTGCTAATACATGTAGAGCACATCCCTACAGCACAGATATTTAATAATATGATGAAATATTTATTCGTATTATGAACGCATTTAAAGTGAAACTTTAGATAAACCCTGGATTCCCTTCCAACTTGTTGTTTTGCCCGCACACTGTGCGGGCTTTTTTTTGCCTAAAATTTATAACACAGCCTGATTTTAAATTAAGCAAGGTATGTATTGTTTTAAAGAACGCTGAATTTACTACTGGATTTCCAGATTTTAATTTGCAAAATTCATGCAACTACACAGCCGGACGTAGGCTTTAATTGCATCAAATTACTATAAGATTTCAGGCTAAAACTCATGTAATTCAGAGTGTTTGATAGAAAAACAGTGATTAGGCTCCTTGCTTTTTGATCCAACAGTAAAATGACCGCAATGTTTAGGAGCAACTGACTTTTTTCATAAATCTTATATTTTGAACTTTTTGAGCCTCAACCGATCTTTTTCTGAGTTCTATACCCAAACCACTTCAAGATGCAGGATTCAGTTGGAATTAGAAATGCTTTAGGCAAGGCATTGATTGAAGAACATGGTTATTCCCTTTTCAAAATCAATAACGCTGCATAAAGCATTTATAAACCAACCCTACAGGGACTTCTGAGCAAATCATGCTCGTTGTTCCATCTTTTTTTAAGGGAGTAACCATTAATGCAAAGATGCGCCTAGATCATGAATTGCTCAGCAGTCCTGAACCTCACATCTTGAAGTGGCTTGGGTATATATTACTGATTTGTCTGATTTATATCTTGTCATATTTTTGCCACATTTCATCATAATTTGAACATTGCTCCAATAGAACTTATAAGTATACTAGCGCCCGCCAGACTGAAAATTTTATTCAGACTATGAAACAGAGCCAGTTATTAGATTTAAAATCTACTTTTAAGTTACTAACTTTACCAACAGAATGAGGATGACATATTGATGAAATTTTATTTTAAAACTTACCATTTTTTACTATTAGCTTTGATCATTAATATCAGTTTAGTTTTTAGTGTACATGCTAATACAATAATAAAAATAATTGAAGAACAAGAACACCAGCTTGGTGCTCGTATAGGGGTCTCTATTTATGATGTCATAGATAATAAACTATGGAACTATAACGGCAATACTAGATTTCCTCTGATGAGTACTTTTAAAGTACTCGCCTGTGCAAAGTTACTTGCTGATGTTGAAAAAGGGCTTCAATCTTTTGATACTTCTCTGGTTATAACAGCAAGTTCGCTTATAAAATGGTCGCCGATAACTAAAAATTTAATTGGTAAAAAAATGTCCTTAAAGCAAGCATGCTCTGCGGCTATGATCATGAGTGATAATACCGCTAGTAATATGGTGCTTAATGGAATTAAAGGACCAAAAGCTTTAACCCAGTTTATGAGAAACATTGGTGATGAAGTTACTCGATTAGATCGAATTGAACCTGATTTAAATGAAGCACTTGATGGTGATAAAAGAGATACCACAACACCAAATGCGATGGTAAAAAGTTTACATAAATTATTATTTGGAGATGCGCTATCTCAAGCTTCAAAGAATCTATTAAAGCAATGGATGATAGATAATAAAGTCACAGCTAGTTTATTGCGCTCAATACTTCCTGATAACTGGTTAATTGCTGACCGTTCCGGTTCTGGCGGCTATGGTTCCCGAGGTATTGTGGCTGTTGCTTGGTCTGATAAACGAACACCAATAATTATAAGTATTTATTTAACTCAAACCGATGCACCATTTTCCCTGCGTAATAAAGCAATTGCGGATATAGGAAAGGAAATTTTCACCGTATATGGTAAATAGTGCCACATAAGTCATTCAACCTTAATTATCTATACTTAGTTTATTTAGGTTATGTACGCCTTCTATCAGATTTGTTCCCGAACATTTTTAATGTTGGCTTACATAATGAGAAAAATTATAATTTTTGTATATTAGGTATATTTACTAACGCTATTAGGGAATGTTGATCTTTGTTTGAATTTTATACTAGCTACGTGTTGGTTGCTCTTGGCGAGATTTACCTAAATACTTTGAACTATGGATCATAGGAGGTGATGTTCATGATAGTAAAGTTGCCAATGGACTGATTGAGTTATTACCCCAAAATCAGTTTATTGTGGTAGACAAAGGCTACGACAGTGAAGCAATTAGAGATAAAGTACGAGAGTGTAATTCGACACCAATTATACCAGTCAGAGGCTTTGTCATGTGGTTGTTCCACATAAAAAGGCGATAACGCAGTAAAAATGCCCAACAAACGCAGTCCGAAGGATTCGGTTAAAAGCATTTTATTCTTTGTTGAGTCGTATTTACTTAGAATGACTAGGCTACACACTACTCGCCGCGACTAAAATGCTTTTATCTCGAACAAAATTTAACCCTGAAAGATCAACAGCCCCTATGTAACTTAACTGTAGTTAATGATTTATTCTAACAAAAACTTAATCGTTACTGTAGCTAAACTCAATATTAGTTGGTTGTTCAGTTAAATTACCCACATTACCACGAATGATAAATACGGTAACTTCTTCGGCTGATAAATCAAACCCTTCGTCCACACCTTCTATGGTATAACGGTCTTCTATTTCACTAACAATGCGAGCATTATAAATGTGAGTAATTGGATAAGGGTAATCAAAACTTAAAGTCCAAGCTTTCATTTCTTCATCACCATTATTACCCACAGCAATACTAGCAACATAGCCTGTGCTCCAGTCAGCTTGTAAGTCATAACCTACGTGATAAGGACCAGTAGGTACTGTAATGTCAGAAGCTGTAAGATTAGTATTTTCGATACCTTCACCACTATTCGAGCCATTCCAACCCAAAGTAATGATTTGACCCGGATCAATAGCTTTATTCCAGCTATTACCTTCGAACACATAATGACCATTATTTGCCACGATCATTTTAGCTGAATATAGATTTTTAATGTCGCCTGCAAAGTCAAAAGCAACACGCCAATCTGTCATCGGCTCATCAGTTTCATTTGTTAATTTCAATTGGGCAGTATAACCTGATCCCCAATCAGCTAATATTTTGAACTCTACGGGCTCAGACATAACACCAGCAGTAAACGTACCACAAGCTATCATTAATCCAGAAAATATTTGGTTTGACCACTTTTTCATCATTTAAGTCCCTTAAAATTTGTTGAAAGTACATCTTTTTTTAACGAAAAATCAAATTGATATTAACAAGCCATGTTATACAAATTCAAATTCAAATTCAAATAAAAGAGATGAGGTCAGTTTTAACTTTTTAACTCCAGAGCCTAATCACTATAATGTCGGAATAGCAGCCCCTAAAATAGCTTTAAAATAAAATTAATTTTAGTAGATTAAAAAGAGATATAAATATAATTTATGGTACAAACTACACAAAGGATGATACCTAATATGCTAAAGAGCCAATCATAAAAAATAAAATACTTTGAGAATCGGTGTGATATAAGCATGGATACAAATTCCGTTAATAAAGTGACCACTCACTTAATTAACAGAAATGGTATATTAAGATTGAGCTCAAAGCTGACTTGTAAAAATACTCACTTTAAAATAAGTTGCAAAATGAGCCATTAAACTAACTTTCTTTGTTGGCGACTGCTAAACCAAAATGTAAATATGCACGATCACTCACAATACGACCTCTTGGCGTACGCTGAATAAAACCTTGTTGAATTAAATACGGCTCTATTACATCTTCAATGGTTTCTTTTTCTTCGCTTATTGCTGCTGCTAAATTATCTAAACCTACTGGGCCGCCCATAAACTTTTCGATAATAGCTAATAAATATTTTCGATCCATAAAGTCAAACCCTGACTTATCAACATCTATCATATCTAAGGCTTGTTGTGCAATTTCTAGAGTAACTTCACCATCACCTTTAACTTGCGCGAAATCTCGCACTCTTCGTAAAAGACGGTTCGCAATACGCGGTGTACCTCTAGACCTTTGCGCAATTTCAATCGCACCTTGTTCGTTCATGGGTAAATCTAAGAAATAAGCTGAACGATTAACTATTTTAGATAAATCTTCTATTGAATAAAATTCAAGTCTTTGAACTATGCCAAATCTATCTCGCAAAGGCGAAGTCAGTGAACCTGCACGCGTTGTGGCACCAACTAACGTGAAAGGCGGTAAATCTAGTTTAATAGAGCGTGCTGCGGGTCCCTCACCTATCATAATATCGAGTTGGTAATCTTCCATTGCTGGGTAAAGTATTTCTTCTACTTGAGGGCTTAACCTATGTATTTCATCAATAAATAAAACATCATCTTGTTCTAAATTTGTTAGAAGCGCAGCTAAATCTCCTGCTTTTTCAAGTACAGGACCAGATGTTGTTTTTATATTTACGTTTAACTCATTGGCAACAATATTTGCTAAAGTTGTTTTACCTAAACCTGGAGGTCCAAATATTAATAAGTGATCTAGTGGTTCTGATCTGGCTTTTGCTGCAGCAATAAATATTTCCATCTGCTTTTTGACATGAGGCTGACCTGTGTAATCTGCTAATAGTTTTGGCCTTATCGCCCTATCAACAATTTCTTCATTGCCCTGAATTTCCGGTTCTATCAGCCTATCTGCTTCTATCATTTTTTCTGCTTCTACTGTTAACTATTTACTAAATTAAAAACCTAGATCATTGACTTTAAAGCTGCTTTTATAAGTTCTTCAGAGCTTAGCCCTTTTCCATTAGTGCCTTTGGCTGCTTTTACTGATTTTTCTGCTTGAGCTTGTTTATACCCTAAAGTCATTAATGCTGCGATTGCATCATCTTCTGAAGTATCAGTTACTGTAGCACCTTGCATCTCAAGTACCAATCCATCTTCGCCTACTGAATCAGTAAATGGTGTAAATAAATCCATGCCCCAATCTTTAAGTCTATCTTTCATTTCAAGCACTAAACGTTCTGCCGTTTTTTTACCTACTCCAGGAATTTTAACTAAAGTAGAGGCATCTTCACTCTGGACACATCTTACAAATTGCTCGGCTGACATACCAGATAAAATAGCCAATCCTAACTTAGGGCCTACACCATTTGCTTTTAATAGCTCTCGAAATAACGCACGTTCCGTTTTATTATTAAAGCCATACAATAATTGTGCATCTTCACGCACAACAAAATGCGTATAAACTGTCGCCGTTTGACCTTCTGCGGGTAAATTATAAAAGCTAGTCATAGGTAGCTGTACTTCATAACCAACACCATTTACATCTAACAAAATTTCCGGAGGCTGTTTTTCTAATAAAATTCCGCTCAATCGTCCTATCATTGTCTTACCTTTTTAAATATTTCTATCTTAAACGCCCACGAACAACTTTTTTGGCCTGACCTGCAAGTTTTATTAAATTTTGCTGAGAGTGACCATGACACATAGCAATGGCTAAGGCATCTGCGGCATCCGCCTGTGGTATTGCTGGTAATTTTAAAATTGCTTTGACCATATGTTGTACTTGTTTTTTATCTGCAGCACCTGTACCCACTACAGCTTGTTTAATTTGCCTTGCAGAATAATCAGTCACAGGCAAATCAGCCATAGTTGCTGCAACAATAGCTGCACCTCTTGCTTGCCCTAATTTTAAGGCTGAATCAGGATTATGCGCTAAAAAAACCTGCTCTATCGCAAATGTATCCGGTTTAAATTGCTCTATCAATTGAGTAACACCCTGATAAATCATTTTAAGACGTTCAGGTATTGGCCCACCGCCTAAACGGATACAGCCGCTGCCTAAATAAGTATATTGGCTACCTTTTTGCTCAATGACACCATATCCAGTTAATCGAGAGCCAGGATCTATCGCTAAAATAACTGCCAAGTGAATCCTAAACCTTTAAAATACATAATAATGGGGATAATGGCTTATAACTGTATAAATTACCAGTGTATTAGGGTTTTAATCTTATTATCTTTATTTATTAATATAAAATTCCATTGATGGGATATTCAAATATATACCCATGCTACTTGGAAATGTAGGTTTCAGAGCTTGGGTATAGTGGTTAAGTTCGCCATAATATGCGTGATTTGAAATACAACGCAGTAAAATTCTACGATAATGAAATTGCTAATGGGAGTAATTATCGACGAGGTCGAGATGTTTCCACCTCCTTAGATATTGCCCCCACGACAACATATTAATGGTGCCAAAAATACCTTACTAGGAATAAGTAAACACGGAAATAGTTACCTCAGATGCCTTTTAATTCAAGGTGCGAAATCGGTTGTATCCAGAGCGAGCACTAAAAGTGATAAGCTGAGTCAATGGATTAATCCCATTGTTCAAACTCGTAGGCATAACCGATCATCTGTAGCTTATGCCAATAAAATGGCGAGAATGGCTTGGGCTATTACCGTCTCTGGTGAAGAATATTCACCAGTTTAAGTAAACCGCTCTTCAAAGAATTGCGTGGGTAGAAAGAAACGATGACATAACAGGTAAAACCTGCATATTGAAAACCTGATAACCAAAAAGAACTATGAATTCGACGAGCTTATGAGGACAAAATGCACGGAATACATCGAGATCATAAGCAATAAACTTCATTAAAAGTCCGTATATATGACAATAATTCTGTCCCTGTTATCGATGAGTTAAAGCCTTGCAATACGGTAGAAAACCATATCTGAGGATAGTTTGCAAATAAGAATCTTAATTGAAACGGAAAACTTAAAACCCATTGTCTGATAGGTTCATGTGTCAACTTTTTATTTACAATAAGTCATCTACCAATAATACAGCAGATTCAGCCATACGCCTAGCGCTATAACTAGGACAAAAGCCTCTACGCTTGCAACTAAAAGCAACCAGACGTTCATGCTGGCAGCTTTCAGATTTAACGCTTAGAAATCCATACTCAATGCAACCACACTTAAAATACTCCTCAAACTTAGCCTGAACATACTTGGGGTTGTGCCCAAAATCCCTACTTGGGAAAATCAGATCAGGCTAGCATTTAACTCTACATTTTTATGTCTTTAATTTTGTTGAGCGTCTATTGTGATTATTGCTTGATTATTCAAGCTATTAAAAAAAACTTTAATCGCTTCCACTTCTTGGTTGTTAAGTTTTATGCCGAGTTGATGCCAGCCAGTATCTATAATCGCTTGCTCTATTGTTACAGCAGCACCATCATGAAAATATGGAGCCGTGTTTAATATGTTGCGTAAAGACGGTACTTTAAACAAAAAGTTATCAGAAGGATTTCCCGTTACATGGGCTACGCCTCTATCAACTTTATTCGGGTAAGGGTGCACTATGCCCATTTTCATAAATAATTGGCCTCCTAGTACATTGCCATTATGACAAGCCACGCAGCCTTTTTCGATAAATACCGCTAAACCCGCCTTTTCATCTTCACTTATAGCACCTTGATCACCTGCTAAATAATCATCAAAGCGATCTTTAGTGATAAGCGTTCGTTGAAATGCAGAGAGTGCTTGTGAAATATTCACTAGATTTATTGGTAAAGCTTGTTCTGGAAAGGCTTGTTCAAAATTATCCAAATAACCTTTACCTGTAAGTCGTTTAATGACTTGATCTTCAGAAGGCATTGCCATTTCTTTAGGATCGAACAATGGGAATTTAGCTTGTTCAGTCAATGTTTTAGTTCGTCCATCCCAAAACTGAGCGACATGTAATCCTGCGTTCCAGGTGCTAGGAGAATTTCTTTTTCCTAGTATACCCAAAGCCCCTACAGATACAGTTAAATTATCAACACCGGCACCACCATTAAGAATATTATGGCAACTATTACATGATTGAGATTTGTTAATTGATAATGAAGTCTCAAAATATAATTTCTTACCTAAATTAACTTTTTTTGGTGAATCGTTTTCAGTGGTAGGCATAACACTGGGAAGTGGAGAAAAAAATGATACTGCGGCTTCGTGTATTGATGATTGAGCATAACCTTGGTTAGTATTAGCCAAAGAACAAAATAGCAAAGCTGTAAAAATAGTTAATTTAGACATAAGCTTTAATCATAAGTTAAATGTGAATATGCGTTTAAAGTGGTGGACAAAGTAACTAATACACAGAAAAAATAATTATGTGATTAGTTACTTGCTTTAACTCGTGGTTGATGATTACTACTTTAAATCAAAACGATCTAGTTGCATAACTTTAACCCATGCTTTTACAAAGTCATTAACAAACTTTTTATCAGCATCATCAGAGGCATATACTTCAGCAATGGCTCTTAATTCAGAGCTAGAGCCAAAAATAAGATCAACAGGTGTTGCTTGCCACTTCAACTTACCTGAGGCACGGTCATGACCTTGGTAGATACCCGCTTTAGATTCATCTTTCGTCCAGACCGTAGACATATCTAATAAGTTTACAAAAAAGTCATTAGATAGCACGCCAGGTTTATCGGTAAATACACCTAATGAAGAACCATCATAGTTCGCATTAAGCGTGCGCATTCCTCCGACAAGTACTGTCATCTCAGGTACATTTAAACCTAGAGAATTTGCTTTATCTACTAACATTTCTGCTGGCGACATATAACTTTCGGTTGTGTAGAAGTTTCTGAAGCCATCAGCATTCGGCTTTAAATAATTGAATGACTTAACATTAGTTTGTATTTGTGTTGCATCAGCACGACCTGGTACGAAAGGTACTTCAATTCTTTGGCCTGATTTTTTAGCTGAGTTTTCTATTGCAGCGGCACCACCTAATACAATTAAATCAGCTAAAGATATTTGTTTTCTAGATGATTTTTTGTTGAATTTAGTTTTAATAGATTCAAGTTTAATTAATACATTTTTTAACGCTTTAGGGTTATTTACCGCCCAATTTTTTTGAGGTTCAAGGTTAATACGAGCACCATTTGCACCACCACGCATATCAGTAACACGATGACTAGCAGCCGATGACCAAGCAGTTCTAACTAATTCAGCATTACTGAAACCAGCTTTAAGGATTTGCTTCTTAAGTTTACTGATATCTTTGCTAGTAATAAGTTTGTGATTTACCTCTGAAATAGGATCCTGCCAAGAAAGCACTTCACTTGGAACATCTGCACCAAGATATCTTGCTCGAGGGCCCATATCTCGATGCGTTAATTTAAACCAAGCTCTAGCAAAAGCTTTTTCATATTCAGTTGGATCCGCTCTAAATCGTTCAACAATTTTACGAAATTCAGGATCTATTTTTAATGCGACATCCGTAGTAAACATAATTGGTGCGTGACGTTTGTAAGGAATATGTGCATCAGGTACTAAATTTTCGGCGGCTTTACTATCTGGTATCCACTGTGTTACACCCGCTGGGCTTTTAGTTTTTACCCAAGTAAAGTTCATTAAATTGTCTAGATAATTGGTTGACCATTGAGTTGGAGTAACGGTCCAAGCACCTTCTAAACCACTACCTGTAGTGTCTGCACCAACACCGGTACCACATTTGTTTTTCCAGCCTAAACCTTGCTGTTCTAAAGGAGCAATGGCAGGTTCAGCACCAACACAGTTTTCTGGTTTTTTAGCGCCATGTGCTTTACCAAAGGTATGACCCCCAGCACTTAATGCAACTATTTCTTCGTCATTCATCGCCATGCGCCCAAACGATAAGCGAAGGTCAGCAGCGGCTAAAAGAGGGTCTGGTTTACCGTGTGGACCAACAGGGTTAACGTAAATTAAACCCATCTCTACAGCAGCAAGAGGGCCTTTTAAACCACCTTTTTTATCTCTTCGTTTGTCTGTAAGCATTTTTTCTTCAGGACCCCAGTAAACTAAATCTGGCTCCCAATCGTCAGTCCTACCGCCAGCGAAACCAAAGGTTTTAAAACCCATTGATTCAAGTGCGACATTACCTGAAAGTACCATTAAATCAGCCCATGATATTTGACGGCCATATTGTTGTTTAATTGGCCATAATAAGCGACGGGCTTTGTCTAAATTTACGTTGTCAGGCCAGCTATTTAGTGGCGCAAAACGTTGTTGCCCACCTGATGCACCGCCGCGTCCATCATGAACGCGATAAACACCGGCGCTATGCCAAGCCATACGTATCATCAATGGACCATAATGTCCCCAGTCGGCAGGCCACCATGCTTTTGAGTCAGTAAGTGTGGTTTGAATATCTTTTTTAAGCTGTACTAAATCAAGGCTAGCGAATTCCTTGGCATAATTAAATTGTTCACCGTAAGGGTTTGACTCTGCGCCATGTTGTCTAAGTGGACTAAGGTTTAATTGTTCAGGCCACCAAAATTGATTTGTTTTTGCTTCACCACTTGCAAGGACAGAAGCTGGCAGCGCTATAAATGAGATCGCAACTGAAATTACTGTAGCAATTGAGAGTGTTTTTTTTAACATTATATTTCCTATTATTATATGTTTTTATAGATAATTACGAATAAAGAATAGAAAAAAGAGGAGTAATTGAATAGTTGATTTAAGTGAAGATAATGTTCTGTTTTTTAGAACTGTTATTATTGTAATTTTAATTCAATAGCTTAGTTGTCTTTGGATCATGGTATTGATAATTGTAACTAATATGATGATACTTAAGTTACGTTATTTTATAAAATTAAATATACGTAAATTTACTTAAATTTATCAATGATAATTATCATTTCAATCAGCAATTGGGTATTACTATATTTGAAGGAAATAATAAAAAAGTATTGGTAACCAATAAGGGCACTGTTTGAAAGATCACGCGTTAGCTGCACGCAGCTTACAAAATAAAGAAAAATATACTGAGTTTAACTCAGTTAAGCTGAACCGCACCACCACATTGATTACATGTTTCAATCTCAATGCAAAATACCTGCTTTAATCGTTGCGCCTAGGTCATGGCTTTATGTTTTGCCGGAGCTTGCTTGTTATACCAATACGAATAAATAATTACTCAATTTAAATGAAAATACCCTATGATAAATTCATTGGGAATTAATTAAGGCAAGCCAACCTTGCCTGAAATACCAGCATTTTTTCATGACTGGTGATCGCTAATCTTTTTTCTGATACTACCGAACGTATTTATATTTTAGGGGCAGTATAACGATATAGTCTTTTAAAGTTTATCTCGCTGAGGACTTTTGGCCATAACACCAAAATACAAGCTAAATTCAGAGTAAACCCATCAGGAACTACTCAATAACTTAGAGCGATGCTTGCCTGCAGACTGCCAACCCATCATATTATCCGATAAAGTCAAATGGCAGAATTTTAAAATATAGTTTAAAAAAGCCATAAGCAGAACCAAACATTAGGCGATACTTTTTATAGTAAATCAACTAAATTCAAATGCGAGTCTGTGCTTTATCAAGGGATGAGTAAAGAACTGACAAAAAATAAGAAACGTGGGGGTAAATCGCAATGTACAACAGATAAATACCAACATCAAAAAGCGACAGAGCCTTGGTTATTTATTTTTAAATTTCCTAAACGACTAAAATCACCGTGAAAAAGGTAGTCAAAATTTATCGGCAACGTATGCAAATGGATGAATTCGTGAGGTTCCCTCAATATTAAGCCTCCGTAAACTGCGGAGTATGACGCTACTTCAATTAAAATAGAAACAAAAACGAGCGCGAATTATACGCAAGTTTAGCGCATAAAAAAAGGCTATTAAATGAACTTTAAGTTTATTTAATAGCCTTTCTTGTATTAACTAAAATTATTAATAATAAGCCTGTTTGCCTTCAGCCATATCAATAATCGGCTTACAAGGTTCAAAGTGTTGATTTAACTGAGATAAGGAAGTTAATCTAGATGCAAGTTCACTTGCACCTAATTTATCCATATAGCTAAATGGTCCGCCTAAGAATGGAGGGAAGCCGATACCAAAAATAGCACCAATATCACCATCTCTTGCGCTAGCGATAATGCCTTCATCTAAACAACGTGCAGCTTCATTAAGCATTTGGCTTACGCAACGTTGTGCTATTTCTTCTTCATTTAGCTTAGGCTCAAGTGTGATCCCTAAAAATTCATAAACGGATTCATCAACTTTTTTACCTTTAGACTTTCCTTTACCATAACTATAAAAGCCTGAGCCTGTTTTACGGCCTAGACGTTTTGAATCAATCATTTTAGAAAAAGCATCTGGCGCTTTAAAACGATCACCTAACTCTTTTTCTAAGATAGGCGCTATTTTAGAACCTATATCGATACCCACTTCATCTAATAAAGCTAATGGTCCAACAGGGAAGCCAAACTCAACTAACGCTTGATCTATTTTATCAATTGGCTCGCCCGCTAATAGCAAGTTAGCCGCTTCATTAACATAAGGTGCCAAAATACGGTTTACATAAAAACCCGCTTTGTCTTTTACAACAATTGGCGTTTTACCTTGACGACGCGAGTAATTAACGACTTTTGATATAGTGTCAACGCTCGTATTTTCATGCGGGATAATTTCAACTAATGGCATTTTCTCAACAGGAGAAAAATAATGTAGTCCAACTACATTTTCTGGCCTTGCAGCCTTTTGTGCGATTTGTGAAATAGGTAATGATGATGTATTACTTGCAAAAATTGTTTTTTCAGAACAATTTTCTTCAATGGCGGCAACCATATCTTGTTTTAATTTCAAATCTTCAAATACAGCTTCAATTACTAACTCAACATTTTTGAAACCGCTATGATCAGTTGTACCAGTAATGCGGTTCATTTGCTGTTGCAGATCAGTCTTTGATATAAAACGACGCTTTTGTTTTTTATCTAATATTTTAAAGCTGTAATTTAGCGCATTTGAAATACCTTGCTGAGCAACATCTTTAATCCGCACCTTACTACCCGCTTTACATGCACTAACATGAGCAATTCCAGCGCCCATTAATCCACCACCTAATACAGCGATATGATTAATTTTTTCGCCAGACTCATCAGCCCATTCTTTTTTCATTTCTGTAGTAGCAAAGAAAATACCGCGTAAAGATTTAGATACGTCACTCATACACAATGAAGCAAAACCCTCAGCTTCAACAACATATGCAGCCGATTTCTCCATCTCTACACTTGCACGAACTGCTTTAATAATTGCGATAGGCGCAGGGTAATGACCACCTGTTTTTTTCTCTACGTTTTCTTGTGCTTTTTTAAATATTAAATTACGCCCAAATGGATTCGATTCTAATAATTGACTTAGTTTATCTAATTTAGGCTTGCTTGATTTATTTTTACCTTTTGCAATCCATTTAGATGCAACATCAACTAACACACTTTGCGGCACACAATCATGCGCTAATCCAGCTTTAACCGCTTGCTTTGCACGTATTTGTTTACCCGTTAGCATCCATTCAAGCGCCTTTTGAATACCCACTAATTTAGGTAATCTTTGCGTACCACCACCACCAGGTAATAAACCCAATTGTACTTCAGGTAAACCTAATTTGGTTTTATCGGAGTTACTACAAATACGATAATCACAGGCCATCGCAAATTCTAATCCACCGCCTAATGCCGCACCATGAATAGCCGCTACGGTTGGGAAAGGTAGTTTTTCAAGATCATTAAAACTTGTATGACATGTTTGTGATAAATATAAAGCATCTGAATGTGATTCAGCAGCTTCTAGCATTTTAATATCAGCGCCAGCAATAAAGTTATCGGATTTACCACTAATAAATATTAACCCTTTAACCTGGGCATCAACGGCTTTATTAATAACTTCATTTAGTTCATCAACAAAACTAGCACGTAAAGTATTCATCTTTTCGCCAGGTACATCGATCGTTACCAAGGCAATTTGTTGTTCATTTACTTCAAAATTAAATACAGAGTCTGTCATTTGGTTTTCACTCTCCATAACTATGCACTCTCAACAATAAATGCCGCACCTAAACCACCTGCCGCACACGCTGTTGTTAAACCTAAACCGCCACCACGACGTTTTAATTCATTAAGTGTCTGTGTAATAAGTCTTGCACCTGTTGCTGCAAATGGGTGACCGTAAGCGAGTGAACCACCATTAACATTAAATTTATCCATGTCAATTTCACCTATTGCTTTAGGTAAACCTAATTTTTCTTGTGCAAATTTATCAGATGCAAACATTTTCATATTCGCTAATGTTTGGGCCGCAAATGCCTCATGCATTTCAATTAAATCTAAATCAGCTAGTGTTAAACCTGCTCGGCGTAATGCGATTGGCGTTGAATGCGCTGGACCCATAAGCATATCGTCATAAACATCAATGGCACTAAAAGCAAAACTACGTATATAACCTAATACTTCATAACCTAAAGCCTTAGCTTTACTTTCACTCATCATTAATACTGCAGCAGCACCATCTGTTAATGCTGTAGAGTTAGCAGCAGTAACAGAGCCATGCTTTTTATCAAAAGCAGGCTTTAATTTAGCATAACCTTCTAAAACAGAGTTATGTCTTATACAATTATCTTCACTTATAAAGCCTTTATAAGGCGCTACATGAGCAGTCATAACTTCGTCTGCAAATTTACCATCAGCCCATGCCTTACTCGCTAAAGTATGAGAACGATGTGCTAATGCATCTTGGTCTTCACGTTTAATCTCATGAGTTTTAGCCATTTGCTCAGCTGTTTGACCCATAGATAGACCAGTCGAATATTCAGCAACGGCTGGCGGTACAGGCATTAAATCTTTTAAACGTAATTTTGAGAATATTTTCAAACGCTGTGACAAAGTTCGGGCTTTATTTAAATCGACTAAACTTCCTGCTAGTTTTTTACTTACACCAATAGGTAAAACTGAAGATGAATCTGCACCACCTGCAATACCAACATTAACAGTACCAGCCATGATTGACTCTGTCACATTTGCGATAGCTTGAAAGCTTGTTGCACATGCACGAGATACAGAATAGGCATCAACGCCTACCGGCATACCAGTGCCTAAAACAATTTCACGGGCAATATTTGGTGCTTCAGGCATCTGCACTACTTGTCCAAAAACAAGTTGATCAATTTCTTTTTTATCAAAATTAAGACGCTCGAGCATCTCATTGACTACAAGTTTACCCATATCAACTGCAGGTACATGATGAAAAGCACTTGCTTGTTTTGCAAAAGGTGTTCTAAGACCGCTCACAATAGCGATACGATCTCCCTGGTGTGTTTTTAATTTTATTTGCCCAGTCATTTTTCTTCCTCGTTATACAGGTCTGACCTGTTAGTTATACCCTGATTCTAAACAAACTGCTTATTTTTGCAAACACTTGTTGTAAATTTATTAACAAAGCCCTCATTAAAGTAGTGTAAAAACATTAATTTTTCCTTATTAATTTAAAAACTGAACTTGGCCTTGATTGCATTTGATCACTTTAAAAAGTGAATACTTGATAAAATAAGCTATTTGTCATTTTTTTTAGTCAAAAAGCTTGTTTTTAATCAAAATGAACCTTATAAATATCCCATAGTCTTAAACTGACAAATATACCAATTTGGTAAGGATTTATTGTCGCTATGGCCGTTGAAAAATTTAAACAATTACAAACTTATCTCAATACCCAAATTATTGGGCAAGAGCGTCTTACTGATTCATTGTTAATTGGTATTTTAGCCGATGGGCACTTATTAGTTGAAGGCCCTCCCGGACTTGCTAAAACCCGAGCTGTAAACGCGTTATCTAAATGTGTTGAAGGCTCTTTCCAGCGCGTTCAATTTACACCTGATTTATTACCAGCAGATATTACTGGTACCGATATTTATCGTCAACAAACCAGTGAGTTTGTTTTCGAAGCGGGACCTTTATTTCATAATCTCATTTTAGCCGATGAAATAAACCGTTCTCCTGCAAAAGTACAATCAGCATTACTTGAAGCCATGGCCGAACGTCAAATAACTGTAGGTAAAACAACCTATCCGTTATCTGATTTGTTTTTAGTTATGGCAACACAAAACCCGCTAGAACAAGAAGGTACATACCCATTACCTGAAGCACAATTAGACAGGTTTTTGCTGCATTTAAATATTGACTATCCTGGTGCTGAAACTGAACTTGAAATCCTACGGTTAACTCGTGGTGAAGCCTTATCAGAAAAACAAGCTGCCGCACCTCAAATATCTCAAGACACTTTATTTGAAGCTCGAAACGACGTATTAAAACTACATTTATCAGAGCCACTTGAGAAATACTTAGTTCAATTAATCATAGCAACACGTCAACCTACTAAACTTGACGATACTTTAGCTAGTTGGCTTGAGTATGGTGCGAGTCCACGTGCGACAATTGCATTAGATAAGTGTGCCCGGTCTAATGCTTGGTTACAAGGTCGTGACTTTGTAACACCTGAAGATATTCAGAGTGTTTTCCATAACGTACTACGTCATCGCATTATTTTAAGTTACGAAGCACAAGCCGATGGAATTTCTAAAGATCAAGTACTTGATCGCATATTAGAACTTGTCGCTGTACCCTAAATAAGAGCAAGCAATGATAAATACAACTGAGCACTTACAGTGGTTAAAAAGCTGTCAGGCCAATGGTGTTTCTCTTGATTTAAAAGAGCTAATCTATTACCGCGCAAAGGCGCGGTTATTAGATTTAACACCAAAAAGTCACATCAAACATAAAATGGCCGGACAATATTTAGCGCCCCATAAAGGGCGAGGTATGGAGTTTGCTGAAGTAAGACATTATCAGCCAGGTGATGATATTCGCTCTATTGATTGGCGAGTAACTGCACGTACAGGTCAAACACATACTAAAATTTATCAAGAAGAGAAAGAACGTCCTGTTTTTATCTTTACAGATTTTAGTAATACCATGTTGTTTGGCAGTCAATTATTATTAAAGTCAGTTCAAGCAGCACATTTAAGTACTTTCGTAGCTTGGTCTGCAAGTGAGCGTGGCGACCGTGTTGGTGGTTTAGTATTTAATCAAAACCAGCATTTAGAATTAAAACCAAGCTCAGGTGGTAAAGCTGTATTAAAACTGACACATAATTTAATTATTAACCATCAACAAGCTCTCAAAATCCATGGTTCTGATTCAGAACAAAATATTAATTGTTTTAGCGAAAACCTAAAGCGACTAAACCAATTAGCTAAACCTGGTAGCTTAATTTATTTAATCTCTGATTTTTGTCATTTGGGCACAGAGCAACAAAGCAATGAAGCCCTAAAGCAATTACAGTTATTATCTCGACATTGTGAACTTGTGGCATGTCATATCTCAGATCCATTTGAAACCCATTTACCAGATCATAATGGAGTAATTAAAGTGGATACAGGTAATACGCAATCAAGCTTGCCACTGATGAATAATTCATTTAGAAAGCAATTTAATAATCAAGCTCAACAAGCATTAAATAACCGTATTCAAATGTTGAAAAAATCAGGATTACATATTTTTTCATTTTCAAGTGCTAGCCCCATTGAGCAACAAATATTAGGAAAAGCTTGATCATGTCAGATGCAACAACACCTAGCTCACCATTAGAAAAATTACATGATATTATTGTTGTAGATCAAGTATCCGCTTGGCCACCAGCACCTATTTGGTATATTGTTTTACTGATAACTTTAGCTTTTTTAACCACTTTATATATATATTTAAAAAAACAAAAACACTATAAAAAAGCAAAAAAAGAAGCTGTTAACTTATCTAGCAATATTATTTCCGGTGCAAGTACAATTGAATTATCTCACTTAAATGAATTACAGCATATTTTAAAACGCTTAACGAAACACTATTATGGTACAAAAACAGCTGCATTAACTGGTAAAAAGTGGGCACGGTTTGTTAGTAGTAACTGTAATACACTGTGTGAAGATCAAGCATTTAACTTACTTTATCAAGCAAAACTCTCTGATGAACAAGTTGCTAATTTAAAATCGATACTTATTAACTCAATAAAAAAAATGAATATCAACAAAAATCATATAAACAGCAATAAAGGAAGCTTATAATGTTTGAAATAAGCTGGCCATGGGTATTTTTAGCATTGCCCCTCCCTTATTTATTAAAAAGGTTTAATAAGCGAACAGCTAATATTCCAACGCTTAGAATACCTAGTTTTGAGCATAATCCATTATTAACCGGTCATAATGAGCAAAAAGCACAAACAGTGTCAATGTTATATTGGTTATTTTGGATCTGTTTATGCTGTGCTTTTTCCAATCCTAAGTGGTTAGGAGAGCCAATTAGCCTACCAAATGAAGGTCGAGATATCATGTTAGCTGTAGATTTATCTGGTTCAATGAAAGAACAAGATATGGAATATCAAGGACAATATGTTGATAGATTAACTATGGTAAAAGCTGTACTTAAGAACTTTATAGAGCAACGTCAAGGCGATAGATTAGGTTTGATTTTATTTGCCGATACAGCATTTTTACAAACTCCCCTTACAAGAGATTTAAACACCGTAAGCCAAATGCTTGCAGAATCTCAAATAGGACTGGTAGGTCGCGCAACAGCGATAGGTGATGCCCTAGGTTTATCTGTAAAACGTTTTTCGCAGAAAAAAGATAGTAACCGAATTTTAGTGCTACTTACCGATGGCCAAAATACCGCAGGTAATTTAACCCCTGAAGAAGCATTATTACTAGCTCGAGAAGAAGGCATAAAAGTTTATACCATAGGTGTTGCTGGAGATGGTAGCAATAATCGCTTTGGCTTATTTGGTATGAACGCCCTGTCGTCAAGTTCTAGCTTAGATGAAAAACTACTGACTGATATTGCAGAGCAAACTGGCGGACTTTATTTTAGAGCTAAAAATGTTGCTGGATTACAACGTATTTACCAAGAATTAGATACTTTAGAACCAATAGCCAGCGACGTGCAAACCTTTAGACCTCAAAATGCATTATTTTATTACCCACTGTTAGTTGCGTTATTTTTATTATTGGTAGCGGCAATTAAACCTTGGTTTTATTATAAAAAATCAAGCTTAAATGGAGAATACCCATAATGGACTTCAATTTAATGGAATTTGAATTTTTAAGACCTGAACTTTTATGGCTTTACATACCTGCATGTCTTTTAGTTGCTTTAATTTTATTTCAAAAACAAAAGCAAAAAGGCTCACAAACAGTAATTGCCTCGCACTTAGCGCAATTCATTATGTCAGATGCTAAAAAACAATCTAAACCGAATTCTATATGGTTAATGTTATTTTTATTAATTGGTATTTTAGCAATTGCAGGACCCAGCTGGCAAAAACACAGTGTGCCGGTATATCAAGCCAAGCATGCCCGAGTATTAGTAATGGATATGTCGTCTTCGATGTATAGTACAGATATTAAACCAAACAGACTTAGCCAAGCACGTTTTAAAAGCTTAGATATGGTTGAGCTATTTAAAGAAGGTGAAACAGCTTTAATTGCTTATGCAGGTAGTGCTTTTACTATTTCTCCACTAACCAGCGATGCACAAACACTGACTAACTTAATTCCAAGTTTAAGTCCTAATATCATGCCTGAAAAAGGATCAAATGTACTTGCTGCACTAGTACTTGCAAAAGAGCTGTTACAACAGGCTGGTTACTTAAACGGCGATATTATTTTAGTAACAGATGGTATTGATAATGAAGATACTAATGATGTATTTGACTATATTGCTGATATGAATTACAAACTCAATATTTATGTTGTTGCAACCGAGCAAGGTGCGCCTATAAAATTACCACAAGCTGGTTTTTTGAAAGACCAATATGGTCAGATTGTTATACCAAAAGCTAACTTCTCATCTTTAAATAATATAGCTAAAAAGGGCTCAGGTTTATTTTCAAGCTATCACGCAGATAACTCAGATATCGCTATTTTTAATAGCACACTTTCTGCTGATGACTTACAACAACAACTCGTTGAACAAAAAGAGCAAACGTTATGGCGAATAGATGGTGGCATTTATTTAACACTACTGCTTTTACCTATCGCTTTATTAATGTTACGCCAAAACAGAGCTTTATTTATCATCCCATTAATGCTTATAAGTATACCCTCTAAAAATGTGTACGCTTTAAGTTTGGATGATGTATGGCAGACCTTATCAAAAAACCAAGACCAAAAAGCATTAAATGCTTATAAAAATCAAGATTATAAAAAAGCTGCTGATACCGAACTAAAAGATATTAAAGGTGCAGCCCATTATAAAGAAAACAATTTTGAAGCGGCATTATCTGAATTTGAACAAGATAGCAGCGACAAAGGCCTTTATAACCAAGGTAATACCTTGGCATATTTAGGTAAATATAAAGAAGCTATTGATAAGTATGAACAAGCTTTATTCCTTAACCCTGAATTTTCAGAAGCGAAAGATAACTTACAAATAGTTAAACAACTTGAGCAACAAGAAAAGCAACAACAAGGTGATAATAAAAACCAAGACAACGAACAACAGAAAAAAGATGATCAACAAGGTGAAGGTGATAAATCAAAGCAAAATAAAGATCAAAAAGGCGATAAACAAAAAGATCAACAAAACAGTGAAAGCCAAGATCAAAAAAGTTCTGATGAACAAGACTCTGACAAAAAACCTGAAGACTCTCAAGAAAGTAGCGCTGATGAAAAAGGGTCTGAACAAGAAAATAAACCGGAACTAGATCCTGAAACTCAAGAAGCTAACGAGCAAGAAGCTCAAAAATCTGAAGCAGAACAACAGGTTGAGAAACAAAAGAAAAAAAATGCACAACAAGCCGAACAAGAGCAATCCGAACAAACACAGGAAGAAATGGCAATGCGAGAAGTTGCAGAACTTAGCAACGAAGAAAAAGAAAAAGCGCAGCAGTTAAATCAAATTCTTAGAAAAGTGCCAGATGATCCGGCCACTTTATTACGTAATAAAATGAAACTTGAGTATCAAAATAGACTCAGACAAAGAACACCTCAAGGAGTACAAAAATCATGGTAAGAAGTATTACTTTACTGTGCCTTTTAATTTTAGCATTACCTAGCTCAGCATTAACACGACTAACAGCAAGCGTAGATAAAAATCCCGTACTGCAAGGTGAGTACTTTGTATTATCTATCAGTGCAGATGATACTGTTCAAGGCTCTCAACCTGATACAGCCGCTTTACTTAAAGATTTTATAGTTGGTCCAACAAGTATGAGTAGCCAAACCAGTATTATAAACGGTGCAGTTACTAAAAAAACGGTTTGGAAAACAGAATTAATGTCTCGAAAATCAGGAGTATTTCAAGTACCTGCTTTTGAACTTAATGGTGTAAAAACGCAACCTTTTAGTTTAGAAGTTAAATCGCATGAAGCACAAAACATTAATAATAATGATGTTTTTATTAAAACCAGTCTGGCGCCAAGCACTTTATATGTACAACAAGCGGGTGTTTATAACGTTAAACTTTATTTAGCAAAAGATTTAAGTGAAGGTAGCCTGACAGCTCCTGAACTTGAAAATGCACAAATTTCTCAACTAGGCAAGCAAGTTGAATCAAATGAGATCATTGAAGGAAAACGCTATTTAGTTGTGAGCCGAGATTACCTTGTACAACCTCAGCAAAGCGGTGAATTCACGATCGAGGCACCTGCTTTTAATGGCAGAGTCAGACAGAATTACCGCTCTATCGCAGTATCAGCTATAGGTGAAGATACGCAATTAACCGTCAAACCTATCATAGATAACTACCAAGGTAACTGGCTGCCAAGTGAAATGGTTAGTTTGCATGAAGAGTTTCAACCAGATAATGTTAGTGTAGAAGTAGGTACGCCTATTACCCGCACTATTACACTTACTGCTATAGGTATAACCAAAGAACAGCTACCAGAAATAAAACTCACTAATATTGATGGAATAAAAAGCTATCCAGACCAAGCAGAAAATAAAAATGCTGTTAGAGATGGTAGAATCGTATCTCAACGTGTTGAGTCTTTTGCATTATTACCGCAAAAACCTGGTAACTACACTTTACCGGAAGTAACAATCCCTTGGTTTAATACGGTCATTAATAAAGTAGAATATGCCGTACTACCAGCTAAAAAAATTACGGTAACAGGCTCTGTTCTTGCACCTCAAGCACCTAAAAATATAACTACTACCAGCGATAATGTAGCTCATGTACCTTCAAAATCAGCTATGCCAACAATAATCACTCAAGTTGAACCTATATCTTTATGGATCACAGTTTTAGGATATTTCCTATGGGCTATTACACTTATCACTTTTATTATTTTTGTTTTGAAAAATAAAAACAAAGTAGTTAGTCAAATAGAGGAAACACCGCAGGAAAAAGTAAAACTGAATATTAAAGATGCTTTATCAAACCTTAAAATAGCGGCTAAGCAAAAAGATGTAAGAAGCTTTAATCAAGCTTTAAACATTTTTAGTAAAATAAAATGCAATAGTGAGCAAGCGACCAGTTCACATTTGATCGATTTATATCAAAGCGATGAACTCACTGCATTAATCCATAACCTGCAAAAAAGATTATATTCACAAGGTGCTGTAAATGTTGATTTAAATGAACTTATTGTACTTTTACAACAACCGATAAAGACAAAGCAGGGTACCGAGCAATCTTTGGAAACGCTTTATTAATAACTTAGATACCTAACACCTATTCTTAGGTGTTAGGTATCTAAACCGACTATTGTAAATACATTAACTTGCCAATCAAGATTTAATAATGACTGAGCATCTATGGTCGCCCCTTTAAATTCTTTCCAATTTGAAACACCCGCTTCAACTTATACCAATCAGATTATTTAA
>NZ_NQMR01000122.1 GCF_002276045.1 Pseudoalteromonas sp. NBT06-2 | reverse complement strand
AATGGGAAGGGCGTTTTAAATCACAGGCTTTATTAGATGAATCTAAATCTTTATTAATGTTTGGTTGCTCGCAAGATAAAAATACAATACCTTTTTGACTCTTTGACTCTTTGACTCTTTGACTCTTTGACTATTTAGAATTAGCTGATTTTAGTAGTCGTTTAATCGTGCCAAATAAACGCGGTACAGTAGCAAAAATACACCCAAAAATATTAACAGTTTTAAATATTGAAGCTGCCTCATGGCTTAATACCATTTAACACTTCAGACGACAATATGCAAATTTTTCAGGTTGAAATCATCACTAATGAAGTGTGCTCACAGTCATAACCACGGTTGGTATAAAGGTTCTGCATAGCGACTAATATCAGTTGAATTTTTTATTAAAGTCTCAGATATGTGACTTTATCTGTCGTGCTAGTAATTTGAAAAAAATATGTGACGCCTGAAGAAAGGTATTGTGGTCTTGATGTCGAAATACTAAAGAAACGTCAGGAACTGTATCAAAAGGCAAGATTGAAAAACCCGAACCGATGGAGCAAAGATAGTAGAAACTGGAACTTTATTGAAAAGGTTTATTTGAATCCAGAAAAAGAAGCAGCTTAAGAATAAAATTTACAATTTAGGCGACAACATACTTGAAAAACAGCGTTATTAAATGATCTTCATGGAGGTTAATATGCAGCGTTTAATATTGTCAATAAAGATCTTTAAAATGGTTAGACCAACCTTCAACAGCCTGTAAATTGCTCTGAACATATTTATAATGTCGCGCAGGAGATTAGGCATTAAGGTGCGAATACATCAAAATGGCCGGGATAGCTTCCAATTAAGAGCCCATATATAAGCACGCATCTTATGTTTTAAAATTGTTATTGCACAATATGAGGAGTCCATATACCCAAACCACTTCAAGATGCAGGATTCAGTTGGAATTAGAAATGCTTTAGGCAAGGCATTGATTGAAGAACATGGTATTCCCTTTTCAAAATCAATAACGCTGTATAAAGTATTTATAAATCAACCTTACAGGGACTTCTGAGCAAATCATGCTCGTTGTTTCATCTTTTTTTAAGGGAGTAACCATTAATGCAAAGATGCGCCTAGATCATGAATTGCTCAGCAGTCCTGAACCTCACATCTTGAAGTGGCTTGGGTATATAAGCATATTGCCGATCCATCTTATTTTAAGGGGGCAACCATTAATACAAAGCTGCGTCTAGATCAATATTTTTTCATAAGTCCTGAAACTCGGATCATGAAGTGGTTTGGGTATAACTATAATGAGGTTTTGTATAAGGGATGTATCGGTGTGTATCTTTTAGTATGGATATTGATAGTTAACAGCAGTGAAAAAGGTAAAATATATTATTTCACCTATTCATTATGACTTCGATTATAAGCCTTTTTTACTATACAAAGTGACTTTACCGCCAACGATAGTAGCGGTGATATTTTTATCAGTAGAGCCCCATACACAGTTAGTATGTAATGCTTTTGCTTCACATGTGTCAGCTGAACCTAATAACTGTTCAATCTCAGTTTTATCCATACCAATTTTTACTTTGTCATAATTTTTAAGTGTTATTTTGCTACAGGCAGTTAAAGTTAATGCAATAACTGCAATTGAAAGGTACTTTTTCATAATTGTCTCTTTTTATATTTTTATTTAGTTATTAATGCATATAGCGTCTGATTTGAATCAAAATGCCAAGTTTAGGGTGGTCAAAATAATGAATTTCATTGCTGATCACCCGACGAAATTGATTAAAATGAAAGCTTTTAAGCTTTTCATCGGTGCGATCTTCTGCTCGTAAATTAAATTCTGCTTTAATATTTAAATATTTACCTCTTAAAAATATTTTAAGTAAGCCATCTAACTGCCAGGTTTTATCTGGGTATTCATTGATATTGTTAAATTTTACAGGTTTTTTAATTGAAGTATCGCTGTTTATAATTGTCTTTAAAAGTGAATTTATATCGTCAGAATCATCAGAAATGTCTAAATATGTATTATCGATCTGTTTTAAATTACCAAAATAATTATATTGTTTTGAAAAATTTTTTCCGCCGAATAAGCGGTAATTAGGTGCATTACGTTCTGTTAATCCAGGTTGGCGCCAGCCTGTGTGTAAAATAGGTATCATACCCTCACGTTTAAGCCTACTTATAGTAGTTTGAAATTCTAACTCTTCTGCCGCGATTATATAAGGTGTTTCCATACCTTCCCGTAATGGTGCATCTAGTGTTAGAGGCGTTTTGTCCATCAGTGCAATATAATTTATGCTATCGACACAGACTGGAGAATTAAGAGTATTTAAGGTTTTATTAAGTATATTAGTTTGTGGTTTATGAGATAAACACTTATTTTGACCCATTAATTGTAGATGTTCGGATAACATATCGACAGATTTATTAGTTTTAATCGGTGATAAATCAAAGCTAAAGTCTTCTTTTACTTTTTCATTATCTGGATGCTCAAATAAAACAATTTCTACTTCATACCAACGGCCATTACCTGAAATAGAGGCAGTCGATAATAAGAGTAATGAAAGTCCTATGAGTGATCTTAACTTCATTTAATGGGTTACCTTTTGCTCAAAATCCGTGATCATGGCATTTATTAATTTCAATCTCTCACTTGGTTTTTCTAGAGGGATCATAAATTTTAATTTACTAGCACCTTCCATTTTATATCTAGACGGATTCGATTGCAGTAAACCTATGATAAACATAGGATCAATTTTAGTTTCTTTAGTAAAGTCAATTGAGGCACCTTTGGCATTAGCATCAATTTTGCTAATTCCTAATTTTTCTGCGCGTATTTTTAATAACTGTAAAGCAAACAGGTTTTTTGCAGGATCTGGTAATAAACCGAACCTATCAATTAACTCAATTTGTAAATCATCAACTTGATCAAAGTTTTGACAAGATGCGATGCGTTTATACATACTTAATCGACTATTTACATCATAAATATAATCTTCAGGCAATAGTGCAGGGAGTTTTAAGTCTACATCGGTTTGTTTACCTAAAATATTTTCTAATGTGGGCTCTTTACCTTGTTTTAGTGATTCAACAGCTTGTTCTAACATTTCCATAAATAAAGTAAAACCAACAGACTCAATTTGACCACTTTGTTCATCACCTAATAATTCACCTGCACCACGAATTTCTAAGTCATGGCTTGCCAGAGCAAAACCGGCACCTAACGTTTCCAGAGTACTAATCGCTTCTAAACGTTTTTTTGCATCTTTTGATATTACTTTTTCATCTGGTGTCATTAAATAAGCATATGCCTGATGGTGGCTACGTCCAACGCGACCTCGTAATTGATGAAGTTGTGCTAAACCTAATTTATCTGCCCGATCCATTATTATGGTATTGGCGCTTGGTATATCAATACCAGTTTCTATGATAGTCGTACACACTAACACATTGAATTTTTTATGGTAAAAGTCAGTCATTAAACGCTCAAGTTCACGCTCTCGCATTTGACCATGGGCAATTGTGATATTCGCTTCGGGTAGTAATATTTCTAAGTTAGCTGCAGTTTTAGCGATTGTTGCGACATTATTATGTAAATAATAAACTTGACCTCCACGCTTTATTTCACGTAATACTGCTTCTCGAGTAATTGAAGGTTCGGACTGGTGAACAAATGTTTTAATGGCTAAGCGTTTTTCAGGCGGTGTTGCTATAATAGATAAATCACGCATGCCGCTCATTGCCATATTTAAAGTTCTTGGAATAGGAGTTGCTGTTAAAGTTAAAATATCAACATCGGCTCGCAGTGACTTAATTTTTTCTTTTTGTCGGACGCCAAACCTATGTTCTTCATCAACTACTAGTAATCCTAAATCTTTATATTTTATGCTTTGATTTAATAATTTATGCGTACCAATTAATATATCTAAACGGCCATCAGCTAGCTTAGTTAAAATTTGAGTTTGTTCCTTGGCAGATTTAAAGCGAGATATAACATCAACTTCGATTGGTAAATTAGCAAATCTGTCTTTAAAGTTTTCATAATGTTGTTGTGCAAGTAAAGTCGTGGGTACAAGAATTGCCACTTGTTTACCATCGTTTACAGCGACAAACGCAGCACGCATTGCTACTTCAGTTTTACCAAATCCGACATCTCCACAGACTAATCTATCCATCGCCAATGGCGACTGCATGTCACCAATAACAGCATTAATCGCATTTTTTTGGTCTTCAGTTTCTTCAAAAGGAAAACTATCTGAAAATTGTGCATAAGCGCCTTTGTCAATTCTAAATATATTTCCTTTTTTAGCTTGCCTTTGAGCATATATATCAAGTAATTCTGCAGCAACATCTCGCACTTTTTCAGCTGCTTTTCGTTTCGCTTTTTCCCAAGTATCAGTACCGAGTTTGTGTAGCGGTGCGCTTTTATCTTCGCCGCCTGAATAGCGAGTCAGCATATGAAGAGATGAAACAGGCACGTATAGTTTGGCTTCTCTTAAATAAGTAATCGTTACAAACTCAGTTGTTATACCTGCGGCATCTAATGTTTGCAATCCTTGATAACGACCAACACCATGATCTAAATGTACAATAGGTTGTCCAATTTTTAATTCGGCTAAATTACGTATTATGGCATCGGCAGTGCCTTCGTACTTATGCTTTCTGCGGCGTTTTTGAGAAACTTTTAAACCTAATAACTCTTGCTCTGTGATAAGGCTCAATTGTGGTTTACCAGCTAAAACAACACTTTGCTCTAAAGGACTTACCACTAAACCAACATCGGCTTTAGAGTTTATGAATTCTTTAAAGCTATCAAAAGAATTAAGTTTAATACCTGCAGGTTTAAATAAACTGATTAAAGATTCTCGACGGCCTTCACTTTCAGTTGAGAATAAAACGCGATTTTTAGCCGTTTTTTGTTCAATTAAATAACGAGATATTGCATCAAATGGATTTTTGATTTGATGATCTACGCGAATTTTTGGTAATTCTGATGTTGGTAAATTAAAGTGACCAGCTTTAGTGCCTAATTTTGCAATGGATAAGTTAATACGGGCAAAGTTACCCATGTTTGAATATAATTCATCAATGGGTTGGTATAAAGAGTGAGGAGTCAATAAAGGTCTAAAGGGGTTTACATTTCTATTATCAAAGCGAGTTTGAACATCTTTGTAGAAAGTCTGTGCACTGTGTTCTATATCACCTAAATGCATTAAAACTGCATTGTTTGGTAAATAATCAAATATTGTTGCCATTTTGTCAAAAAATAAAGGCATATAATATTCGATGCCGCCAGGATACTGCCCTTTGGTTACTTGCATATAAATTGATTCGGGCTGTTTACTTGCACCAAATAATTCTCTGTATTGACTTCGGAATCTCTCAATATCTTTTTCATTTGTTGGAAATTCATGGGCAGGCATTAGCTCAATAGATTTAATTTCTGTGCCTGATCTTTGTGTTTCGACATCAAATTCTTTAATGCTATCGAGTTCATCATCAAATAAATCTAATCGTAATGGCGAGTGATTACCCATTGGAAATAAATCAACAATAGAGCCACGAACTGCAAATTCACCATGCTCCATAACCTGTTGTACATTTGTATAACCGGCGGCTTCTAAATTACTTCTTAATTTATGACTATCTAGTATCTGTCCTGTTTTAAATAATAATGTACTGCCGTATATAAATTCAGCAGGAGAAGTCCGCAACATTAAAGTGGTTACTGGTAAAATTAATACACCACTTTGTGTTTGTTTTAGTTTATTTAAACTGGCTAAACGATCTGAAATAATATCTTGATGTGGTGAGAAATGGTCATAAGGTAAGGTTTCCCAGTCAGGGAAAAGCATTACATTTTGTTCTGGTAGTAGAAATTTTAATTCAGATTCTAATTTTAAAGCTGACGGGGTATCTTGAGTAACGAGAACTATCAAAGCTTTATGATCTTTTACGCCTTGTGCTATGGATAAGCTTAATGCACTACCTTGTAATTGTCCCCATTGAATTTTATCTTTAGTAGATTTTACCCAAGGTAATGATGCCAATTGCTTTAATGCCATTTAGTTCTAGCTCCAAACTCTTATTATTATTTAAAAATTATATCAATCAGTTCAGTATACAGATTTAATTCCGGTAGATCTTTAATAAGTCATGGTAATAATGAGTGCATCGATCATAAAGACTATATTCTGGAATTTAAATACTTTTAGATATATTTAACCTGAAAGCATAAATGTCATAATCTATATTACTCTGTAAATAATAAACTGTTTATGTAGAGCTAAAGTGAGCTAATATTTTTATGTTTCGCTTTAAGTTTTAGTAATCGAGATTGTGCATGCAAACTTGCACGTACTAACAATTCTTGGTCTGTCTCTCTCACTTGTGTGAATAATAGAGTCTGTCGGTAAGTATTGGTTTTAGCATCTTGTTCAGTGACTATTATCTGAGCAAAACAATATACTGCAGCAGCGTCATAATCTAAAAATATTTTACAGCAAAAATCTTGGCCTATACGGTACTTTTCTTGGGTATTTAAAATTAGACCGCCACCACCATAAGAGTGTGTTAAAAGTTTATCATCTGTATCATGTTCAGATGATAAAATATGAGACATGATCAAATCTATTTTTCTTGATTGTGCCTTTAAAAATATGGACAATTCATCGGCAACATCACTTAATTGTCTTAAAGGCCTTAATGCACTTTGTTCTAATTCATTCACTTCATTAGCAAGTAGAAATAACGCAGGGGTACGTTGTTCTAATACTAATGTGTTGGCTGGTACCTGTTCTGGTTTTACAGCTTCAAGGTTGACCTTAATAGCTTCTTCAATTTGAAAGTATTGTTTAAATTCATCAAGTTTTGTTTGCGGCATAAGAAAGTAAGCATAGCGAAATATTTTCACATATTTTAGCCATTTATTAATTCTAGGCAAGTAAAGAACATATTTTTACAAACTTCTTAGTAACAAAACTACATTAAAAATTAAGATTAATGTTAAACTCGCCTTAATATTAACTACATGTTAGGTACCTTTGTCTATTATGTTTCAACCTGTTAGCCTTTTTATAGGCCTTAGATACAGCCGAGCGGCGAAAGGAAATGCTTTTATTTCGTTTATCTCTTTTTTTTCTATAACTGGCATTACATTAGGAATAATGGCTTTAATCACTGTTGTTTCAGTTATGAATGGATTTGAGAACAAATTAAAACAAGGCATGTTAGGGTTATTACCGCATATTGAACTGAGCTACAGTGATCATTTGTCACAAAAAAAATACGTTACATTTTCTCAAATTAAACAAAAATTATTATTAGATGATCGCATTTCGGATGTATCTCAATATATTGAAGCTGAAGCTATATTACAAACAAATAAGAATATTCAAGGTGTAATTTGGCAAGGTGTATATTCAGCAAATCAATTACAGCAAGTTCAAGATAATATAGAGCTAGGTAGCTGGCAGGCATTATTTGATAAAAAATATACGATTGCCATGAGCCGATATCAAGCAATTAGGTTAGGGCTGAATATAGGTGACAAGGTCAGAGTTATTGTACCTAAAGCATCAAGTTATACGCCTATGGGACGAATACCTAGTAGCAGGTTGCTGACTTTAGTTGCTATTTATTCAACAGGTTCTGAGATAGATAGAAGCCTTGTATTTAGTCAAGGAGTGTCGGTATCGAGGCTTTTAAAAATTCCTAAATCTGAAAAGCAAGCACCGAGTATCCGAATTCAATTGGATGACCCATTCACTGTTGATGGCGTTTTATTCTCTCAAGCTCATTTATTTCAACAATTTAATGTATCCGATTGGCGTAAAACCCAAGGTGGATTATTTTCAGCCGTAGCAATGGAAAAACGTATCATGTCCTTATTATTGGGTTTAATTATTCTTGTGGCAGTATTTAATATCGTTTCTGCTTTGACCATGATGGTTGCTGAAAAGCAATCTGAAGTTGCCATATTGCAAACATTAGGTTTAACACCTAATAGCGTTAAACAGGTGTTTATTATTCAAGGATTATATAATGGACTATTTGGTGCTTTACTTGGTGGTGGATTAGGAATTGCATTTGCAGCTAATATTAACCAAATATTAGATTTAGTTGGGCTTAACTTGTTAGGAGGCGCAGTTTTACCTGTTTTATTTGATGCTTCTCAACTTAGTTATATTATTTTTGGCAGTATATTTATGAGTTTTTTAGCAACTTTATACCCCGCAACTAAGGCGGCAGGTGTATGTCCGGCAGAGGTTTTAAGATATGAGTAATTTAGTAATTAAATGTACGGACATCAATAAAATTTATCAAGATGGCAAGAATAAGACTCAAGTTCTTAAAGGTGTAAACCTAGCATTAGAACAAGGTGAATTATTAGCAATTGTAGGAAGTTCAGGTTCTGGTAAGAGCACCTTATTGCATATATTGGGTACATTAGATGTTGCTACAACTGGAACGAGTAAAATATTAAATCAAGATGTAGCAGGCTTAAGCCGAAAACAACAAGCGGAATTTAGAAATAAAAATTTAGGTTTTATTTACCAATTTCATCATTTATTAATGGAATTTAGCGCTTTAGAAAATGTAGCAATGCCACTTTTAATTGCTGGAATGAATTCAAAAAAAGCAAAAGAAAAAGCAGAAGAGATGCTTGAAAAAGTCGGCTTAAATCACCGAATAGAGCATAAACCTTCAGAGTTATCAGGCGGAGAGAGGCAAAGAGTTGCTATTGCTCGCGCTTTAGTTGGTGAACCTGCTTTAATATTAGCTGACGAACCAACTGGGAATTTAGATAAGCAAAACGCTCTTAAAATTTATAATTTAATCAAAGAGTTAAATAAATCTCTTAAAACAAGCTTTGTAGTAGTAACTCATGATTTAGAATTAGCAGCAAAATTGG
Organism: Pseudoalteromonas sp. NBT06-2; assembly: GCF_002276045.1. GTDB lineage: Bacteria > Pseudomonadota > Gammaproteobacteria > Enterobacterales > Alteromonadaceae > Pseudoalteromonas. Next base: position 1,401 of record NZ_NQMR01000122.1, on the reverse strand, counting down.
GTAAAACAGCTTATTTAGATGATGGTATTTTAACACTTAAAAAGAGTGCACTGTGAAATTTAGTTTATTTTTAAGTAGAAGATTCCGACATGCAAAACATGAAAATGGCTTCATTGGCTTTATCGGAAAAGCATCCAGTATGGGTATAGGCCTAGGTATTTCTGTACTTATCATTGCATTATCGGTTATTAATGGCTTTGAATATCAAATGGTCAATAGACTGTTAAACGTGGTTCCGCATATTGAATATGAAGCACCTAATACTCCAATAAATAATTGGAAAAGCAAAGTTAAGCGTTTTGAGAGTCATAATTCGGTTGTAGCGGCAGCTCCTTTTATTGCTCTTAATGGTATGGCACAGTATAAAGGTAAGCTTAAAGCTGTTGAAGTTAGAGGAATTGATCCTAAGCTAGAAGTACGTGTTTCTGGCGTACAAGAATATATTAAAAATTTTGATTTAACATCTTTAAATAAAAACCAGGTTGTTTTAGGTAACCAAATAGCACAGGAAATTGGCGCTAAACGAGGTGATATCATTACCTTGCTGATCCCTCAAATAAACTCTGGTAGCAGCTCATTAAAAGCAGCTAAAAAAGTTAAATTAAAATTGATGGGTATCATCAAAATGGGTGGTCCAGTTGATAGGATCACTGCTTTGGTTAATTTAGCTAAAACCCAAGATATTTTAGGATTTGATACCAACGAAACAAAAGGGTTAAGGCTTAAAGTTGATGATGTATTTGCGGCAAAGTCTTTGGCTATGACTTTAGGTGAACAATTAGATGACTATGTATATGTCAGTAGTTGGTTTAGAAAACATAGTAATTTATATCAAGATATTCAAATGGTTCGCACTATTGTATATCTAGTGGTACTGTTAATTATTGCTGTCGCTAGCTTTAATATAGTATCTACTTTAGTGATGGAAGTTAAAGAAAAAGAATCCGATATTGCGATATTAAAAACGATGGGAGCAAAAGACAGTACTATTATCTCAACTTTTATGCTGCAAGGCTTAGGGCAGTCTCTAATAGGTATTATATTCGGAAGTATAGCTGGAGTATTATTAGCACTGAATATCCCTGATATATTTAATTGGTACAGCGAATTTTCAGGTAAAAATGTATTAACAGGAATTTATTTTGTCGAATTCTTGCCTTCAAGATTAGATTATAGAGATGTGTTAATCACAGTTTGTATCACTTTAGTGATGACTGTACTGGCAACCGCATATCCCGCTTGGCAAGCAAGTCGTATTGATCCAGCAAAAATATTAGGTCAATAAATGCTAGCGTAAACTCGCCAAGACAGAGCTTATGAGCAAACCCACTTCATCGTTGCGTTGATTTGAAAGGTAGCCTACATTCGGGCATCAACACGCCTTGAATTGGGCTCGATCAG
>NZ_NQMR01000121.1 GCF_002276045.1 Pseudoalteromonas sp. NBT06-2 | reverse complement strand
CATCGTTGCGTTGATTTGAAAGGTAGCCTACATTCGGGCATCAACACGCCTTGAATTGGGCTCGATCAGATTCCCTACGGTCGGGTTTTAAATGGTCAACTACCGCGTTATTTATGTTGATAAGGGAATAACCATTACCTGCAATAAATGTCTTGTATTTGACCATTTAAACTCCCGCTGAAATCATGCATTTCCAAGTAGCTTGGGTATATATTAAGCTTTATAAAAATATTTTTAACTTTGAATAAATAATACTTAGCTTTTTGGCTGTATTTTAAACAAGTGATAGTACGATTCGAGAGAATTACTTGCTTAGCGCAAGATTACATCATAGAGTAATAACATAATAATAGCAGAATAGTTTTATAAACCATTGTGGGATTTAATTAGTAAACCGCGCAGTGGCCTTAATAGAAATACGAAGCAGATCTATATCGTTTAGGAAGTCATCATGTCAGAAACAGAGCAAAAACCACAACAAGAACAAAATAGAGCACTTACACAAGAAGAAAATATCGCTTGGCAAAGAGAAGCTTTTCAAAATGCACAAAAGCATTTAGCTGGAAAAGGTATCATGCCAAAAACAATTATTGAAAAAGACAGTCGCTATTTATCACCATTTTTTGCGGTGTGGAAAATAAAGTCAGAAAATGGCAAAACATATTGGGTCATATCTGGTCGTTTACCAACTGATCATATTGAAGTTAGTGCTGCACCAAATGCTAGAGAAGCGATTCGCTACTTTTCATTTCAATGGCAAATGAAAGCAGAGCAGATCATGAAAGCTGGCGCTAAAGATAAAACTCAAGTTGATTTTGCAAACCTTTTAGTAAATCGGGCTCAAGGCATTTACGAGTTTTATGAAAAAGATCAACTTTGGGGCAATGAGTAATAAATAGCTCCAGTGATTTAATAATACGAATTATGTAAGTACTACTTAAATAATAAAGCGAATATACCTTAGCTATACCCAAGCTCTGAAACCTGCATTTCCAAGTAGCACGGTATATATTCGCTTTATTATAAATGGCTCTGATTTATCAAATAAGAATTAATGAACCAAGCTAAACTCCGAAGTTGTAAAACTTTCAATAGGGCAACATAAACGTTGTCTTGCAATACCTGCCTCCATAAAAACTTGGCCTTTCGCATAAAATCCTGCTTTTAAAAATTTAGCTTTCTCTTGTAGAATACAGTTGAAACTCATTTCAATTACACCTTGCTCTTTTGCTACGGAAACTAAATAAGAAAATAAATTACGATAGATATCTTCAGTTCTATATTCAGGTAAAACAGCAACTCTACTCATTAAACCATCTTGTGATAATCGAGCAGAGGCGATGATAATATTTTGGTCATTTAACAGCACTATGTGTTGAGATACACGATCTAGTTGATCAAACTCAATATGTTTGGGAATATGATATTCACATACAAAAACTTTTTCTCTTAAGGACTTTAATCGCTCTCTATTCTTAAACCAGTTTACTTGTTGTAGCTGATATGACATGTTGCAAACCCCATTTTTATGACCCTAAACTCAGCATAGATCGCATTAACACATTGTTTGAGTTAAATATCAGAAAAACTCTGCGGCCTTTTGTGTTCTGATTTAGGGTATAAGGTCTAAACTTTATTCAACGTACCAGTAACCCTCATTTATGATCTTAGTCAAAGTTTTAATAAACAGTGAAAAATTAATTGAACTTTTCAACTGGTCAGATGTGATGGAGGTGTTATCTGTCAGTAATTGGATACTTTCAAGCATTTTAACCGGAAAAATGAAGTTCTCACCTTGGACACTGAAAATGATTTCGTTATTGTTTACTTGATAAAGTGCTCTAATACCACCAATGCGTATAAAGCTGATATCTTCTTGATTGATTAAGTCAATAATATCATTACAATTATAAAGCTCTTCAAGAGGTGCGATATCGAGCTCATGTTTAGCCTCTGACATAGTGTGACCTAACCATGTTTGCAATGCATTTTCATCGTTTATAACATTTAATAATAAATTCTTAATGTTCAAGAGTTCATCTTTTTGAATTTCACCAATAGAATTTCTAACGCTTAACATAGGATCGCTATAACGCACTTTTCCAAGTTCATTGTCTATTAGATGATCTGCAAATGACGATAGCATATCAGTTTGGTTCGGCGCTCTAAACCCGACTGAGTAGTTGATTGCATTTTCAATTGCATAGCCTTCATGAGGGCAACCTGGTGGAATATATAAGATATCTCCTGGCTCTAAAATGACATCTATGCAGGCTTCAAAGTTTTCAATCTGAAGCAGGTTTTTACAAGGGATCACTTCTTTCAATTCTGATTGTGGCATGCCTACTCGCCAATGTCTTTTGCCTTCACCTTGAATGATAAATACATCATATTGATCTACATGTGGCCCAACGCCCCCTTTAGGGCTCGAAAAACTAACCATTAAATCATCGATACGCCAGTTGGGAATAAACCTGAATGCCTCTAATAATTCGGCTGATTCAACGTGCCAATGATCAACTGCTTGTACTAATAAAGTAGAATGTGTTGGTTTTAATAATGAAAAGTCTTCAAATGAACCGTGATGAGAATCCCATGTATTATTTTTATTTGTAATTATTCGAGACTCTATATTTTCCTCCATAGCTAAACCAGCAAGCTCTTCAGCTGTGATAGGATCTTGAAAATTTTCAAAGCCATTTTTAATTAATAGTGGTTTTTTTTGCCAATATTGTGCTAAAAATTCATTTTGGCTTAAATTGTTTATCGTTAGTTGATACATAGAACTGCTCCACAACTCTATTTAGGCCACTTAGTGGCAAGTTTTTTGATTACAATAAAGAATAAAAAAGCGAATACGGCATGGCCATATTCGCTTCTATATTCTTTACTAGTAGTGGTTTTATAAATTCGATTAGCGAGTTTATAACTCATCTACAAAAGCAATAGCACGACCAATATAGTTAGCAGGTGTCATAAGTTTCATTTCATTTTTAGCCGATTCAGGAAGCTCTAAACCATCGATGAAATTAGCCATGATCTCTTGATTAACACGTTTACCACGTGTTAAATCTTTAAGTTTTTCATAAGGTTTTTCGATACCAAATTTACGCATAACTGTTTGAATTGGTTCAGCAAGTAATTCCCAGTTTTGATCTAGTTCTTCAAGTAATTTAGCTTCATTTACTTCAAGTTTACTCATACCTTTTAGTGTTGATTGGTAAGCAATTACGGCATAACCCATACCTACACCTAAATTACGTAACACAGTTGAATCCGTTAGATCACGTTGCCAGCGAGATAAAGGTAATTTTTGCGCTAAGTGAGCAAAAATTGCATTTGCTAAACCTAAGTTTCCTTCAGAGTTTTCGAAATCAATAGGGTTAACTTTATGTGGCATAGTTGATGAACCGATTTCACCAGCAATTGTTTTTTGCTTGAAGTGACCTAATGCAATGTAGCCCCATACGTCACGATCAAAATCTAATAAGATAGTATTGAAACGAGCGATAGCATCAAATAATTCAGCAATGTAATCATGCGGTTCTATTTGAGTCGTGTAAGGATTTAAAGTAATACCAAGACTAGTTACAAAGTCTTGTGCATGTTGATGCCAATCATGTTGTGGGTAAGCACTTAGGTGAGCATTGTAGTTACCAACAGCGCCATTTACTTTACCTAACATTTCAATTTTAGCAATTTGATCACGTTGACGTTTAAGGCGCATGTAAACATTTGCCATTTCTTTACCCATAGTTGAAGGTGAAGCAGGTTGGCCGTGTGTGCGCGCCATCATAGGTATGCTTTTGTACTCAACAGCAAGGTCTTTAAGGCTTGATAATAATTTATCACAGTAAGGCAGTAATACTTCGTCACGTGCTTCAGTTAACATTAAAGCGTGAGATAAGTTATTGATATCTTCTGAAGTACATGCGAAATGTATAAATTCATTTACCGCATTTAGCTCAGTATTATCAGCTACTTTTTCTTTTAATAGGTATTCTACCGCTTTTACATCATGATTAGTTGTACTTTCAATGTCTTTAACACGTTGTGCATCAGCTTCACTAAAGTTAGTAACAATCGCATCTAATAGTGCATTTGCGTCATCACTAAAAGCAGGTACTTCAGCAATTGCTTCGGCACGAGAAAGCGCTTGTAGCCAACGAACTTCTACCTTTACACGGTACTTTATTAAACCGAATTCACTGAAAATGCTACGAAGTTCTTTCGTTTTACTACCATAACGCCCATCAACAGGTGAGATCGCGGTTAATGCTGAAAGTTCCATTATAACTCCTAATTAAATATACGAAGAGTCTTATGCCAAATGTTAGGCATAAGATAATTTAAACCATAGTTTTTGCTATGCGTACCAACTTACCTTTTGACAGAATAAACTGGCGGCGCTTACCGCCCATTTGTCGCCATAATACGGCTGCACGAATGCCAACCAGTAACAAAGCACGGATTTTATTTTGAATTTGTTTTTGTTGTAATAAATTTGGATCACCAAACACTTGAATTCGTTGACCTAAAGGGCTAACAACTTCGGCATAAATATCAGCTAATCCAGCAATGACAGACTCGTCAATTATTTCAAAGTGGGATACGCGTCGTTTGATATCATCTATTTTGGTGCCTAACAAATTTAACTGTTGTGCTTTACTATTTAATGCACGTTCTAATTGAATTAAACCACCTACATATTTTACTAATTCAACACTTTTTTCAGGTCCTGAATCTAGCTGTTGCACAACTAATTGATATCCAACTTTTAAGTCAGCTTGGCTACGGTATATTTCTTCTGGGTTATTTGGATCGGTTACGAGCAAGCTAGATAGCAGCATTTCAAGATCTAATGAATTTACTGTTTTACCTTGAGCTACCTTTTGCACCATGTGTGCCGCTTGACACATAGCTGCTAACGCCATTACTTGATATTGCATTTATAGATTACCCTTATTTAATCACTGAATCTATGATACCACCACCTAAACATACCTCACCATCATAAAAAACAGCAGATTGTCCAGGAGTAACAGATGATTGTGGCTCTTCAAATAATACACGTGCGTAACCATCTTCACTTACCAGTAAACTACATGGCAGATCAGTTTGACGGTAACGTGTTTTAACCGTACAGTGTTTGGTACCTTTAGGACCGACTCTATCGAGCCAATCAAGTTGGTTAGCCATTAAACCGTTTGAAAATAACCTGGGATGATTTTTTCCTTGTCCAACAACTAATACGTTACGTTCCATATCTTTATCAACAACATACCAAGGCTCTCCAGAACCTTCTTTCATGCCACCAATCATAAGACCTTTTCGTTGACCTAAAGTGTGATACATTAAACCTTCGTGGTCGCCAACTTGATTTCCATCTGTATCTTCAATCGTTCCTGGTTGTGCTGGTAAGTATTTTTGTAGGAAATCTTTAAATTTACGTTCACCGATAAAACAGATACCAGTGCTATCTTTCTTATTATGGGTGATTAAGTCTTGCTCTTGGGCAATGCGACGTACTTCCGGTTTTTCTAATTCGCCAACAGGGAAGAGTGTTTGTGCAATATGTTCATGGCTTAAAGCATATAAAAAGTAACTTTGGTCTTTGTTCTCATCAAGTCCACGAAGCAATTGAAATTTCCCATTATTTTCAGCACGTCTTACATAATGACCTGTTGCAATATAGTCGGCCTTTAAAGCTTGCGCAGCAAATTGCAAAAAAGCTTTAAATTTTATTTCTTTATTACACATGATATCGGGATTAGGAGTGCGCCCAGCTTTATATTCAGCTAAAAAGTATTCAAATACGTTATCCCAGTATTCAGCTGCAAAATTGACAGTGTGTAATTCAATGCCTAGTTTATCACAAACAGCTTGAGCATCTTTTAAATCATCTGATGCTGCGCAATACTCATCTGTATCATCTTCTTCCCAATTTTTCATAAACAAGCCTTCGACCTGAAAGCCTTGTTGTATTAATAAATATGCTGAAACAGAAGAATCAACACCACCAGACATGCCAACGATGACCTTAGTGCTATTATTAGAAGATGAAGAGTCGTTCAAATGAATATCGCTCATAGTAATTAAATAAATGCTAAATATTAAAGGCGCACATTATAGCACTAGAAATGAGGAAGGAATATAGCCAAGTACTTTGAATATTACTTCCAGAAAATAAAATTGAGTTAGTAAACCTAAATTAGATTTAAGAAGTGGCAAATACATCAATATTAATGATTTGCCAAATTATTAAGTCGGATTTTGGTTAATTTAGTTCAATGGCCTGGATCTGAACATCATCATTGTTTAGTTCTTGCTTTAAACCGATGGGAACTGAGGGGATATCAGGTTTATCTAATGCAAGATCACCGCCCGCATCTGGTAAGCCCGTTTTTTGTAAGTTTTTAAAATCAAAAATAGTATTATCGGCTAAATGCGATGGCACAACATTTTGCATCGCAGTAAACATGGTAGCGACACGTCCCGGGTGCTTAATTTCCCACTGAGCTAACATTGCTTTAATATTCTGTCTTTGTAAGTTTTCTTGTGAGCCACATAAATTACATGGAATGATGGGAAATTCTTTTAATTTAGCATATTGCGTAATTTCTTCTTCTTTACAGTATGCAAGCGGGCGTATCACCATGTGTTCGCCATTATCACTGGCAAGTTTAGCTGGCATACCTTTTAACTTACCGCCATAAAACATATTTAAAAATAGGGTTTCTATCATATCATCTCTATGGTGGCCTAAGGCGATTTTAGTTGCTTTGAGTTCTTTAGCTGTACGATACAGTATACCGCGACGTAATCTAGAACATAATGAACAAGTTGTTTTACCTTCATCAATTATATCTGTAACAATTTTATAGGTATTCTCTTCAACTATCTTGTATTCAATATCTAATGTATCTAAATACTCAGGTAAGACATGCACGGGGAAACCTGGCTGCTTTTGATCTAAATTCACAGCAACCAAGTCAAATTTAATAGGTGCAATACGTTTTAATTGCATTAAAATGTCTAGCATAGCGTAGCTATCTTTGCCGCCTGATAAACACACCATAATACGATCACCTTCTTCAATCATATTGAAGTCATTAATAGCCTGTCCAGTACTACGTCTTAGGCGTTTCTCTAATTTATTTAAAGTGTGTTTAGCCTTTGTTTGAGCAGAGTGAGAAGCAGGTGATGACATTAAGGACCCTATAAAAATAAATGAATATTGAGCAATAAAAATTAGGGCGGTATTATAAAGCAAAAAAAAAAGTTAGCGAGTAAAAATAATTTTTTGTGGCTTAAACTTTATGTGCTAAGCATAGAGAATTTTTTCGGCTATTAAATGTATATACCCATGCTACATGGAAATAAGCTCTGAAACCTGCATTTCCAAGTAGCTCGGGTATAAAGTTACTTATCAAGAGGACTAATGTAACCATCTGGTTTTAAGGCAAGTACATCACAATTGATGTTGTCAATAACGTGTTCGGCTGTATTGCCAATTAATGCGGCACTGAGTCCTGTTCTTCCGACTGTTCCCATTACGATAAGTTCGGCATCTAATTCATTTGCTACAATAGGTATAATGTCTTCTGGTAAACCTTCTTTTATATGGCATTGATTTATAGGTATATCGTATTGCAGGGCTAATTCATGGCAAGTTTGCGTATGGTGTACTTTTACTGTTTCATTAAATTGTGTTGAATCAAACTCAGGTATTTCAATCGCAATATTTACTGGGGTACCAGGAAAAGAATTAACTAAATGTAAATTACCATCAATTAAATTGGCAATAAATTTTGCATCTTTGATAATTCTTTGGTTTAGTGTTTGATGTTGCTGATCATCGGCAGATGCATTGACCGCAGCGATGATATTTCCATTTGCAGGCCATAAGTGTTCTTTTATTAATAATACAGGACAAGGACATTTTCTGATTAAATGCCAGTCAGTTGGTGTAAATATAACCGACTTTAAAGTGGCGTGCTCGTGAGTCCCTTTTAAAACAATGTCATAGTTGTCTTTAAGCACAGTCTGTATGATTGATTCAAAGGGACGGTTATGCCATATCACCTTACAGTCAATATCTAAGTCTTCTTGGAATTGTTCAATCAATGATTCAATCCAAGCAATTCTGTCATTAATGACGGCGGTACGCATTGCCTCTCTTTCATCAAAAGATAGCATAGTTGTCATTTCGTAAGAGAAGTCGTAAATCGCTAGAAAAGCGGTTATTTCAGCACCCGATTTATGTGCTAATTCAAATGAACGTTTTAAAGCGGTTTGTTCTGACTTACTTGGGTCAATTACAGCAAGTATTTTTTTTATTGTATCCATCATTTAACCTCTCAAATATACTTACTTTTAGTGTAAATGAAGTTAGCTGATTTGACAGCTTAAAATGAAAAAAAATTCTCTAATATCAATATGCAAAGACAACGACTTAGTTAACTAAAATTTTTTGTTCCAGCAATAGTATTTAATCCTTCTAGTGCTAAGATAGTTATAAATTTACCTTCTACTTTGATCATACCTGATTTTTGGAAGCGGCTTAATAAGCGACTAATGGTTTCGACCGTTAGGCCAAGGTAGTTACCTATTTCACCACGGGTCATAGTTAATCTAAACTCTTTTTTAGAGAAGCCGCGCTCAGCAAAACGTTGAGACAAATTACAAATAAATGCAGCGAGTTTTTCTTCGGCTGTTTTTTTATTTAAAAGTAATAACATTTCTTGATTGTAGTTAATTTCACTACTCATCATTCGCATGATTTGCTGACGCAATTTAGGCAATTTACTTGATAAATCATCTAATGTTGTGAAAGGAATTTCACATAACATAGTGGTTTCCATCGCTTGTGCGTAGCTTTGGTGTTCCATTTTAAATAGGCCATCAAAACCTATGATGTCACCAGCTAAATGAAAATCAGTGATTTGTTCATCACCTTGTTCTGAAATAGTATAGGATTTAAATGAGCCAGATCGTACTGCAAAAATTGAATTTAATTGCTTACCAGCTTCAAATAATAAATCACCTTTTTGGAATGGTTTTTTACGTTCGATAATATCATCAAGTTTACCCATTTCACTTTCATTAAGTGTTACAGGTAAACATAATTGGCTGAGACTACAAGTATTACAGCTGATTTGACAACTTGAGCTCACAGGGGCTTTATTTTTAAGAACCATTGAAATTCCATCTATTTTATACTTCTTGTGTAGATTAATGCAGGGCGTTTTTGGTTGCAATAGTTAACAGATATAAACCGTAAAATACTAAGATATTGCCTAATATAATACGAATTATACTGTTATTTAGCCAAGATTTGAGAGTTTGTGCTGCAAAACCTAATCCAATCATCGCGGGCAATGTGCCCATTGCAAAACTTGCCATAAACAACGAGCCAGAAGTTGCGCTTTGTGTCGTTATTGCCCAAGTTAAAGCAGAGTAAACTAGGCCACATGGCAACCAGCCCCAGAGTGCACCGTACGCCAATGCTTTTTTCTTAGAGTTGAGAGGTAATAAATATTTGTTTAATTTAAAAATATGTTGCCAAATTGCATATTTTCCAAACCTCTCAAGCCAATTTAAGCTAGCTGCTAAGCGCATGATATATAGACCAACTAGCACCATGAAAATAGCACTTAAAAATGATAAGAATAATGAAAAATCATTTGATTGTTGTGCAAATATGGAACTAATGCCACCAACCAATGCACCACAAAGACTGTAACTTAATAATCTACCAATATTATAAAGTAGGGCGTATTGTTGTGCTTTAGATTTGTCTTCAATTGCAAATTGTAAAGAGGATGCGATACCGCCACACATTGCTATACAATGACCACTACCAGCAAGCCCCATAAAAAAAGCAGTTAAGAATAAAGACACTGTCATAGTGTGTGATTGCTATCTTTGTTTTTTGTTTGTGAGTTATCTGATTTATTTTTTATTTCACTGTCATCAAATAAAATACTGTGTGCTTGTTTATCTAAATCTGAAAACTGCTCATTTTTAACTGCCCAGAAAAAAATGGCTATAGCAATTATTACAAATATAATAGCTATAGGGATCAATACATAAATAATACTCATTATTTAACACCTTTATAATGGTTTTAATAGTCTTAATGAATTTGTTATAACGATAATAGAACTGGCTGACATGCCAATGACAGCCATCCAAGGATGAACCATGCCCATAGCTGCCAGTGGTAAAATTGCACTGTTGTAAGTAATTGACAAAATTAAGTTTTCTTTTACAATGCGACGTGTTTTATGGCTTATTTCTATTAGATGTTTGATTGAACTTAAATCACTATTTAATAAAACAACATCTGCTGTATTTTTTGAAATGTCAGCACCAGATCCCATCGCAATAGATAAATGCGCAGTATTAAATACTGGGCTGTCATTAACACCATCACCCACCATAGCAACAATATGATTTTGATTAATGGTGTTAGCAACATATTGTTGCTTTTGTGCAGGGCTACAACCTGTTTTAACATGATCAAAAGACAACTTTTTTGCTAAATTATGCCCTGCTACAGAAGGATCACCCGTTAATAAGTGTGTATTAAACGGTTTATTTTTTAGATAGGTTATTAGGGTGCTGGCACCATCACGAATTTTATCTTCAAGTTCAAAGGCTGCTATGGCTTTTTCGTTAATATAAAGCACAACTTGTACAGGAAGGTTGAGTGTTTCAAACCAACCATTCTTACCTATGGCGATAGATTGACCTTGATATATTGCTTTAATACCAAAACCCGTTTCTCCAGTAATATTATCAAATACCTCTACAGATGAAGTATCAAAATTAAATGCTTTGGCAATGGGGTGCTGTGAATGAAATTCTAGTGCAGATGCTAATGCTAAAGATGTTGTTTTATCATATTTTTCATTTAAAAAATGGCTATTTTTAATTGTAAAGCAGCCCTCTGTAAGCGTACCGGTTTTATCAAAAGAAAAAGAATCTATTTTAGTGAGTGTTTCAAGTACATGGGCTTTCTTTATCAGTAACCCTTTTTTAGTTAAGTTAGCTACGCTGCAGGTTAAAGCAGTTGGTATAGCTAGACTTAGTGCACAGGGACAGGTTGCAACTAACACTGATATCGTGATCCAAAATGCTTGTTCTGGATCTGTACTATACCAATAAGTTGCAGTTAAACCAGCCACAATCAGTAAAACAGCAACAAACCATTGAGCTACTTTGTCTGTAATTTCAGCAAGTTTTGGACGGCTAGTGAGAGCTTTATTTTGTAAAGTCACGATTTGATTAATGAGTGTATGTGTCCCTAGCTGATTAACACAAATTTTAACTAAACCATCATGATTTGTTGTACCTGCATAAACTTGAGCATTGACTTCCTTTGACACAGCTTCATGTTCACCCGTCATCATAGACTCATCAATGGTTGTTTTTCCGTCTATCACCAAACCATCGGCAGGAATAATCTCTCCTGGTTTTACTAGAATAATATCGTTTAGTTTTAATTTTTTAGCAGCGATTATTTGTTCTTTAAAATTTTTTATAATTCGTGCTGTCAGTGGTAATAACTTTTGAAGATTAGATGTGAATTCACTCGCTTTAAGACGCGCTCTAAATTCTAAATATTTACCAAGTAATAAAAGAAAAGAGAACATACAAATAGATTCAAAGTATACTTCTCCTGTATTAAAAACCGTGGCCCATGTACTCGCAATATAAGCACCAAATATCGCTAAAGAGACGGGTAAATCCATATTGAGCTGTTTTACTTTTAGTGCACGGATAGCGCTGGTTAAAAATGGCAGGGCTGAATACAAAATAACGGGTGATGCTAGAACAAAGCTTATCCACCTAAAATATTGCTCAAAGTCATCTTCCATATCTGAAAACATATCAAAGTATAAAGCAAAGGCAAACATCATTACCTGCATTGTCATAATGCCTGCAACACCTAGTCTACGTATATATGATTTTGCAACTTGCTGTTTTTGTGCTTCTTCTATATCAGGTTGAAAAGGATATGCTTTATAGCCAATTCTAGCTGAAGCTTCAATAATTTCACTTAACTTTAGGTTAGATTTATCCCATAAGATCATCGCGCGGTGGGTTGATGTATTTACATCTACTCGAGTAATATCTCCTAATGATAATAATTGTTTTTCGATTAACCAAGCACAGGCGGCACAACTAATACCCTCTATACTGAGTAAAACTTCAGATAGTTCACCAGAGTGATGAATGAAATCTTCTTGAATATCATCGTCATCATAACTTTTAAACATCAGTAACTGTTCAGGAATGAGTTGTTGCACTTTTCCGGCTGCTGCTGTTCTAAATTTGTAATAATCCGTCATACCAGATGAGATTATTGACTCAGCAACGGCTTGGCAACCAATACAACAAACAGGTTGAGGCTGATTATTGTACTCAACAGTTTGAATAAATCCCAAAGGGATACTTTCAAGACAATGAAAACATTCAGATTGTGAAGAAGCATGTTCTTTGGGGGGTATCATAAACTACTTATTTTTTATTATATTGTGGTGAAATTTTAAAAGCTTTATCGTACGGTAATTTGATGGTTTCTTTGAGTTTCCAAACACTGTCAAAAGGTTCGATAAATATATTAAAACGACCATCAATAATTTTATCTGTTAATGCTGTGAATTCGCCATTACCGTTTTTAGTAAGCATTAAAGTAAAGTCATGTGCTTTAATAGTGGTGTGGTAAAAAGACACTTTTAAAGAGGGTACGTTGTTATTATCGCCCTTAGTGAACTTAAACGACACAGTATCGTCATTAATTTTTAAATCACCATGTAAATAAAGCGCTTTAGCTTTGTCAAATTTGGCTAAATCTAAATTAATCGCTTTCCCTTTTTTGTAGTAATCATCCACGACCATATCGGGTGTATTGGTAAATGCAATATAAACAAAAATGCTACAAGCAACGACCGTTGCAAAGGGAATAAAAATAATAAACCAAGGCCAGAATTGTTTATACCAGGGAAGAGTTTTTGTCATTTTATTAATGATACTTTATCAAATGAGTATGTAATATATTTTACTTTAATTTACTTCAAAAGCATAGATTTTAGGTATAAAAAAGCCTCCTAAAAAGGAGGCTTTTGAATTATTATATGTGGTTACTTAGAATTTGATAAGCTGTATACATAAGCACTAATTAAATGCACTTTATCTTCACCTAAAATCTCTTTCCAAGCAGGCATTACACCGGCACGACCTTTAGCGATAGAGTCTTCAACAGCACGTTGAGAACCACCATATAACCAAACTTTATCTGTTAGGTTAGGTGCACCAAATGGTAAGTTATGCGCTAATGAACCTTTACCATCAGCACCGTGACAGGCAGAACACATAGCAAACTTTGCTTGACCTGCTTTTGCGTCTTTTTGGTTAACCTTACGTCCTGACAAGCTTAAAACATGTGCTGTCATTTCTTTAACGCCTTGATCACCCAGTGCGCCATGCCAAGGTGGCATTTGTGCAACTCGGCCATTTAAGATAGTTTCTTTTATCTTAGCGGGTGTACCACCGTACAACCAATCGTCATCAGTTAAATCAGGGTAACCTTGTCCACCACGTGCATCTGAACCATGACATTGCGCACAGTTTTGCGAGAATAGGCGCTGACCGATTTCTAATGCTTTTTCATCACTAGCAAGATCTTGAATATCTCGTTTAGCAAAGGATTCGAATAAAGGTCCGAACTTTTCTTCAGCTTTACGTATTTCAACATCAAGTTGTACCGTTTTACCGGCTGCCTTGGCATCAATTACAGCTTGCTTAGATTCAGCAAGAGATTTAATACCTTGATTTGAACTTGTCCATTGACCTAAACCTTCCCAGTTACCTAAACCTGGATAAGCAGCTAGATAATAAACAGCCCATATAAATGTTGCGAAGAACATATAAGTCCACCATTTTGGTAGTGGGTTATTTAATTCTTCAATGCCATCAAATTCATGGCCACAACTTTCGCCTTCTTCAACCCCAGCATAGTTTGTCATGTTCCAAACTAATAAGCCAAAAACAATAGCTAAACATGCTAGTGTTAAAACGACGACCCAAATGCTCCAAAAGCTAGTCATTTCTCAGACTCCTTTTCTTTATCGTTGATTGTCGTTTTGTGCTTTTTTTCGTCTTCGAAAATAGCATTAGCAGCTTCATCAAATTTTGATTTACTACGCTTACTAAATGCCCACCAAACGATAACAATAAAAAGTATCATTAAAACCAGAGTAAAAATGCCTCTGAATGTTCCGTAATCCATAATTCTTTAACCTTTAAAAAATTACTTCAGATGAGTACCAAGCTGTTGTAAATATGCGATCAAGGCTTGCATTTCTGTTTTACCTTTAACCGCAGCTTTAGCTCTAGCAATATCTTCATCTGTGTATGGCACATCAAAGCCTTTAAAAACTGCTAGTTTTTTAGCTATTAATTCACCATCAAGTACATTTTCATCTAACCAAGGGAAAGCTGGCATATTCGATTCAGGTACTACCGAACGTGGATCCATTAAATGCGCATATTGCCAATCGTCAGAATAACGTTGACCAACACGAGCTAGATCTGGACCAGTACGCTTAGAGCCCCATTGGAAAGGGTGATTCCAAACGCTTTCACCAGCGACAGAGTAATGACCGTAACGTTCAACTTCATCACGGAAAGCGCGGATCATTTGTGAGTGACAGTTATAACAACCTTCACGAACATATATATCACGACCTTCCATTTCTAAAGCTGTTAGTGGCCGTAATCCGTCTACAGGCTCAGTGGTATCTTTTTGGAACATAAGTGGAGTGATTTCAACTAACGCACCAAAACTAATTGCAAAAATCGTTAATATTGCGAATAACCCAACATTTTTTTCAACTATTTCATGCTTATTTTGCGAATTTTTCTGACTCATAATCTACCCCTTATGCCGGATGTACTTCAGCTTCAAGCGAATCGTTTTTAGCTGAAACTGTTTTATATACGTTGTAAAGCATAACTAACATACCAGCAACAACGAAAACACCACCAACAAATCGCATGAAGTAAAATGGCTTCGAAGCTTCTAACGATTGTACAAAGCTATACATTAATGTACCGTCAGAGTTAACTGCGCGCCACATTAAGCCTTGCATTACACCTGAAATCCACATAGCTACAATGTAAAGTACAACTCCTACGGTATGTAACCAGAAATGTGTATTAACCAATTTAGTACTATACATACGACCTTGACTAAATAAGTTAGGAACTAAGTGATACATAGCGCCAATAGATACCATTGCAACCCAACCTAAAGCGCCAGAATGAACATGACCAATAGTCCAATCAGTGTAATGCGATAGTGCATTTACTGATTTGATTGCCATCATTGGGCCTTCAAACGTTGACATACCGTAGAATGATAATGAAACAACTAAGAAACGTAATACTGGGTCATGGCGGAGTTTATGCCAAGCTCCTGAAAGTGTCATAATACCATTGATCATACCGCCCCAAGATGGGACAAATAAGATAATAGACATAACCATACCTAAAGACTGAGTCCAGTCAGGTAAAGCTGTGTAATGTAAATGGTGAGGACCTGCCCAGATGTATAATGAAATTAGCGCCCAAAAGTGAACGACTGAAAGACGATAAGAATAAACTGGACGTCCGGCTTGTTTAGGAACGAAGTAATACATCATTCCTAAGAAACCAGCAGTTAATAAGAAACCAACTGCATTATGTCCGTACCACCACTGTACCATAGCATCTACAGCACCTGCATAAATCGAATATGATTTAGTAAGTGATACAGGTATTGCCATGCTATTTACAATATGTAATACAGCAACAGTTAGTATAAAACCACCGTAAAACCAGTTTGCTACATATATATGAGATACTTTACGTTTTATTAAAGTACCAAAAAATACAACTGCAAAAGATACCCACACTATTGTGATCAATAAATCAATTGGCCACTCAAGCTCTGCATATTCTTTACCTTGTGTAATACCTAAAGGTAATGTCACAAAAGCGAGTACAATTACAAGTTGCCAACCCCAAAAGGTAAATGCAGCTAATTTGTCAGAGAAAAGACGCGTTTGACAAGTACGTTGTACCACATAATATGCGGTAGCAAACAATGCACTAGTACCAAATGCGAATATAACGGCGTTCGTATGTAACGGACGCAGTCGGGAGTATGTTAGCCATGGTGTGTCGAAGTTCAATGCAGGCCAAACTAACTGGGCTGCAATAAGAACACCAACACTCATACCAATAAGGCCCCAAATCACAGTCATAATTGTGAATTGTCGTACAACTTTATAGTTGTATTCTGTTTGTGATGCTACTTGGCTCATTTTCCGGCTTCCGATGCAATAAATTGCATTAAGAAATCAACTTCCTATTCTAAAAGAATAGGCCCTACTTATTTTCATCAAGAATATTTTTTAGAATATTGTTAAACATTCAAAAAAACAAACTCGACAAACCCTTATTTTGCGCGTGAATGATAAATATTTTAACGTAAAAAAGATACCTCAATTGTGCAAAATAATGACCTTAATCAAACTATAGATATTAACCAGTTATTTTAATCTCAACTTTGATGTATATTTAGCTATATAGCTATTATCATTAGATTAAAAAGTAAGCGCTTGAAATAAAAATGTTAAAATATTGTACTATGTTAGTCATAATCCCCTTGCTTTTTTCATGTGATTATGAATCAAAAAAAGAAGTTGCACATTCAAATTGCATAGGAAATAAACCTTGTAACTATAGTGGTGGTTACACCATATCGCTAGAAAATGAATTAATTACTCCTGAAGAAAAGTTTGTTATTAAATTTAATGCGCCAGAAAATTCAAAAATTCAACAGGCTAAACTAGAGGGAGTTAATATGTATATGGGTAGTATTCCATTATTTTTTGAATACAAAAATGGAATATGGCAAAGCAATGCAATGGTAGGTGCTTGTGCAGAACCAATCATGCATTGGCGATTAACATTAGATTTTATTAATGCGCAACAAATAGATAAAGTTAATCAAGAACCAAGGACACTATTGTATTATTTTACTTCTAAATACTAAGCTAGTTCTTTAGTCCCGGACGGAATCTAGTCACAATATTTTCTATTTTTAGCTGTACCTCAAGCTTTAACTTAAAAAGTACCAACACTACAAATTGATACTGATACACAATTAAACTTCCAAAATATTTATTGTTCAGTAAATTACCAGTTTTTAGTGCTGGTTAATATGGTTAACCCCTGTAACCTATTTGTAAATATGATATAAATACTTGTTTATTTTCACTTGGTTACGTATGGTAACATTTCACACTCAAATTGTTGCATTTGTGTCTTAAGTGTTTTTTAAATAATGCAATGTCTTGTTTTATTTCAGTAATAATTTATAACGATTATTACAAATCGTCACAACTGAAAGTTATAAAGTCTCTCTAAAATCCATTTGTTTACTTGTTAAACTGCCATTCAGTTACCGTTCAGTTTTAAAGCTCTAAGTTGCATCGCAGTTGGGGAGCAGAAAGATTAAAAATAACTGTTTCCCGGCGTTCAATTCGGAAAATAATTTCAACAAGTAGAGTTATAAAATGAAAAAAACTAAACTAGGTTTAGCAATCATTGCTGCCGTCCCATTATTCTCATGTATGCAAGCCGTTGCTGCTGACACATCAGCTCAAGAAATTGAAAAAATTCAAGTAACAGGTTCTCGTATAAATAGAACTGATATGGAATCAGCAAGCCCAGTTACAATTATCTCTTCAGATTTCATTGCTCAAAGTGGCTATACATCTGTTGAAGAGATTTTATCAACCCAAACGGCTACTGCTGGTGGAAGTTTAGGTGCTAACTCAAATAATGGTTCAGGTGGTTCAGCCACTGTAAATTTACGTGGTATGGGCACTAATCGTACATTAGTATTATTAAATGGTCGTCGTATGGTTTCATCTGGTACGGGTGCAGATGCTTCAGTTGATTTAAATACTATCCCAGTTGCAATGATCAAATCTATTGAGATTCTAAAAGATGGTGCATCTGCTGTTTATGGCTCTGATGCAATATCTGGTGTTGTAAACATCATTACTAAAAAAGACTATGAAGCTACTGCAGTTATTGCTGAGGTGAGCCAAACTGCTAAAGGTGATGGCACTAGCTCTGGTTTTAGTATGCTTCATGGAATGAACTTTGCTGATGGTAACTTAGTATTAGGAGCACAATACTCAAAACGTGGCGAAGTAATTCAAAGTGATCGTGACCATGTAGATCCAGGTTGCTCTTCTTTTCTACCTAGTGGTTCTTTAGGTGGTAAAATTCCAGATGGACATGGTGGTTTTGATCCAAGAGCAGAGTGTTATGATTTTACACAAGAAAGTTACGCACAAACACCAAATGAATTAGTGAGCCTGTTTTCTAGTTTTAATACAGAAATTGATGCTGATACACAATTTAATATTGACTTAATGTATACACGTCGTGACTCAAATCAGCAGATGGCAGCACAGCCTGCAAATATTGATTTAGATACTACAAAGCTAGATAATAAATATACAGACCAATTTAAAGATGATGGAGGTAATACACCAGGCGAACTAAATTATCGTCGTCGTATGTCAGATGCTGGTTCACGTATTTATGAACAAAAAACAGACACGTACCGTTTCTCATTAGGTCTTGAAGGTATACTGGATAATGACGCTAGTTGGAATATCGATGTTACTTACGGTCGAAATGACTCTGAAGACAAAGTACAAAACTCTATTCATGCTGATAACATGGAAAAAAATATTTATGAAAAGCAAGATTTATGGCTTGATGGTGAAACAATCAGCACGGCAAGATCATTATAAAT
>NZ_NQMR01000120.1 GCF_002276045.1 Pseudoalteromonas sp. NBT06-2 | reverse complement strand
GCTTTTTGAGAAGTTACAAAATATAAAATCTAAATAACTTCCTTGTTTGCATAAATTATTAACATTTTCATGCTAAGTTAAGATAAAAAATGTGGCCTCCCATCTTTAGTCCCTATTACAACAATAATTCCTTTTTTATTCATTGCGTATTAGACCCACTAATAAGCATTATTCTGTGCTGCATACCTAATTGCGGCTTCAATTTGAGTTTCATCTCCAACTACCTAAGCTCTTAAACCTGTATTTACAAGGAGCATAGGTATAAAACAACTTGGAGACTTGATGGTAATTCAATTGCATGAAGTGAAAAAGAAAAAAATGCCAACGCAAAATAATAACTGCTCCATACATTACACACTGTAGGTCTTGCTATTATTTAAATTAAATATTTTATATAAATAAACTATTGTCACAATCAGTAATCTATTTAATTATGGCCCACCAGATGTTATAAATAAAAAGTAGCATCTATTTAAAGAAATAAGGAAAGGAAGAGAAAATAATGATTAAAAGCAAGTTGAGCATTAAGTTACTTTGGTATGTAACGCCACTTGTGATTATCCCTTTACTTTTTTTAGGTGGATTCACATTATCCAATGTGACGCAATCTACAGAAAAACAGGCTGATATTATTGTTAGTCATTTTGTTCAGCAACAACAACAAAATATTTTGAATTACATAGAAGCATTTCATTCAGCAACAGAGCTATTATCCAACTCACCCGTTTTAAGTCAGTTTATTGAGTTTGATCCAACAGAGTCTTCTATGAAAACTGCCCGTATTGGTGCCTTATTAGATGTATTTGCCAGTTATACAGATGCTTACCCTGATATATTAAGTATCGATTTAATAACAGCACAGGAAAAAAGCTTAGCTTTTTACTCTAGTGATCTTTTTGCCGAACCGAAAAAATACCCGTTCGCTAAAACTTTTAAAAATAATAATCTATCTAGAATGCAGTTTATGCAACAGTCTGAGAATGGCATAACATCGATATATTTTGTTAAACCGATTTTCAAATCACAGTTTCACCTAGAAAGCCCTAAGTTATTAGCATATTTAATATTACATTTAAAACCTTCAGTTATTAATGCCAGTATTTTAGACGCACCTTTTGAGCATACCCTAAATCTTATTATCAATAACAGGGGTAAAATATTATTCAGTTCAGACTTTTCAAAACGCGGTATATTTTTAACTGAATATGAATTAACTAATATTAAACTTGCCACTAAAGGTGAGCACCTGATCCCTTTAAAAATAAGTAGCATAGATCAAAAGTCTAGAATGTTATTTTCCACTCATATGAATGATGGTTCTTATTATGTTTCATCAATTCCTAAAGATACGCTATATGAATCAGGAAAAAAAATTAGCCTTATCACTGCTTTAATAGTTCTTATATCAGTTGTTTTATTACCTATTTTGATTTTTATTGTTGTAAGATCTTTATTATTGGCTCCATTAGTACAATTAGGGAAAGCCAGTCAAAGAGTCGGAGACGGCGATTTAAAAGTACGTTTACCTATTGTTAGTAAAGATGAAATGGGCACTTTATTTCATGATTTTAACCACATGGTTAATCAAATTAGACATTATCAAGGTCAATTAGAAGATTATAAAGAACACTTAGAAGATAAGGTGCATGCCAGAACTGAAGCATTAGCTAAAATGAATCATCAACTTGAGCAAGCCATCGATCAAGCCAAACAAGCCAATGAATTAAAAAGCAGATTTCTAGCAAATATGAGCCATGAAATACGCACGCCGCTGACTGCCATTATTGGCTTTACCGAGCAAATGTTAATTAAAGAAGCACATCAAGTAAAAGACAATCATTTAAATACCGTATTAAGAAACTCTAAGCACCTATTAGAACTAATCAATAATATTTTAGATCTGTCTAAAATTGAAGCAGAAAAATTAGAAGTTGAAAAACAACAATGTGATTTAGCACAGCTTCTTGAAGATTTAAATTCTGTTATAAACGTATTGGCTAACAGTAAAAACTTGGAGTTTAGAATTAATTACTCCTTCCCTTTACCTAAAACAATTAATAGTGATATAACACGACTAAAACAAGTTTTACTTAATATTTGTACTAACGCAGTTAAATTTACCGAGCAAGGTTACGTGAGCCTGACTATTGAGTATGTACCACACATTGAGAAACTTAAATTTGTAATTACCGATTCCGGTATTGGTATGTCTAAAAATGAATTAGAAAGAATTTTCAAACCCTTTGAGCAAGCTGACTCCAGTACAACTCGAAAATTTGGCGGTACAGGTTTAGGTTTATGTATTTCAAAAAATCTAGCGCATTTATTAGGCGGTGATGTTGAAGTAACGAGTGAAAAAGGCATTGGAAGCAGATTTTCTCTTACCATAGCGACTAACAACAAAAATACAGAGTTTAAATTATTACAAGCTAAAACTGATTTAAATCCTATTAAAGTAATAAAACAGCCAATAAAGTCAGCTCATTATGATGCAAAAATATTAGTTGCTGAGGATAATTTAGATAATCAAGAATTAATCAGGTTACTATTAGAACATTGGGGATTAAACCCTGAATTTGCTAATAATGGCTCTGAAGCAATCGAAATGGCTTTAACCAACGATTATGATTTGATCC
>NZ_NQMR01000012.1 GCF_002276045.1 Pseudoalteromonas sp. NBT06-2 | reverse complement strand
TTGGTAGACACAAGGGATTTAAAATCCCTCGCTCTTAGAGTGTGCCGGTTCAAGTCCGGCCTCGGGCACCATTTTTAAATAATGAGTTATTTAAAAATAGAAACAGATTTGTTTAACTGTAAATAAACTAAATGTGATGCGGTACTAGCTCAGCTGGTAGAGCGCGACCTTGCCAAGGTCGAGGTCACGAGTTCGAGCCTCGTGTACCGCTCCAAATATTATGAATATCCTGAACGCTTTTTATTGGCGAAAGGCTATGCCCGAGTGGTGGAATTGGTA
>NZ_NQMR01000119.1 GCF_002276045.1 Pseudoalteromonas sp. NBT06-2 | reverse complement strand
TGGCTTTAACCAACGATTATGATTTGATCCTTATGGATATGCAAATGCCAGTCATGGGGGGTCTAGAGGCGACTAAAATGCTTAGACATACCGCCTATGATGGTCCAATTATCGCCCTAACTGCAAATGTAATGAAACACGATGTAGAAATTTATATTGAAGCTGGTTGTAATGAAGCATTAGCAAAGCCAATAGATAAAAAAGAATTAGAGTTCACCCTTGAAAAGTACCTTAGTTTACAAAAAATTAGCAATCAAAAGTGGAATGAAATTTTAGATAATAATGAATTTAAAAAATTAAATGAAACTTATAAAAGTAAATTACCTAGCCTTATAACTGACCTCCAAACATTTAATGATGCTAGACAATGGAAAGAGCTTAAAGACCTTTCACATAATATAAAAGGAAGTTCAGGCTGCTTTGGTTTTATGACTATTAGCCAAGCAGCTTCAACTCTAGAAATGGATTTAAAACAAGAAAATCATGAAAATGCAAAAAATAGTTTTGATAAGTTAATTCACTCTATTAACCAAAATGTATAATTGCGTTTAGCTAAATGAAAACAGAACCAAACCCATTAATTTACCGTCTTCACGGCCATTATCAGCAGGATAATAATCTTTTCGAATTCCCATTTCATTGAAGCCAAGTTTTTCATAAAGTCCTATCGCACTGAGATTACTGACTCTCACTTCTAAAAATATACTTTCAGCATTACGTTTTTGTGCTTCATCAATCAAATTATCAACTAATAATTTAGCATAACCTTTTCCTTGATGCTCTGGAGAAATACAGATATCCATTAAGGTAAAATCAGGACCTGCCATTTCAGTCATATAAAAACCAACTAAAACTCCATCGACATAAAGGCCTCGATTAAGATAACGCTCCCCAAAGCATGAAAGTATATTTTTTTGAGTCATTGGATGTGTATGACAAGATTGTTCTATTAACATCATAGCATTGACTTCAGAGTCTTTTAGTATTTGTATTTGATTCATGAATCATCCCTTTTAACTTTAAAAGTATTTATCAGTGCTTGCCAAAGCTGCTTTTTATCATCGCTATTTAAACCTTCATTACTTATAGAGATATCAGTTTGAATCAAACCATAAATCGGATTTTTTTGGGCTATTAAGCTATATTCTGCAGCACTATCTTCATTGAGTGATTCAATAGCTCTAACTAAGTCATGTTTTAACTGTTTAGGAATGTGTATAGCCGCGTCAAAGTTACTTTGTGCATTACTATGAATAGGTTTTGAAAAGTGTTTATTTAAACTTAAAGATTCAACACCAAAAATTTCTGCATAATTTAAGTGCATTTAAAGTTCCCAAACTAGGCGTTAAAAAATATATGTTTAAACATTTTAAGTAATTTGTAAGCTAAGATAAAGCTAAGATATAAAAAGAAGTGGCAGGGGCGGAGAGACTCGAACTCCCAACCATCGGTTTTGGAGACCGCTGTTCTACCAATTGGAACTACGCCCCTGCAATGACGTCGTATTATAGGGAGATAACTTTAAAGGTAAAGTACTTTTTTCACTTTTTTAATTAACCGCTTAGTAAATAAACACAACGATTACTTAGGCAGCAATTCCCACGAATAAACCGACAAAACAGCTATATTTCAAATAAAATCACAAAAACGCGACTTAATAATCGCGTTTTAAAGAAATCTTTAAACTATCATAAATTTAATTATTCCCATTCAATAGTTGCAGGTGGTTTACCTGAAATATCATAAACAACACGTGAAATACCATCAATTTCATTAATGATACGATTAGAAACTAAACCTAAGAAATCATAAGGTAAGTGTGACCAACGTGCTGTCATGAAATCAATTGTTTCAACACAACGTAGTGATACTACCCAATCATACTTACGTGCATCACCCATAACACCTACTGATTTAACCGGAAGGAATACGGTAAATGCTTGGCTTACTTTATGGTAAAGCTCAGCTTTATGTAGCTCTTCTATGAAGATAGCATCTGCACGGCGTAATAAGTCACAGTATTCTTTTTTGATCTCGCCAAGAACACGAACACCTAAACCAGGTCCAGGGAAAGGATGACGATAAAGCATGTCATATGGTAAACCTAACTCTAGACCAATTTTACGAACTTCATCTTTAAATAATTCACGTAATGGCTCAACTAAGCCCATTTCCATATCGTCAGGTAAACCACCTACGTTATGGTGTGATTTAATTACATGTGCTTTACCAGTAGCTGAAGCAGCTGATTCAATTACGTCTGGGTAGATAGTTCCTTGAGCTAACCATTTGGCATTTTTAAGCTTTTTCGATTCAGCATCAAAAATATCAATAAATGTATGGCCAATTGCTTTACGTTTAAGTTCAGGATCAGATAAACCTTTAAGATCATTTAAGAACTGATCTTCAGCATCCACTTTAATGATATTTAATCCAAAGTGATCACCAAACATATCTATTACTTGTTGGCCTTCATTTAAACGAAGTAGACCATTATCAACAAAGACACATGTTAGCTTATCACCAATTGCACGATCTAATAACATAGCAACAACTGATGAATCGACACCGCCTGATAAACCAAGGATAACTTCATCATCACCCACTTGTTCTTTCATACGTGCAACAGCATCTTCAATAATCGTAGCTGGTGTCCATAATTTTTCACAACCACAAAGATCAATTGCAAAACGCTCTAAAATTCGTAAGCCTTGTTTCGTGTGTGTTACTTCTGGGTGAAACTGAATACCATAAAAGCGCTTTTCATCATTGGCCATAATAGCATGAGGACAAGTATCAGTTTTAGCAATAGTTATGAAACCAGCAGGAATATCAATGACTTTATCACCATGGCTCATCCAAACATCTAATAGACCATTACCAGCATCTGATAAATGATCTTCAATGTTTTCCATTAGATTTGAATGTGCAACATTTTCAACTTGTGCGTAACCAAATTCTTTTTTATCTGAGCTCTCAACTTTACCACCAAGCTGCTTTGCCATTGTTTGCATGCCGTAGCAAACACCTAATACAGGTACACCAGCATGAAATACATATTCTGGTGCTTTTGGGCTATCTTCTAACGTAGTCGACTCAGGACCACCTGATAAAATAATACCTTGAGGATTAAATTCTTTAATTTGCTCTTCAGTAACATCCCATGCCCATAATTCACAGTAAACACCAATTTCACGTATTTTACGTGCTATTAACTGAGTGTATTGAGAACCAAAATCTAAAATTAGGATACGTGAATCGTGAATATTTTTGCTCATGGATAGTCTCTCTTAAAAATATTGAAAAAATACATTTCAATATTTTTATTGATAATAGCTTCGCTATTGAAAAGATCAGTACGGAACAGATTAATATAAAGTATTATTCGTCTGCTCTTAAAGTAATTAAGAAGGGCTAACTTATTGCCAGCCCTTTCTATTCTTTTTTGCCACGAAGTGGCCATAATATAAATGTCTAGCAGATCTATGCTTGACGGTAGTTTGGCGCTTCTTTAGTGATTTGTACGTCATGAACATGCGACTCACCCATACCAGCGGAAGTAACACGTACAAACATAGGTTTGGTGTTCATTTCTGTGATTGTTGCACAACCCGTTAAGCCCATAGAGCTGCGGATACCACCAACTTGCTGATGTATAATATTAGCAATAGGTCCTTTGTATGCAACTCGACCTTCAATACCTTCAGGAACTAGCTTTTCAGCTTCTTTAGAGTCTTGGAAGTAACGATCTGATGAACCTTCTTTTTGGTTCATTGCACCTAAACTACCCATACCACGGTATGATTTATAATACCGACCTTGGTAAAGTTCAACTTCACCGGGGGCTTCTTCAGTTCCCGCTAGCATAGAACCAACCATAACACATGATGCACCAGCAACAAGTGCTTTAGCGATATCACCTGAGAAACGAATACCACCATCAGCGATCACTGGTATACCGCGACCTTTTAAGCCTTCAACTGCATCAGAAATAGCAGTAATTTGTGGAACACCACAACCTGTTACAATACGAGTAGTACAGATAGAACCAGGGCCTATACCCACTTTAACAGCATCAACACCTGCGTCAGCTAAGGCAATTGCACCTTCAGCTGTTGCAACGTTACCAGCAACGATTTGTAAATCAGGGAAAGCTTGGCGGGTTTCAGAAACACGGTCAATAACACCTTGAGAGTGACCATGAGAAGTATCAATTAATAATACATCTAGACCCGCATCAACCAGAGCAGTGATACGCTCATCAGTGCCTGCACCAACACCAACAGCAGCACCTACACGTAAGCGACCGAACTCATCTTTACATGCATTCGGTTTTTCTTGTGCTTTTTGATAATCTTTTACAGTGATCATGCCTTTGAGCTTAAATGCATCATCAACAACAAGAATTTTTTCAATTCTATGTTCATGCATTAAACTTAAAATTTCTTCGCGTTTGGCACCTTCTTTTACTGTTACTAACTTTTCTTGCTTAGTCATAACAGTAGAAACAGAATGAGACAATTTAGTTTCAAAACGCATATCACGGCTTGTAACGATACCCATTAAAGTGTTGTTCGCATCGGTGACAGGAAAACCTGAAAAACCTTTATCTTCAGATAGGGTTAATGCATCTTTAATTGTTAACTCTGCAGTAACAGTAACAGGATCAGAAACAATCCCTGCTTCGTAATTTTTTACTTTACGAACATTGTTAGCTTGCTCTTCAATCGTCATATTTTTATGGATAAAACCTAAACCGCCTTCTTGTGCCATCGCGATCGCAAGACGCGCTTCTGTCACTGTATCCATTGAAGCAGATACTAAAGGTAAATTAAGTTCTATACCACGGGTTAATCGCGTATTTAGATTCGCAGTGTGGGGTAAGACAGTAGAATGACCAGGTACTAAAAGTACGTCATCAAAGGTTAAAGCTTCTTTAGCTATTCGTAGCATGTGGCAACTTCTCACAATTGAAGGTTAATATAAATTATATGGAGTTGCGGCGAGATTTTAACAGCAGTTTGTCGTTTAGTAAATTAAAATAAGTATTTATTTATGATACAGTGCACTTGCTGTAGCCTACTTACCTGGAAAATCATGTTTGAAACAGAAAAAAAGCAAAGTAAACAGCAAGTTTACACAGTATCAAAATTAAACAAAGAAATTCGTTTTTTATTAGAGCGCAACTTTGCCTCATTAACTTTAAATGGGGAAATTTCTAATTTTGTCGCTCCAGCATCAGGCCATTGGTATTTCACTTTAAAAGACGATAACGCACAAATTCGAGCTGCCATGTGGCGAGGTAATAACCGTGCTTCAAGCTTTAGACCTAAGAATGGTGAACAAGTAGTCGTTCGTGCTCGTATATCTTTATACGAGCCTCGTGGCGATTATCAACTTATCGTTGAACAAATAGAACCTGCTGGTCAAGGTTTATTAAAACAAGAGTTTGAAGCACTACAACAAAAATTAGCAGCTCAAGGTTTATTCAATGCCATGGATAAACAAACTTTACCTACAGTAATAAATAAAGTGGGTGTGATAACCTCTGCAACGGGTGCCGCTTTTAAAGATATTTTAACGGTATTAAAACGCAGAGCACCACAACTAGATGTCATTTTATATCCAGCTCAAGTACAAGGTGCACAAGCCCACCAGCAACTAATAGAGAAAATAAAATTAGCCAATCAAAGAAATGAAGTTGATGTTATCATTCTTGGTCGCGGGGGTGGTTCATTAGAAGATTTATGGTGTTTTAATCACGAGCAACTTGCTTATGCTATTTTTGATTCTGACATTCCCATTGTCAGTGCTGTAGGGCATGAAATTGACACCACTATAAGTGATTTTGTAGCTGATGTACGCGCAGCCACTCCTTCAGCTGCAGCAGAGTTAGTCAGTCCAGACTCAAGTTACATTCATAGTCAAATAAATGAATTTAAAAACCGATTACAGCGCGCTTTCACTTTATATTTAACGCAGCAACAGCATAAACAAAATGGGTTATTTCAAAACTTAAAATTACATCACCCTGAACATAAATTACAGCAGCAAAGTCAAAAGCTGGACGAACTATCAATAAAACTTGAACGAGCAGTTGAAAGAAAACTTAATAATTGCCAACACCAACTAAGTTATTTAAAACCAAAATTACAACGACATAGCCCACATAATAGCATTAACCAAGCAAATATAAATTTAGGGTATTTAAAAAACAAATTGAGTAATGCTATTTCAGCAAAGCTAAAACTTTATCAAAACAAACTAGCGATAAATGCGTCTAAACTGGATAGCATAAGCCCACTTACAGTTCTTGCAAGAGGGTATTCTATTACCAGTAATAAAGGGGAAGTAACAAGTTCAGTGAAAAAAATCACGGTAGATGATGAGTTAATAACTCAATTTTCTGATGGTAAAGTGTTAAGTAAAGTGGTAAAAATCAGTCAATAAAAGGCGAGTTAGCTCGCCTCGTTTATTTATACTAATTCAGCTTACAAATATGAGCTTGATAATGAATCTTCATCATCATAAAAATTTTGTTCCATTGACTTAGCTGGGCACTCACAATCTGGTTTACCAACCGCTTTAGCAGGAACGCCTACCACAGTTGTATGCGGTTTAACGTCATTTAATACTACTGAACCAGAACCCACTTTAGCGCCAACCCCTACTTCAATATTTCCCAAAACTTTAGCGCCAGCACCAATCAATACACCTTCTCGAATTTTAGGATGGCGATCACCTTGTTCATTACCTGTACCACCTAAAGTAACAGATTGCAGTATTGAAACATTATCTTCAATCACAGCAGTTTCACCAATAACAATACCTGTCGCATGGTCAAACATAATGCCTTTACCGACTTTACATGCTGGATGGATATCAACACCAAATACTTCTGAATTACGGCTTTGAATAAAGCGAGCAAGCTCTTTTCGGTCTTGACGCCATAAACAATGAGCCAATCTATGCACTTGAATCGATTGAAAACCTTTTAGGTTTAATAGAACTGTTAAATAATTAACCGCAGCAGGATCTCGTTCTGTAACCGCTTTAATATCAGTAGCAACAAAGGTAAGCATACGATCACAATCAACAAAAGCTTGGTCAAATAGCTCTCTAAATGTAAAAGGAGAAACCACTGCATCAGATAGTTTATTAGCAACAATAAAACTCAAAGCTGACCCTAAACACTCATGATTTAACACACATGAATAAACATGGCTTGCCAAAAGAGGTTCTTTTTTTACTAAGGCTGTTGCTTCAACTCTTAATTGTTCCCAAACTTCATAACGCATTATGCTCTACTCTACTCTTTTCTTTATATAATTATTAATTTCATCTCAAACAGTTTAACCGAATTTATGTTTAATGTGTGGTTACATCTTTGCTTTAATGGTTATAAGCCATAACTAAAAGTTTAATTAACTGATAAATAACAAAAGATATATTTGTATTTATTCACCTAAACACGTATTTTCGACGTCTAAAAATCACCACTTAGTATATAAATGAATAAAAATGTATTAATACTCGCTTTATGCCAAGGCTTAATCACTACCGGTAATATCATGTTGGTAACTGTGACAGCATTAATAGGCCTACAGCTTAGTCCAAATGAAAGTTGGATCACCCTACCCGTAGCAACGCAAAGCTTAGGTTTATTAATAGCAACAATACCAGCATCTTTATTAATGGCAAAGATAGGCAGAAAAAACGGTTTTAGCTTAGGTAATGCAATCGGTATAGTCGGAATTTTAATAGCCGTTTACGCGTTAGAGCAAGGTATTTTTAGCTTGTTTTGTATTGCAACTGGGCTTATTGGTGTGGCCATAGGATTTGCAACACTATATCGTTTTGCAGTCATTGAAGCTGATCCAAAAAATCCGATCCGTGCAATTTCATTTATTATGGCAAGTGGGGTTATTGCTGCACTTTTAGGGCCGAACCTAGCTATCTGGGTTGGAAATTATTTTCCTTCTCTTAATTTTAGCAATACATTTGTTGCTCTTGCATGCCTCTATACGTTAGCTATTTTCATACTGCAATTTGTCACATTTACAAAGACGCAACAAATCAAAGAAAAAGGCCCTACTAGAGATTTAAAAGCAATATTAATACAACCTAAATTTATAATAGCCGTTACTGTTGCCATGATAAGTTTTACTTTAATGAACTTATTAATGACTGCGACACCACTGGCTATGCATCGCCATGGTTTTAGTTTTGAAGAGTCTGCTTTTGTTATTCAGTGGCATGTACTAGGCATGTTTATCCCTTCTTTTTTTACCGGTAGGTTAATTGAAAAGTGGGGCGCGATTAAAGTAATGATAATAGGTACACTTTTAATTACCTTATGTATTATTATTAATTTACAGGGTATTAGCCATTGGCACTTTTTATTAGCATTATTTTTATTAGGTGTAGGTTGGAATTTAATGTTCATAAGCGCGACACAAATGGTGACCACAACCTATCGCTCAAGTGAAAAAGCGAAAACTCAAGCCGCAAATGAATTTTTGGTATTCAGCATGGTAACGCTTTCATCTTTAAGTGCAGGATGGCTTGAGTCTAGTTTAGGTTGGCAAATACTTAACCTGTTCTCAATTGCACCACTATCAATTATTATGATGGGCTTAATTTATTATGACAAACACAAAAAGAGTATAATAATTTCATGATTAATTTATTTAAAGCAGGCTTTGGCTTGTTTTAATAATTATAGACACTACAATTTTAATAGTTTAGTTATATTTATCATCTAATTGGTAACAAGTATTCTCAAAATTAATAGATGAATACATTGCATAGAGCCACTTACTTAATAAGGTGTTTAATATGAATGTGTTGATTATTGAACCATCAAAAACCTACAGTTTATTACTTGAAGAATTACTTCGTGGATACTCAGTCACACCACTACTCGTTTCGACTACGCAGGATGCCTTAATAGAGCTTAAAAATGATACTTTTGATTTTATCTGCATTGCTATGCAGTTAAATAATATGACTGGCCTTGAACTTAGCACTAAAATAAAATCTGATGATAATAACAAAAATCCTCTCACAGTCATTCTGAGCAGTGAAACCGATAAAGACAAATTCAAAGTAATTCAAAAAGATGAAGCTAATTATATTTGTCAAAAAATGGATATTGATTCATTAAAAAGTTTATTCTCCAGCTTAACTCAAAATGAAATCATTAAATGTGAAAGGTCAGGCCATGTACTTTATGTAGAAGATCACTTATCTGTTGCAAATATGACGATGGAAATACTGAAACAAATGGGACTATTAGTTAGCCACTATATAGATGCGGATACTGCTTTAACTGCCTTTGAAACAACAGACTTTGATTTAGTTTTATTAGATATTATTTTGCCAGGAAGTAAAGATGGCATTGAAGTTATTAAAGCTATTCGCGCTAGAGTAGATGAAAAGTCTTTGATCCCTATTTTAGCTTTATCGGGAAAGTTAAACGCCACGCAACGTATTGATACCTTAAAAAAAGGTGCTAATGATTTTATCACTAAACCGGTTATACAAGCAGAACTGGCAGCTAGAGTTAACAATCTCGTATTAACTCATCACTTATATTTACAAGTAAAGCAACAGCAACATGCATTAGAGCAAGTCGCTATGACAGATCATTTAACCGGTTTGTACAACCGTCACTTTTTAATGCCATTTGTTGAAAAAGCCTTAACAGTTGCGAAACGACAAAATCATAATGTCAGCTTAATTATGATAGATTTAGATAATTTTAAACCAATTAACGATCGACTTGGGCATAAGACAGGAGATGAAGTACTGATAGCTGTCGCCGATATATTACAAGCTTCAACCCGAGTCGAAGATATCGCTGTACGTCTTGGAGGGGATGAGTTTTTAATGATATTACCATACTGTAATCTAATTCAAGCCAAAGAAAAAGCTGAAAAAGTTAGAAAAAAAATAGAACAAATAAATATAAAAGATGCTTTAGTGTCAGCGAGCTTTGGGGTTTCATCTAGCCAAGATAACTGTTTTGAATTTAATGAATTATTTGTTTCTGCAGATAAAACCGTTTATTTAGCTAAAAAATTTGGCCGAAACCGTGTGGAAGATTAAGGTCAACTTACAATAAAAAAACCCATTACAAAACACATTGTAATGGATTTATATTATAAGCTAAAAAGCCTATTGAAATACCTCATCTATCGCTAATACCTCAATATTATTTTTAGGAATCTTCAGTTTATAACTTTCGATTAGTTTATCTTCAGCAATTAATTCCGCTGGCTTATCCGTATTATATTTTAAAGGTGAAACTTGCTCTGACGCTAAACGCTTTTGCATATCTTTACCATCACCCGTTATAAATACATACTGAATATTGTCTATTTGTAAGTTTGCTTTTATTACACGATTTACATCTGCAATAGTCAAATTTGCTAACTGTTTTCGCACATATGATACAAATTCATCAGTATTATAAAACTGGCTATCAAGTGCATAACCTAATTGCTTATCTTGGCTAGCAACCATTTGCGGCACAAAGTTAGTTAAAAAATTACGTGTTGCTGCAAAGCTTTCTTGCGACATCCCCTGTTTAATTAAATTATCTAATTCAAATAAAGCTGTACGGGTTGCAAAATGTGCATCATTATTTGAACGTAATGGTCTTAACCAAATTTGGAAAATTTGCTCTGAACGCCCTAAATTTGCATCTGGTTTTGTTTGATACATACCTCGTGGAAAATATTCGATGTAAGAATAATCACCATAGTTCATACCACGTGTTTGACGAATTTTTTGGTATAAGAAACTATTTGAACTTCTATGCTCACCAAAATACGAACGTACTAACCAAAGTGCAGTCCAATCTTTATCACTACGAATTGTATCAATCGGGAAACCAAACGATACTGCTGTCGATTTAGCTGACTTTTCTACGATTGTTGCATGATGACCTAAAAGATCCGGCGCATCAGCTATCGTTAAACGAGTTTCATCACCTTTAGGTAGACTTGTTAAATCACTAAACATATCTTGTTTAAGATTTTCAGCCATCGCACCTGTAATGCCAACATTTAATTTAGCTTGTGTTAACTGTTCTTTATAAAAAGCTTTAACGTCATCTAAAGTAATCGCTTCTAAATCAGATAAGTCACCATAGTTATAACTTTCATATACATGATTTTTATAAAGTTTAGAATAAAGTATTTCTTTACCTAATTCTTCATCATTAGATGCCTTTAGGCCTGCTTTAATGCCATCAATCATTTCTTTTTTGATGCGTTTAAGATCATCTTCACGCCAACCTGGGTTTAATAATTGGTCGCTAATTAATGCATACCAAGTATCAGCATTGTTTTTATGCACTCGGCCAGAAAAAGATATCATTTCTTTATCTAATTGAGCAGAAAAGCTCCCCGCTAATGGATACATGGCTTTTTTAATTTCTTTATAACTACGAGATTCAGAGCTACCTTGTGAAATCATATTAGCAGTTAATGCAGCTAGCCCTTTTTTACCTTGTGGGTCTGCTGCTGAACCAGTATAAAATAAAAAGTTAACATCAACTAGTGGTGACTCATTTGTTTTATCTAACACATTAAAGTAGCGCTTTGTTGGCTTATTATTTAGTGCTGTAACCGCACCATCTAAATCAACTTTTTGTTCGAAACCTGATACTTTTTTTAAATCAGACATAGTAACAGTAGTACGGCTGCTATCTATAAAATACTTATTTGCAATATCTTTAAGATCTTGCGCTGTAATTGCATCTGAGCTGGCATAAAGTTGATTAATCACTTCTGGATCACGTTCAAAATGCATATAGCTTGCAAGTGTTGAAGCGATTGATTGTGATGAATCTAAACCATTAATAAAGCTATACTTTAAGTTAGATTTTAAATTAGTAAGTTTATCAGATTCAACTAACTCAGTTCGTACTTGAGCATATGTTTGATTAATTAAATCACGTGCTATCGCTAAATCAGATTCCTTATCTACTTTTACAAATACATGTAATAACCCTTTATCTTTGGTTTCTGGGTTATAAGTAAACATTTGACTGGCAATTTGTTTTTCAACCACCATTTCTTGGTATAAATCTGAGTTTTCAGAAAAATAAAGTTGAGAAATTAAATCTAAACCTGCTCGGTCTTTTTGTTTAGGCTGCCAAGAAGTACCTTTATAAGAGACTAATAACCAATGACCAGGTAAACCATCATTTTTTTCATGGATATATTTAGCAGTGGTTTGCTTTGGCTCTATCGGTACTACAGCATCAACTCCTTTGGCATTCCACTTCCCCCAATATTGCTTAACTAATTGCATCGTTTTAGCAGGTTCAACATCGCCTACTATTACTAAAGATACATTTTTTGGCACGTAAAAGTTTTCAAAGAACTTTTGACCATATTCCATTTGATCTGGCATTGCTTGAATATCTTCAAAAAAACCCATTGTTGTATGCTTGTATGTATGGGTATCAAATGCTTCTTTACGTACAGCTGATAACAACTTACGAATTGGGCTGGCATTGTTCTTTAAATATTCACCTTTAACAGTTTGTGCTTCAGTTCTAAATTGCTCTTCTGTATAAGATAGGTTTTGAAAGATGTCAGCTTCTATTTCGAGTACTTTAGCTAAATGCTCTTTCGAAAAGTTTAAATGATAATTTGTATAATCATTAGTTGTATAAGCGCGATTATCAACACCCGAGTTTTTTAAAATGTCAGAATAGACATCTTGCGGATATTTTTTTGAACCTTTAAACATCATATGTTCAAAAAAGTGAGCAAAACCCGTTTTACCCACTTCAACTTCATCACGAGAGCCTACAGACACTGGTATTTGTAGTGATACTACATCTGGGTAATCAGTTTTAACTACCATCACTTTCAAACCATTTGGTAACTCTTCTAATACATAATTTTGTGAAAATACTTTGTTATTTGATTGTTTAACGGATTTCACACTATTTTTTTGTTGCGATGAAGCATGCACTGAGTTTGCATTATTGCCACGCTTATTCGCATCAATATGAAATACACAACCCGATAGCACCATAGAAACCGTTGCAGCAGTTGCTAATACTTTAAATTTCATTCAATTCCCCTGAACTTTTAATTATATGACGTACCAATTAGACTAAACTTAATCAGTATCTAACATTACTATTATGCTAGAGCCATACTTTCTAATCGAGTAAATAAGACGAAGTGAGGTAAAAAAATGTAAACAGTTACTTCTTTCATTCAAAGACTTTAACTTGAGTTTAATTCAAGCTAAATGAAAAAGACTCAACAAGAAAGACTATCTAGACGTCTAAATGGCTGCTATATTGAGTTTATAAGATAATTATGATGGAAAATAAAATGGCTTTATCACTAAAACAAAAAATTCAAGACCCAAAACAAGGCGTATACCTTATAGGTACGACCCCACCAAAAATGGGCACTGATAAAGCACAATTAGAAACTATCGCTAATAAATTATTAGATCGATTACATGAAATAGAATACGATGGTGTAATAATTTATGACATTCAAGATGAAAGCAGCCGTACTGCGGTGCCTCGCCCTTTTCCATTTAGAAAAACGGTCGACCCACGTGAATACAGCCAACTTATTAGCCAATTATCTGAATTAGACGTAATCACTTATAAAAGTGTGGCACAACGTGATGAAGCTGAATTTAATACTTGGTTAGATGAAACAGCCCAAGAATACAAACTTAAAAACTTAGTATTAGTCGGCAGCCCATCTTCAACTGGTGATATCAAGCTAAGCCTACCCAATGCATACAAAACATTAGGCTCTCATAAAAGTAATGTATTTTTAGGGGGGGTTACTATTGCAGAGCGACATGCTAGTAAACGTAATGAACATGAGCGTTTATTAGAAAAAATTGATCAAGGCTGTGAGTTCTTTATTTCTCAAGCAGTTTACAATGCGCAAGAAACAATAGATTTAATTACCAGTTACTCAAGAAGTTGTCGTCATAATGGCATTTCGCCAAAACGTATTATTTTAACTTTCACACCCTGCGGTGGTGAAAAAACATTAGATTTTATGAAGTGGTTAGGCATTTCAGTACCTGAAGCAACTAAATGGCGTATTTTAGACTCAAATGATTCATTAAATGAATCGATTAGAATTTGTCGTGATAACCTAAATCAAATTTTACAAAGCTGTGCGCACTTAGATGTGCCTCTAGGTTTAAACATAGAAAGCTTAACAAACCGTAAAGAAGAAATTGATGCTTCAATTAACCTTTATCGCTTATTAAAAGCAACGATGGAATTAAACTTAGCTGAGAAACAAATCGCTTAAAAAATTTAAAACATTGTCCCGTCATTAAAAGGTCTAGCATTCATGCTAGGTCTTTTTTAATATCTTTAAAAAGTATTATGCAACTTCAGGTATTGTTGCTTCTTTGGTTAACTTTATTTCTCTATCAGCTGAAGCGATAGTCTCTTTTCTATGTGCGATAATCACGCGAGTAATATCTAGTTGTTTTATCGCCTGATTGATATCTGATTCAAGCGTTGTATCTAGATGGCTGGTAGCTTCATCCATGAAAAGTATTTTAGGCTGTTTATATAAAGCTCTCGCTAAAATTAACCTTTGTTTTTGACCACCCGATAAACTTGACCCCATATCACCAATTAAACTGTCATACCCCATTGGCATTTTGCTTATATCATCATGAATTGCCGCTAATTCAGCACAATAAACAACACGTTCCATATCAATAGGAGTATCAAAAAAAGCGATATTATCAGCAACAGAGCCTGATAATAATTCGTCATTTTGCATCACTGCGGCTATTTGCTGTCGATATTGACTTGGTCCTAATTGATTTAATGGAATATCATCAATAAGAATATCACCGCTATTATGATGATTTAATCCCAACATTAATTTTAGCAAAGTAGATTTTCCACATCCAGAAGGTCCTGTAATTGCAACAGATTCACCCGGATTGATTTCCATACTAAGATCATCAATAACATTTGGTGTTGCATCGCTATATTTAAACGACACATTCTTTATTGATATTTTACCTTTAATTTTATGTTTTTTAACATTTTTATTTGACAGTGGCTCTTTTTCTGTTAAAGCGATATCAGCTAAACGTTCAAAATGTAAGCTCAGCATTTTAAATTCAATTAATTTTTCAATAAGTTTTGCTGTTTTATCCATAAACTGTTGTTTATAAGCCATAAAAGCAAATAGCATTCCTGTACTAAACCCACCTTGAATAACCAAAGACGCAGCAAGATAAATAACAATGATATTTTCCAATCCAAATAATAATCGATTGATACCTGTATATGATATTTGAAAATGCCCTAAACGAATATTTTGATTTATCGCATTAGCGTAGCGATTTTGCCATTGTCCTTCGCGCTTAACTTCTGAACCAAATAATTTAATTGTCTGAATCGCCCTCACAGTTTCCATAAAATTACTATGTTCTTCGGCTCTGGCAATAATTTCCTGTTCGGTTATATTTCTAAAAGGTCGATACATTAATATTCTTAAAACCGCATAAAGCGTTACTGCAACAAGCACAACAACTGACAATAAAGGACTATAAAAGAAAATCATCACTAGCGTAATAATTGCCATCAAACCATCAATTATGGTTTCAATCACACCTGTTGTCAGTAATTCTTTAACTTGTTGTAATGATCCAAATCGTGAAACAACGTCTCCCATATGACGCTTCTCAAAATAGTTAAGCGGCAAACGCACCAGATGATGAAACAAATTGGCCCCAAGTTGAATATTCATCAAACTACCAAAATGTAATAAGGTAAACCCTCTGAGACTATTGGTAACGATTTCAAATATGAGTACTAAACCAAAACCGATCCCCAATACCGTTAGCAAAGAAGTATCTGCAGTTAAAATGACATCATCAATAACTAATTGAATATAATAAGGTGTTGCTAAAGCAAAAACCTGCAGTAACAGTGATAAAACAAAAATCAAAATAAGAGAACTTTTAAGTCCTGTTATTTTTTGCCAAAAATCTGAAAACTTTAAGCTTGGAGGTTTTTCTTTAAGGGTAAACTCTTTTGTTGGCGTCAGCTCAAGGGCAATGCCAGTAAAATGATTTGAAGTTTCAGCTAAACTTAAACGCTTTTCTCCACTCGCTGGATCATAAATCACGATAGATTTTGCATTCGCGGATTTTAAAACTACAAAATGATTTAAATCCCAATGTAGAATACAAGGTGTTTGTAAATCTTCCAAATCATCTAATTCTATTCGTAAAGGTCTTGAAGTTAAGTAAAGTTTTTCTGAAAACTGCATTATATCAAGCAGAGTTGCGCCTTCTAATGATAAACTAAATTGCTGACGCATGGATAATAAATCACTTTGATAACCGTGATAGCCCGCAACCATAGCTAAACATGCTAATCCACATTCAGTTGCCTCAGATTGTAAAATTAAAGGCAGTTTTTTTCGATGCCAAAATTGTAACTTACTCGCTGGATTTGTGTCATTTAAAGACATAATAACAACTCTTTTTGTTTTGATACTTACGAATATTCATTTACAGCTGGCCTTGAATACTAAAAACAGGATCAAATAACCAGCGTATTAAAGAGCGTTGCTCAATCACAATATCAGCATCTAATTTCATACCGGATCTAAGTGGAATATTATTTCCATAAGCCTGAATATCTTGAGATTTTAAAGCAACAACAACACGATATGAAGGCAAAGTAATTAATCCAGGTATATCAGTTTCATCAGGTAAAATAACATTTGCACTTATTTGTGAGATAACACCTTCATATATACCAAATTTTTGATAAGGGAATGCATGATATCTTAATCTTGTTATTTGGCCATTTTCAATAAAACCAAAGGCTGATGTTGGGATATAAATAACAGCTTGCATCTTGCTGTTTTCAGGTAGAATATTTAATAAATTTTGGTTTAAATTTACTGACTTGCCCGATTTTGCAATCAAACCTGTCACGATACCATTCGCAGGCGATCTTAATTCACTTAACCTTTGTTGTTGCGTTGTGAGCAACTGTGACTCTAATTGTACTATTTGACTTTCCAATAAACTATTTTCCTTTGCTTGATTTATTGGTAATTGAGATAGCTGACTATTAAATTGTTCTCTTTGATTTTGTATTGATAAGCGCTCAGAACCTATCGAAGCGACTTGTTGATTTAAAGATAATAAACTATCTTGTTGTTTTTTAAGCTCGAGATCTGATATGTAACCCGTTCCAGCAAGTTTACTTACTTGATCAACGATTTCTTTATTTATAACAACACGCTCATTAAAAATATCACTTTGCAATTCGAGTTGGATTAACCGTTGAACTGCATCTTGTTGGTTATTATTTAGTGCTTGTATTTCAAAAACATGTTTAAATTTTTGTTTTTTTAATTGCGATTTTAAAATATTTATTTGAAATTCATATTGCTTAATAATGGATTGATTTAACTCTACCCCCTTAACGCCATGTTTTTCAGATTTAATACGTAATAACGGTTCTCCTTTTTTTACTTTTTGGCCTTCACTCACTAAAAGTTCTGTAATAACACCTACTTGAGGTGCTTTTAGCTTCAGTAAGCCAGCATCAGGTTGCAAAATACCTGAAACCGTTTCTTTTCGGGTATAACTACCTAAAGTTAAAAATACGATACTAATAATAACTATCATTAAAATTAATAAGGTCAAATACTTAAATACCGGAGGTTGTATCAAACTCACAACCCCAGATAATCGGTATTTTCTTTTATCTATTACTTCTTGCCTAAATAGCTGTTCCATTTAACCTAACTTTATCTAAAAGATATAAATTAATAGCAAAGTCTATTGTAATGTAATTATTGACAGAGATACATTATGAAAAATTTAATTTATTTTATCTGCCGAAAAATAATACCGTCGTAGAAAGTCATGCATCACTAATTCATGTTCACGACCATATGCTTTAAACATACGATTATTATGCATATGTAATAAAGAACTTAACAAAGTATCTTTATTGCATTTAATACCTTCATCAGATGATATCAATTGATTAAGACGCTTTATTATAGGAGATGCTTGTTTTTTCCAAATAGTGACGATATTAAAAAGATGTTGTTGTTCAGACGTTAATCCTACTTGAGGATGTATTTGAATTTGTGAAAAATCCGATAATAATTGGAGTTGTATTTTTTTATACTTGTCACCTAATTGCTTTCTTAGTTTGCTTCCTTCATTAAACTCTTGGCCAAATCCAGCTCTTAATCCGTTAATTAAATTTAACTTTTCCTTAGCATCATATTTAAACTCATTTAATAGAAGGTCAGTCATTAATAATGCGACTCGACATCGTACTTCATCATTAAATTCAGTTTCTAATTGTATTGTAGCTGCGATTAGGTGACTATCAGCCATAAACAAGTCTTCAACCAATGCCATTGCATCAGGGCCGCCATAACGCTCAACTTCCCTTTCGTATGTAAACAGTTCCACTTTATGGATTTCATTATTTTCAACCATAGGATCAAGTAAAGCGCTTAGCCTTGGCAGAAGTTGCCCATATAACTCACTTGGTTCGCCAAAAAAGCGTATTCTTAAATGCCAATCGGGATCGCCATAGCGAATAAAAAACCATTTTTTGAATAGTGAAGAAGATTGCTCAATTTCGGGTAATAAATGTTCAGCTAATAAAGTCTCTACAGCTGTATTTCCTGCGTATATTTTTAAACTTAACCATTGTGAGCCTGGTGAAAAACGACGTTTAATTGGTGTTGTTAAAATATTCTTTTGTGGGTCATCACTAAAATGCTGATGTACTTTTGCACCAGTATTTAAAAATGGGATAATAAGTTCATTTGCATAACTTTGCCCTTCAGGTGATTTAACAGGTGTCGAATATTGTGTCGTAAGCACCTCTTTTAATTCTACAATTGTTTGCCCTTTCGTTTCTCCTAACAATATTTCAAGCATTAAAGGATTTAATAAATGAATCTGTAATACATTATCACTCATTGCATAAGCGATATGATCATCTAATTGATATGTATCCTTAAGTTCATGCCATTTTTTAATATCAATACCATCATTTTCAATTAATGACTCATTCAATAATTCTGCAATTTCTTTACGAGGAATACGCCATTTTTTTTCAGAAAGAATCAAGTTATCTAACATTACTCTAGGTATAAAACACACATTAGCTTGACTCTCAGGCAAAGAGAAATGAGGTGCTGAAGCATCTTGGTGTTGTAACATACTTAAGAATTTATAAGCACTTAAGCTACGTGAAGAATAATTATGCGCTGAAGATAAACGTGGAATAACTTGTTTATTCAAGCGTTTTGACCACAGTTTAACAAGTCCGGATTCAACCCATACGTGTAAATCACTGATCGGAATTTGATATTCACTTGATAAACTTGAATCCGCTAAAAATACTATTTCATATTGCCTTAAATGAGGCCGCGCTATTACATTACCAGGTCTACCTTCTGGCATATGCACTATTTCAGCAAAAATAACATCACTTGAATGGTTACTTTCAGCTTTCAAATGTGTAATAACATTTTGTTTTAAATCATTGTTTAAATGACAAAAACGCCCCAATAAATTAGCCGCAGATGGTCCATAACATCCATTGAATTGAACTATTGTTGAGTTTGCATCTTTATCTTCATATAAAGATATCATAGCTGCAAAAGATATCGGTAAATCCACTTCAGATAAAGGCTTAGTAAGATATTTTAATAACGTTTTAGAACTGAGTTTAATAACTGGTTTATTTCTATTTTTTGGTGTACTTATTGCTTGTGTTATCAAGTTATCTAATAATGAAGCTTGATTAGACCCACCTTGACCAGAAGAAGCGGTTCTCAAATGTAAACCTGCGAGTAATGGTGCTTCATAACCTGACTCATTTGAAAAGCTGATGCCGGATTCATCATCAAGCAATATATCCAGAGGTACAAATTGGCCTTCAAACCGAGAATTAAATTTACTTATAAAGTCCCTAAATGAACTTTGCTTAGTAATAGACAAAGCTTTAATTAATTTAATTTGTTTTAATAAGCTCAATATTTGGTTTTGGCTAAGTTCGCACTGTGAATAGGCGCGATATACATCTGACTGAAATAGTTTATTTTCTTGTGCTTTTACGGGGAGTTGATTTAAATGTTCAAATATTTTTTTGTAATCAGATACACGTCTACTTCCTTTGTTATCTAATTCTTTTAGTTTAAATAAGGAAGTTGATAAATGATCTGCAGTTTCATTTTGGCCCATAGAGTTTAAAGACGCAACCAAAGCAACGTCAGGTGCTTTACCAGTTAAAGGCAAAGCTATATCCGCCAATAAAACAGATTCATCAATCAACTGTTGAATATAATCTATTACATCAGACTTATCTGTTTCATTATTTTCTTGTTCATCAGAAAAACGTTGTAAAAAAACCTCAACTAATTGATTAAAGTTGAGTCCTTTTTTAGCTTCTGATAATATAAAGTCGAAATATTCATCTCTTTCAATGGCACTTAACCTATATTGTCTTGTTTCTTCAGATTGATAAGCTTCGATATATCTACAATGATCAGCAACAAAATAATGGCTAGTATTTGGATAATATTTTAGTTTTTCTGAATGTGCATTGTGTTTTAAAAAGTGCTCTTTAATAGCATTTAAATAAAAAATGTCTAATCGTGTTTTACGACTATCTTTAGATAAATCTCTACTAATGATTCGTGTTTCATCGGTTATTTTTCCCATGCTAATTCCGGAAAATAAACCAAAAGGCGTTGGTCGAGAGCACATTCTTATCATATACTTCAAGAGTGCTAATTCTAACTTTTTTGCCTGCTTTATATCTGATTTTTTAACAATCCCATTTTTATTATCTTTTTTATTTTTATGAGACAGCTCTATTCGTTCTAATAAAGATGGACTCGCTAAATATAGCGCTTCTTGTATCTGTGGATCTTTAATCCAATCTTCAAGGACTTTTTGCGTTTGCTTTTTACTTGTACCTAACAATTTTAAATTATCTATAGGTAATCTTGGTGTGCGGATCACAAAAAAATCTTGGTGCTTTACAATCAACTTTGACATTAATTATTAATCCTTTTTATCTATGCCATTAACAAACTATCGGCCCAATCAGCGTCTTCACCAAGCGCTGACAATAAACATAAACCAATTCCACCATAGCCCATTAAAAATCCGGTATCTTCTTCATATTTATTAGTTAACCCAGAATACATATGCAAACCATTCAACTCTTGGTTTTTGTATAGCTCTAAGGTATAAGTTAACCACTTATTTGCAGCTTGTAATAATTGAGGTTCATTTAATTGTTGGTGCAATAATTGAAAAATAAGTACTAAACCAGCACTACCATGGCACAAACCAGCATCGCGGATCATTCCTTCTTTTTCATCTCTATGAGCCGAATGCAAACTGATTTCTTTTGCTTTACTTACATATAAAGGCATTTCTAACGCATTACCCACACGAGCTAAAGTTAATGCTATCGTTAAATCACCATAGCACCAACCCAAGCGAGAATCGTGATCGTCATTACACGATGAACTAAAACAACTCATTCGCTCTTTATTTTGTCTTTCTTGTGCTAATAACCAATCACAGCTTTGTATTAATAAACGTTTTGTACGATCAAATAAAGAAGGGATTTTTAAAGCGGGTAAAATAGCCGCTATGATACTTGGTACA
This sequence comes from Pseudoalteromonas sp. NBT06-2, assembly GCF_002276045.1. GTDB lineage: Bacteria > Pseudomonadota > Gammaproteobacteria > Enterobacterales > Alteromonadaceae > Pseudoalteromonas. Next base: position 5,240 of record NZ_NQMR01000119.1, on the reverse strand, counting down.
CCATGAGCTAACCCTAGATTATATTCAAATGCTTCTGGCTCATCTTTATTAAAACGATAAACAGAATTACTCGGTTGTGACCAAGAAAGTGTATTTTCAGATATTTGAATAGCTAAATTTTCAAAATGTTTAATTATTATCTCAAAAAGTGATTTTGAAGCTGATTTTAATTGTCGACGCCCTGCATACATAGCGATACCAGACAAACCTATTACCATTTCAATTTCCCCCTTCCAATTATCAACGTTAAGAGTGTTTAATAAAATGTTGTCAATTTCTTCGCATAACTCAGGATCATAGTCAGTACCCTGAGATTGATTTATATACTCTAAAAACCAACCTTGACCACTTAACCCGGAACTTAAATCAGGGCGTTCTACACAAAATAATAACTGTGCCTGTAAAAATTCTAATTTCTCATTAAAAATAATCTCATCAACTAATTCAGAATTATATTGGCTGAGCTGATATAAAAAAAGTAAATCCCCAGTTAAACCACTGAGTAAACCGCTATTTGTATTTTGATTTTCTAAATGAGATATTTTTTGATTAAATTGATATAAAATTTGACTTATAAGTTCTTTATTTACTTTTGCAGCTTCTAACGCCTGTGTCATTAAAACATCCTTTATCTTTATCTTTATCTTTACCAAATGATTAATCAACTATTGATGGTACTCATCTAACAATAATTCATCAGAATTTTCAGAACCAACATATAAAAAAGAGTTAGTAACTTCGATTGCAATCGAAGGTACTAACTCTTTTTTATTTTATCAATCCACTCTAAATTAGTTTTAATATTAATATTTGTTATAACAGTAATGCACTAGTTAATAACAGAATAATTAAAAAATTCTAATTTAGTTTGCATCCTTGTTGAATGCATGTTGCTTTAGTAGGACAACAACAAGATCCTCCAGCAATTTTCGGTGTCATCTCTGCTGGTAATGCATGATTATCTTTAGATAAGTTTTTTATTTTTTTCTTATTCAACTTTAACTTCATTTTAATTTCCTTTTATAAAAATTTTATTATGCTGGCTTTATAACCAATAAATCGAATGTACCTATATCAGTTAAAACAGTCAAGAATTTAAAATCGACATCAGGAATTTTTGGATATTTAGTTTATGCTTGATTAAAACGGTTTTTCCTTGGATTTTTGAATAGTTAGCATAGGCTTTCATAATTTATGATGAACTAATAGATAGGCATATTATTGTAGCCCTGCCAAATTTGAGTTTACAAGATCAATAACTTAAATTTAGTAAGATTAAATGCACTTTTGAAGATAAGTTATTAGAAGGTTTAAGTAAAATAAGTAACGCTAACAAACTCAAGGCTTTTTGCTACACATGTATTACTTAGTCGAACAGAATTATTTACGCATAACTTGATCACTGATGAAACTTATATTTGACATGATAATTATTTAAATCGTGTTTATTCTGAAAAGTCATTAAAAAATGCCCAAGCTAAAATATATTTTGCATTGACTAATAATTCACACTTAGGAAAAATAGATAATTTATTTAAGTAAAACAATAAGACAGCATATGAAAATATTAATTGTAGGTTCTGGCATTGCCGGTTTAAGCCTTTTTCATAAATTAAAACACAGCCAGCATGAGATTGATTTCATTGAAAAGGCACCGAGTACACGTTTGCAAGGTGCGGGTATTTGTTTACCCGCTAATGCGATGGCAGGTTTTGAAAGCTTAGGCTTTAAAGATGAAATATTAAAACATGCGCATCAAGTCACTGAAGTGCACTTTGAAAAAGCCTCTAGAAAACTGTTAAGTAAAGCGTCTTTATTAGAAGCTCCGCTTAATCAACAACCTTTTGTTGCATTAGAACGTGATAATTTAATGCATATTTTGCTAAAAGACATTGAAAATAAAGTTCAATACAATAAATTCATCACCTCTTTACAGCATAATGATAATACCTGTTTAGTCTCTTTTAATAATAATTCACAAAAAGAATATGATTTAGTCATAGCTGCTGATGGCATAAACTCTGATACGCGAAACAAAGTGTTTGATACGCCAGATTTACTCGACTTAAACGTATCGAACTGGCGTTTTTGTATTGATTACCCAAATCATAATATGCAACCAAGTTACTTACTTGGTGAAAATGATTTATTCATGTTTTACCCCATTTCAAAAGATAAACTCTACTGTTATGGACAAATATCCGACCCTACCGGTGACATTTTTAAACTTGATGCCAAACAAGCGATGGAAAAAGTTTTTTCTGGATATGATCAGTCAGTACAAAACGCCATTTATAACGCAAATACAGTTATTAAGGGTCAATTAAAATCTGTTAAGTCTAGAGAAGTATTTAAACATAAGGTATTACTTATTGGTGATGCCTTACATGGTTGCCCACCATCGTTGCAACAAGGTGTTGGCATGGCATTAGAAGATGTTTTGACTTTAAGTGAATTATTAAATGATAGTAATAATACAACTAACCAAATGCTAAACTCATTTAAAGAAAAAAGACTAACACGCATCAGTTGGGTAATTGATGAGTCAAATAAAGTCATCAAACTGGCAGAATTAGGTAAAACCTTATTTGGACGACTATTACGTAATACTGTTATTAGGATCTCAGGCCCACAAAATGTAAAAGGCTGGAGAAAATTGATGTCTGAAGAAATCTAAACTATTTCATAAATATACAATTGCTTTGGTTTATTTACTAAAGCAATCTGTACCTAAAATAATTTCACCAAACTGTCATCTATAAGTAACACGTCTGTCACATTCTCATTCTAAAGTTTGCATAAACCACAAACAAGGAAATAATCATGGCAGATACACAATTTTTAGACAATTTATCAGACTTACTAGAGGACTCTGAAAACACAAGTCCTGAGCGCAGAGGTAGAAAAACAAAAAAAAGAAAATGGCGTGAAATAGAAGAAATTAAGGAAAAACAACGTTTACGTCGTGAATTGATTGAATACAATGAATTCACTTATGAAGACGATATAGAAGCAGTATTTACTTAATCATCCAATAAGGTTACAACTTGTATTACACAGTTTGGGTTTAGATATTAAACAGTGTTTACTGATATATAGACACTGTTTAAATCTTATCAAAGTTAAAAATTTTTAAATATTTCTCGTTAAATCTGCATTGAATTTTTTGATTGTTATTCCTCATAATTAAATATCAATTATTTAAAATAAACTTGTTTAATCAATATTCGTTTATATATCGTTTTTATTTTTTTTGATTTAAAGTTGTTCGAGTTCGGCAGTTGATTACAAACTAAGGTGTTTTTCTAGCTATTAATGTATATTCACCTAATGTATATTCACCTTGATGAACAGAGAAGTAAAATAAATAAAATGAAAGAAGATATTCCAAAAGTATCAGCCATAGAGCGTGATGCTTTACTTGAAAATGTAAAAACGGACTTTGAATACTATCAAGCTAGTATTATAAAAGAGGATGAAACAGGAAATGGTCAAAAGTTTAAATTATTTGTAATGGCCAACATGACAACCTTTCATTTAATCCATAACTCAAGTACACCAGCAGAATTAGATGCTTTTTGTAATAAATATCAATGGTTTTACCCGCTGTTTATTACCATTAAAGAATTACTTGAAGAAGAAAAATAAAACAATTATTCATTTATTCTTCCCTTTAAATAAGTAAATACTCTGACTACATCATGTTGTTCAGTTACTCGTTTATATATGAGTTTAACAACTTTAATAAGCCTATCAAATACCGTATTATAAGGTGATGTAACAACAAAAAATGGCTATTCTGCATTTTAGAGTTCATCACAGTGTGTACAAAAAAGTTAGGCTGAGTATCAGCAATACTAATAAAGTGTCCGTTTAATGAAACGATACACCCTTGATTGAGAACATTGTTTTATATGCCATTTTTAATCACAATTTTTATGAGTTCTTTTTTGCTGTTTCAAGTACAGCCTATTATTGCCAAAATGGCTTTACCATATTTTGGGGGTGGTGGCGCTATTTGGACTGCATGTATGCTATTTTTTCAGCTCTTTTTATTGCTTGGTTACTTATACTCACATACATTAAGTAAAATAAAAAAAGTTAATCAACAAATTGCGATTCACTGTGGATTTATTTTATTAAGTTTAATTGCAATGCCAATAGGTCAGCTGAATTCAAATCAACTTTTGATTAGTCAAATACCGCAAATTAACATTATGTTCGATTTATTAATTGCCATTGGGTTACCTTACTTTTTACTCAGTGCTACAGCACCATTAATTCAAAAATGGTACAGTTTAAACCCAACTAATAACCAACCCTATAGACTATATGCATTATCTAATTTAGGCTCTCTATTAGCATTATTATCTTACCCTTTTGTTATAGAGCCGAACTTAGATACCACACTACAAAGTATTATTTGGGGTTATGGTTATTATATTTTTATGATAAGTATTCTTTTTTGTAGTTATCGATTATTTAAATTCAATCACATTATCAGTGCAAAAAATAACGATAAAACCGCTCACGATGTAAAAACAATTTTATTATGGCTAGGTTTATCAGCTTGTAGTGTTATTTTAATGATGGCAACAACCAGTGCTATGACGATTAATATTCCACCCACACCATTTTTATGGATTCTGCCTTTATCTATATATTTACTCACTTACATTATTTGTTTTAACAGCCCTAAGTGGTATATCCAAAAATTATGGTTTACATGCTTTGTATTTAGTAGCTTTGCTGGCACTTTTTTATTTTTTGTCGGTGTACAATTTAGCTTAATACAGCAAGTATTAACTTACTGTATATTATTACTCTCTGGTTGCATGATTTGTCATGGTGAGCTTGCTAAATTACAACCACATAAAATAAAATTAACCTTATTCTATTTAGTACTCGCGTTTGGTGGTGTGCTTGGAAGTTTATTTACTGCTATTGTAGCGGAGAAAATTTTCATTCAATATTATGAGTTCATTGTTGGTATTGCATTAATATATATTTTATTTTCACTGAGTTTATGGAGGCAAAACCAAGCAAGTAAAGTCACTACAATGCAATTGAGTAATAATAAGTTTTTAATTCTAAACTCGAGTATTTTTTTCATTGTTTTTAGTGTTTATTTCAATCAATTAGATAGCCGATACTTTACATCTGACGTACATAACAGCCGTAATTTTTATGGTGTATTAGCTGTTAAAGATCAAACAAAAAATCAAAGCCCTGTCAGAGTG
>NZ_NQMR01000118.1 GCF_002276045.1 Pseudoalteromonas sp. NBT06-2 | reverse complement strand
CGTGATCAAATTAGAGGGGGTGTGTCAGTTACTTTTAATACAATCGCCCTAAAGCCCTGTTAGAGCACTATTTGATGGCGCCACTAACCATGGTAGCCAATCACTTAATAATGAACGCAAAAACATACCGACTAGTTACTACCGCAGCAACAGTGGCATTGCTTTGGCTTTAAATACTTTAGATAAAACGAAATCAAATAAAATTGGT
>NZ_NQMR01000117.1 GCF_002276045.1 Pseudoalteromonas sp. NBT06-2 | reverse complement strand
GGGTTATTGAGGTGTTACCCTTATTGGTACCGAGATGATAATAACTTAGTTGTAGAACCGTTAGCTGATATGGAATCAAGCCTCTATTATAATGGCGTTAAGCGTTTATTCGAACAAACAAAGACACCTCAAGTTTTGGTGACCGAACCTTATATGTACCAAGGTAAAATGATTGTAGAGCAAAGCTACCCGATTACAAAAGATCAGAAGTTTTTAGGTATTGGCGGTGTTGATCGCTCTTTAACAGATATAGAATCATATCTTCTTAAAATAAAACAACAGACAAAGAGAGATATTTTCCTAATAAGTAAAGATGGTCACTTTATATCGGCAACTCTTAAGAATGTTGGGTTACAAACCAAATCAATTGCAAGTTCAGCATATAAAAACCATTTTTCTACTATCTATCAAAATAGAGAAAAGCAGCAGGTTAAATTAATGCAAGACCCAATAACTAACCAACTTTACTATTTCGCCAGTGAATTTATTAAAACGGGGCAATGGCTGGTAATACTTGCCGAGCCAGAGGAACAAGTGATAGGTCCTATACGTCAGTTATTTGTTAAAACAAGTATCTTTGCATTAGTCGCTATCTTACTTTTGATTGCTTTATCTTTATGGTTTGTAAAATCTATAAGCTTAAGAATAAATAAGGTCATGATAATGGCTGAAGAAATTGCGATCGGCGACTTATCTTCAGTCTCCATTAGCCAATCCAATGGAAACGATGAATTATCAGCAATGGAAGCAAGCTTAGAGAAAGTTGGTACATCATATTCTCAAATAGATAAACTTTGCACAGCCATTGCTGCTGGAGACTTTAGCGCCAGTATGACCAAACGCAGTGAAAATGATAATGTAGCTAAATCTATCAATTTTATGTCTAAACGCCGAAAAGAAATAGAACAAGCTTTAGTTGAGCGTTCCAATTTAATAATCACCAATACCCAAAAGCAAAGTAGCGAAATAGAAAATGTTGCTACAGCAATGAATGAAATGTCAACGACTATAGGGGAGGTTTCAAATTTAGCAACCAAATCCGCCGATAATGCAACTGAAGCTGTATCATCCGCCGATGAAACACAGAACATCCTTTCCCGTGCAGTTTTGGAAATCAAAGAGCTCTCTACAGAAATAACATTGGCAAGTGATGCCATTTCTGAGGTTGCAAATAGTAGTGAAAACATCAGCAGCATAGTTGAAACTATTAACATGATTGCAGAACAAACTAACTTACTTGCGCTTAATGCTGCAATAGAAGCAGCAAGGGCTGGTGAGCAAGGCCGTGGGTTTGCAGTGGTAGCCGATGAAGTGAGAAGTTTAGCATCCAAAACACGAACTTCAACGGAAGAAATTAGTAACCTTATTAATAAGTTACAAGAAGAAGTTAACAGTGCCGTTTCTAAAGTAGCCGATGGTGTCTTGAAAACACAATTAGCGGTAAGTAAAAGTGAAAATGCCTATAACGCTTTAACGAAAATTACCTCTGGTATTGACAGTATTAGTATCAATATGACACAAGTCGCAACCGCTGTTGAAGAACAGAGTATTACATGTGAAGAAATAAACAGAAATATAGTGGTAATTCATGATTCTGTCAAAGATTTAGCTAAGGTTGCTAATGAAAATAACAGCAGTAATTCTGATTATTTCACGTAATAAAAAATCTATTTTACTGAGACTATACTTTGTTTTAAGCTTATAAATATATACAGTTACATTAGAGCATTACACCACTACTCTGTTAACTTTTTTCATTGCC
>NZ_NQMR01000116.1 GCF_002276045.1 Pseudoalteromonas sp. NBT06-2 | reverse complement strand
ATTACACCACTACTCTGTTAACTTTTTTCATTGCCTTTTCTAGCTCTGAAAAACCTTGCTTCTCATCTAACTCAAAACGTTTACCAAAAATTTTTGCGTAGTCTTTAGCTAAATTTTCGTCTTCAATACCCTCCAATTTTTTCCACTCATTTAATTCACCGGGTTCAAGTGTACTTTCTAATACAGTCATCTATTCTTTAAAAATGTTGCACCAGTTTTGATACCGAATGTTACAGAAGCTCCAGAGCCAAGGATAAAGCAAAACTTGCGATCGTCGCGTTTATCAATGCAAAAGTGATGTAAGAAACGTTTCAGTGAGAGTTTATAGAAATTGTTATCAAAGAAATTATTCTAATCCTTTCATTTAGTTACAATTATACAGATAAAAACAACCTACATCACTAGTTAATCTATACCCAAGCCACTTCAAGATGTGAGGTTCAGGACTGCTGAGCAATTCATGATCTAGGCGCATCTTTGCATTAATGGTTACTCCCTTAAAAAAAGATGGAACAACGAGCATGATTTGCTCAGAAGTCCCTGTAAGGTTGGTTTAGAAATACTTTATGCAGCGTTATTGATTTTGAAAAGGGAATAACCATGTTCTTCAATCAATGTCTTGCCTAAAGCATTTCTAATTCCAACTGAATCCTGCATCTTGAAGTGGTTTGGGTATAAAACATATCACTTTAGTGATTTATATCAATTAGGCTGGAGGTTAGAAACTTCCGACTAGCCGGATAAATACCGTTACCGAAAAGTCCAAAACTAAGATTTATCAAATTAATCAGTTTCTCAGATATTGCAGTCATTAAGATCTGGAGTCAAAAGACAAGACCAGCCCCAATAATTCCAAAAAACACAGCGTACCCAAAAAAGGTAAAAATAGCTTGCGTATTTTTTAATTTGGAATGATAATCATAACGAGAATTAATTATATATTCTCTATTGTATATTATTTATCATTTAAATTTCAAAGGTATTTTATGAAATCGTTTATTAAAGCAGCGGCTATAAGCCTTCTTTTTTCATCTCAAGCAATGGCTATCTGCAGCCAACCACAGGAAGAAGGATATTGGAGCAATGATTCAACGTCTCTTGACATCTTAACTGAATGTAAGCAAAGTGATTTGGGCCCTGACTACATGACTTATTCCGTATGGAATAGTGTTTATGGAACATCAACACAAGTTTCAAGACAAGGTGAATATCTCTCTATTCATTTTGATAATGCTCTACAATATATTCATCTAAATAGCGAACCGCTAATAGTTGATACTTATAAGAGTGCTTCAGAAGGTTGGGAACGAACATACTATGAAAGAGCTATTATTGACTCCGGCGGTTTAATACCAAGACCATAAGTAAATTAAAGTCATTATAATAAACTTATTTTTAAGAGTTTAATGTTATTACATGACTTTTTATCTTTGTAGTTGCTAAAATTATGTTAGTAACTACAACACCATAAATAGAATTTGGATTATCAACTAAAACACTGTTATAATTAGAATTATCTTTATTACCAACCATGATAGTTCCAACACTATTTACTTCTTTACCTGTAATATTACTCCACCACCATTAGCTGCAATAATTTGAATCATCTGTGCGCTCAATCTAATTATTTAATATTTTCCACTATACCCGCAATATCATTCAAACGCTAAAATGCCCTATTAAAATTTTGGTGTGGTATTTCATTATAAACAGCATCAATTTTATTATTCCTTATATCAGCTGATCACTTAATGCTTGTTTAACAGCTTCACTACTTACTTAGCTGAATTAAGAACTTATGAGAATGAAAGACGTGAGTAAATAAAATAATTCACGCTTAATTACATTAAACCACTGGTTTATATACCCAAGCCACTCAAGATGTGAGATTCAGGACTGCATCTTGAAGTGGTTTGGGTATAGATCAGCTATAATTGATTTATGTAGGTTTTATTCACAACATGTAAAAATATAAGGCATTTAATTATTATCATATAAAGGAGTTAAAATGAAAAAAGGTTTAAAAATAGTTGATGGCTTTTACGTTAATTTAGAAAATTTATGCTCTGCTATCTTCGAAGAAAGAACAATTCAGTTATTATTCGTAGGTGAAGAACTCTTAGATATTTGTATTGCTGGAACGCCATATGCGCCAGGCCAGGAAGTCGAAATAAATGAATTTAGACGTATTGAGCGAGAAGTAAAAACATATTTAGAAATATAGGGGCTGTTATTTGCCAAGTGATGTATTAATTAAGCGTCTCATTCGTCCCTTTTTTAGAGGCTAGTTAAAATTAGTTATTGTGACCAATCTTCAGAGATATCGATCATTAAGCTCTAGAGTCAAAAAGCAATACCTGAATCCAATTACTTCTAAAAAGGCTCTAAGCCAACTTCGCTAAACCAAACATCTGCAGACCATTTCTTTGTATTCTTGACTAGTTCTTTCCTATAAGTTCATAAGCTCTGATAAAAACTCTATCAGCACTTCTTGAATTTCAAGTAACGAGTACGTATATCAGCGAGGGATTTTCAAAAATACGCGATCAACTTGGTTTGTATTCTGATATTGATAAAAAAGCAAGACCAACTTTTCATGAAATAAGAAGAATTGCAGCACAAGAATTGATGGACTCAGGGCATAATCCAATGAGCCGAATGGCCCACTCCAACCAGGCAACAACAAATATTTACACAGACAAACATAATATAGAATGGATTGAAGTATCTCCGGTTGCAATTAATATTTAATTGCAACACCCTCCCCTAATATTCATAAGATATACTTATCCATACACAGAAATAATTTCAAATTCTTTATTATTTAATCGAATTAAACCGCCACAATATACAGTAGTTTTACATTCGTATAGTATTACAACCTATTGTTTTTGCTATTTTTTTTATTGTAGGTTTTTAGTCGCTTTAACTAGTAAATACACACAAAATAAGCGCCTAACACATTAATTTTAAATATCTAAAAATAAAAATCTCTCCTGACACTCATTGTCAGTAGCCTCAGTTACCATTACTTATCAGTTAATCGCAGGAGAAAAAAATGGCACGGACTGTTGAAATAGTTCACTTTAAACTTAAAGAGAATGTAAAAGAAAGTGATTTTTTAAAATCAAATGATCAATTTGAGAAGTTTTTATATCAGCAACCAGGTATGTTGTATCGTTCATTATGTAAAAGTAACTCAAGTGCAACTTATATCGACATTGTATATTGGCAAAGCTTAGATCAAGCACAATTGGCACAAAAGTTTTTTTTGGATTCTGAGCTGTGTATTGAGTTTATTAAATGTATCGAAAAAGACTCTGTAATATTAGATCATTTAGATATACTGGCTCAAAGCCAATGTGATAGCCAAACATAAGCTTCATAATTTATAAGGACTTTAAGTGCATAAAGCAGAACGACTATTTCAAATAGTAACATTACTTCGAGGTCGTCGTTTAGCTATTACAGCAAAGAACCTCTCTGAAACCTTAGAAGTTTCAGAGCGCACCATCTATCGGGATATTCAAGCTTTAATACTTTCAGGTGTCCCGATAGAAGCTGAAGCAGGCATCGGTTATTTGTTACCAAACCATTTTGAACTACCACCATTAATGTTTTCAATTGATGAATTAATGGCATTAATGCTTGGTAGTAAAATGGTACAGGCTTGGAGTGATAAGACCTTAGCTAAAAGCGCCACCAGAGCAATTGAAAAAATAGAAGCGATTATTCCCGAGCATTTACAGCAAAATCATCCAATGCCTTTTTTAGTGCCTGACTTTCATATAAATAAAAATCATAGTGCATATTCAGCAACGATACGACAAGCAATTCAAGCTTTTAATATATTAGAAATAAGCTATATTGATGCTAAAAATAATGCCAGTAAAAGACTAATAGAACCGCTTAGTTTAGTATATTGGGGTGGAACGTGGACTATTATTGCTTTTTGTTTATTACGAAAAGATTATAGAGAGTTTCGAATTGATCGCATACAAACATTGCAAACAACACTGCAGCACTTTACTACCTCAGAAACAAAAAACATCACTCATTACATAGCCCAAGTATCAACATCGCAATAAGTCTCGATGCTGATATATTTGTATTCATTTAAAAATTATAACACTACAAATCAAACCAATTGAGCTAACATGCTGTCATCATATTGGGTTAATTCCTGCGCTGTTTTAACTTTTTCAATGTAATCTGGGTTACAGTACCATCAAGCTAATCTATTTTGCTGTCTTCAAACATACCTGTATACACATAAGTTAATTCAAGTGAGTTTATTTAAAACATAATTAAATAACCATTTTCACCATGAATTTCTACACCATCAAAGCCTGCTTTTTTAATATTGGCTGCAGCAGTAGCAAAATCAGAAATGACTGGTTTTATATCTTTACTATTCATTTATTGTGGTTTGCCATAATGTAAATTTTCCATACGAGGCACATGACCTTCAATCGCCAACGCAAAAGGTGCCATTGGTTTTTCGCCATTTAAAAAGTATGGGTGAGATACTCTTCCGGTATGCCATAATTAACCTCTTGTTTAATATCAAACCTGCACCGAGATCTACTTATTTTAATAATGTGTCAATTGTTATGTCCTTTCTCTCGATATCTATTTAAAATTTCGATAAATTGATTTTGACAGTTATTAAACTCTTTACTAGATGGATAATTTATATAGCACTGTTCTCATTAATAGAATGATAGAATTATTATGGATGAATTAAAGCGTATCGGCGTTTTTACTAAAGTGGTGCAGTCTAAAAGCTTTGCTCAGGCTGCGCGCCAATTAGGCATTGCAAAATCAGCAGTGAGTAAACAAGTAAGCTTGTTAGAGCAAGAAGTTAGTGTACGCATATTATACGAATAAATAAGTGCTCACTTTAAATGAACTAAATAGTCCAATAACATCGTTGCTTTCAATCCTAATAGCCAGCTATCTATTACTCAATCAAGCGTTTTTTTCTTGAAAATTTATCCTTATTAAAATTTGATCGTCTATTTTACTTTTTATACTCTTGCTTTACTGCGTTCAAACGACTAGTTTAAGTCAATAAAAACTCATCTAAATCTACTATTGCTTAACACAACTAATTAAGACTAAGGCTTTAAATCGAATGAAAATTTCAATATTTATGAAAGTCATTATTAGTTATATCATACTCTTAACGCTAATTTTGTTTGTTGGCTTGTTCAATTATTATGAAATGGATAGATTAAACGCTCGATATGACCAACTATTAAACAATACACAATCGATAGATGAAGTTCGTAACATGCAAGTAGACTTCAAAAAACAAGTTCAAGAATGGAAAAATATACTCATACGTGGTCATAAACACGCTGACTTGACTAAATACCAAAAAAAATTTGAGATTCAATATAATAGTGTAATAAAACGAGGCAAAAATCTTGAAAAACTGAAAATATCAAGTGAAGGGCTTACAATTTTAAATAAGTTTTTAACTGCACACCAGAGTTTACAAAAAAGTTATATACAAGCTTTAACCATTTTTGAACATTCTAAATTTACAAATTATCAAGCAGCTGATAAATATGTAAGAGGATTGGATAGGCCTCCAACGGATCTATTGGATATATTAATAGAGTATATTCAAGGAAATATTGATAACCAAAAAATATTAGTACAACAAGAAGCTAAAAACGTACAAAAAATTACCGTTTCAGTATTGGTAATTACTTTATTAGCCGCCGCAATATTGTCAATTTTTCTTGCATTAATAATTTCCCGCCTTTATGCTAAACAAGAACAAATGGCGATTAGTTTATCTAAGTACCTATCACCACAGATTTATAAATTTATTTTTTCTGGTGAACGTTCAGTAAAAGTTGAAACCAATAGAAAAAACCTCACTGTATTCTTTTCTGATATTCAAGGCTTCACACAACTAACAGACTCCACTGAGCCTGAAGTATTATCAACATTACTCAATGAGTACTTTAATGAGATGTCACAAATTGCAATGCGATTTGGCGGAACCGTAGATAAATACATGGGAGATGCTATCATGATTTTTTATGGCGATCCTGAAAGTAAAGGGCATAAACAAGATGCTGTAGATTGTATTCTCATGGCTTTAGAAATGAGAAAAAAAATGAAGGTACTGAGAGACAAGTGGCTCTCTGAAGGTATTTATGAACCTTTGCAGATCAGAGCAGGTGTAAATACAGGTTATTGTACCGTTGGTAATTTTGGTTCAGAAGATCGTTTAGATTACACCATAATTGGCGGTACCGTTAACTTAGCAAGTCGATTAGAGTCTATCGCGCAATCTGATGAACTGCTAATATCACATCAAACTTATATGTTAGTAAAAGACATCGTTTTTTGTGAGAAAAGAGAAAGAATTACGGTTAAAGGTATCGCTTACTCAATACAAACTTATCGTGTGATCGATGTACATGAGCAAATTAAAGAGCAGCACTTTAAATTACACACTGACTTAAACAACATTTTAGATCAAATTACACCTGACCAATTATCCAATGAACAAAAACAAAAAATTGGCCAAATATTGTCAGAAAAACAAGATAAACTGAAATAACTTCTGTGAGCACAACTATTAATTCAATGCCCTTAACTCAATTCTAAAGCCTCAAAATTAGGCCGCTTTAAGCTATCACTTGTTTGATATAAAAATATTGTTATGACACTGAGCCCTGATGCTATACTAAATAATGTTGGCCCGCTCCAAACATCTAATACGATACCGCCAAGTAATGGTGCAAAAGAGAAGCCTAATGAACATAATCCTGCTGCGCCAAAGTAACTGCCTTTTAATTTTTTAGGGGCGAGTCTATCTAAATGCACATTCATATTTGAGAACAAAATGGCCTCTCCTATACTTAATATAAAGGTGCCTATCAACCAGCCAAAGTAATAATCAACAGGATTAAATGCAAATACTAATTGCGATACTGCTAATAAAATAATGCCAATATATATCCTCCTTTTAATCTCTATATTTTCCATTAGTTTTAATAATGGGAATTGGAATATCACAATCACACATGAGTTCATCACAATAATGACAGAAATGAGCGTAATAAGTTCCGGTATTTCAGCACGGGTTAAGTATTGAATTAAACTTGAATCGCCCTGTGCATATATAAATAAAATCAGCATATTAGCTAGCATAACTAACAAGAAAACATGATCTTTAGATAACAAAGCGATAACCTGCTTAAAGTTGAAGTTACTATCTAACTTACTTTGCTTAGTAACTTTTTTATTTTTAAAAGTCACTAATACAGCAATAAACAAACCAACATAAGCCAGTGCGGTGAACATAAAGCTCGATTGCTCGCCTGTTAAGCCTGCCCATAAGCCTATTAATGGACCAATTGCAGCGCCAGCATTAACTAAAAAATAGAGCATTTGCATTGCGAGTTCTCTGTCTTTTGAATCAGGTAATTCATCACCTAATACAGCTTTACTCGGTGCATCCCACAATGAGCGTGGTAAAGTTGCCAAGAATACCGCAGTACAAAATGTAAATAAAGTATCTGCTACCGCAAGCCAAGAAAAAGCGATGATCCCCAATAATGCAGCCACAATCATAACCGGTTTACGACCAAACCTATCAGATAAATTACCAGTGTAAAAACCTAATGCGACTGAAAACACCGACGAGCCTGTTAACAGTAAGCCGACTTCTGATGCTGATAGATTAAACTTTTGATATAAAATCACAGCCAAGAATGGCCACACCATATAGTAAGTTCCACGAATAAAAAAATTACCCAATTGCAGTATCCATATCAAATTTGTAAAACGTTTTAATCTTTTAATTGAGATGACAGTTGACATAAACAGTCCTTTAATAAATTTCAATGAAAGGACTATAAGACCTCAAGTTAACATGAGGTCAAGATGGATTCTAATAATATTGTTATTTGATTAGATAATATTTGTATTACTTTTTAAAAAACTATCTTTTAAAAAGACTATAGGGGCTGTTGATCTTTCGAGATTACTTTTGCAGCGAATTGTTGGGCATTTATACAAGGCAGAGGCTTTGTCATGTGGTTGTTCCACATAAAAAGGCGATAACGCAGTCAAAATGCCCAACAAACGCTGTCCGAAGGATTCGGCTAAAAGCATTTTATTCTTTGTTGAGTCGTATTTACTTAGAATGCTGCACACTACTCGCCGCGACTAAAATACTTTTATCTCAAAAAAATTTAACCCTGAAAGATCAACTGCCCCTAATAAAGAAAAAAATAATGCTTAATTATTTACTGACTCTATTCCAACCTACGTTCAACTTTTTAGTCAAATTTAAGTAATTTGATTTAATTCTAGGTATAATGCCGACCATTATTTGTTACAAGTAGATCAAAATGACTATATTCGCCGAATTGGGTCTAAACAAGACCCTTCAAGCAAACATAAAACGCTTAGGTTATAAAACTCCTACCAATATACAAAAGAAATCTATTGGAGCCGTTTTATCTGGCGCTGACACATATGCGATTGCACCTACGGGTACGGGTAAGACTGCTGCATATTTATTGCCGACATTACAAGAATTAAGTCAAGTTGATCATAGTCAAGATGAAGTACGTCCTGTACGTGCTGTTTATTTAGTACCTACTCGCGAACTTGCACAACAGCTAGAATTATCAATAAGTAACTATGGTAAAGATTTAAACTTACGTACCATCAGCATTTTTGGTGGTGTGCGCATTGAATCTCAAGTTAAACGTTTTAAACGTGGTGCCGATATTGTAATTGCAACACCAAAACGTTTAGTTGACCTATTAAAACTTGGTACTTTTTCACTTGATAACTTAAAACATTTTGTAATGGATGAAGCAGACAGATTAGTGAGCATGGGCATTCAGCAAGAATTAAGAACTATTCTTACTGCACTTCCTAAAAAAAGACAAATTGTTTTATTTTCAGCAACGGATACAAAAACGTTAGCTAAATTTAGCCAAGATAACTTATCACACCAAAAAGAAATTAAAACAGAACAACTACAGCCAGCACAATCAAAAATTGTTCATACTATGTATCGCTGTTACCGAAAGCATAAAGAAGCACACTTAATCAAACTATTACATATGCTTAGATGCGATCAAGCGCTTATTTTTACACGTACAAAACAAGATGTGAAAACCTTAACTGACTTACTTACTGAAAATGACTTTTCAAACCTAGGTATTCATAACGAAATACCACAAAAACGACGTCAAGAACGTTTAAATGGTTTTAAAAATAAAGAGTTTAAGTTTTTAGTGGCTACAGATATTGCTTCTCGTGGTATTGATTTTAATAATCTTTATTATGTGATTAATTTTGATTTACCAGTAAACAGTAATGATTACATTCACAGAGCAGGTAGAACAGCACGCAATGCTGTGAAAAAAGTTGAAAACAAAGCTAAAGCAATGAAGCAAGAGTTATCTAAAGATGTATTAACAACTAAACAATTTGAATTTTCTGATGCACCAAAAGTAACGGTTGATGATATACAAGGTCATGTATTTTCATTAGTTAGCCCTGAACAAGAACGTTTAGTGCCAAAAATTGCAAACTTGTTAGGTACTGAAGTTAAACTTGATAAAATACCTTGGTAAAATTTTATTAGGTAATTTAAAACTAAAAAGGCTGTTTAATTGCAGCCTTTTTTATTAGCTATACTGTCTTGTCCTGAAATGTATTTACACATTTAGGACTTATAATGAACACTCAAACACTACGCATACTATACCCAAGCCACTTCAAGATGTGAGGTTCAGGACTGCTGAGCAATTCATGATCTAGGCGCATCTTTGCATTAATGGTTACTCCCTTAAAAAAAGATGGAACAACGAGCATGATTTGCTCAGAAGTCCCTGTAAGGTTGGTTTATAAATACTTTATGCAGCGTTATTGATTTTGAAAAGGGAATAACCATGTTCTTCAATCAATGCCTAGCCTAAAGTATTTCTACTTCCAACTGAATCCTGCATCTTGAAGTGGTTTGGGTATAAACGTACCTAACGTGATTGATCTTTATTTTTTATTTTTTAGTCAATAACTATAATTAGTTTAGCTATGTTAATTAAACAGTGCTTTTAAACTGCCTGCAAATCTAAGCCATTTTTCTTTTATTGGCTGTTTTATTTTAATATCTAAACTACCAAATATCACTTTACCTTCAATTGAAATGGTTGGTGCATCATCACTAAACTCAGACGTAGAATCATTTTCAATACTACCCAAAATACAATTTATATTTGAATGTGTATTCACATCCTCTGGTACTGAAATATCAATACTACCAAAAACACATAAAACTCCAATTTGGGTATTTGGATGGGTAAACTTGGCTTGAGTAAAATCAAGTTCATCACTGCCGAATATGTTAACTAGAGTTATCTTTTTAGGCACATTCCATTGCCCTTTACGCTTACTCGAACTAAATACATTCATTAATTTATCAAGTTCTTTGGTTTTTCCTTGTTGATAATGAGTCCCTAGCGCACTTTTTTTCTTATCCTGATATTTGGTATCTACATTTAAGTTTAAATCTTTTGTTAATTCACTGATAGTCAGCGTATCAGTACCATTCATTGCTTTATCTAATCGTGATTCAAATGCTTCTAACGATATTTCACCATGGCTATAATTCATAATTAGCTGATCGATCACTTCTTCTCGAACACTTTCAATCGGTCTATCTTGTATGGCTACTGACATTATTTATCCTTATAATTTTTACAATATCATAAATCTACTCTTATAAAGCAAATCATATGCCAAAAATAAAAACCTTATATTTCAGCAACTAAAAAAGAAATCTTTGTAAAAAAAACCAGATTTTGTTTAATGTCGCCAATATTAAGCAAAAGTGACAATATTAAATATTAAACTTTAAATTTCAATAACATTTTTTCCAGTTCATAAAACTCATTTTTAAGTAAAGTGCATTCTGCTAAAGTACTGTTTAAGTTTGATTGCCCTGTACAATTTAATTCGCTGATATTATTGATTTCTTTATCTAAAGAGCCTATTACTTGATTTTGTTCATAAGTGGCATTGGCAACACTTAAATTAACCTGATCAATTTCTAAAATTGTACTGGTTATTTTTGCCATTTGTTCACCTGCTAAACGGGCTGATTGCACACTACTTTCTGAGTCCTTTTGACTTTGTGTGATGACAGTTACAGCTTGTGAAGATCCCTCTTGCAATTGGGCTATGGTAATTTCAATTTCTTTAGTTGAGTCCTGTGTTCTTTGCGCTAGCTGTCTTACTTCATCAGCTACAACTGCAAATCCTCTACCAGCCTCACCCGCTCTAGCAGCTTCTATTGCGGCATTTAGGGCCAGTAAATTAGTTTGTTCACTCACACCTTTTATCACTTCCAATATTTGCCCAATATTTGCGGTATGTTGGCTTAAATTGGTAATTGAATTTTGTGCTGAAACCATTTTTTGCGATAAATGATCTATCTCTTTAATATTGTCATCTAAGCTGTTTTGACTATGCTCAGATTCACTATTGGCTGCATTAGCTAAACTAGACGCATTTTTTGCATTATCTGATATATCAATCGCACTTGCAGTTAATTCATTAACCGCATTTGCAACACTGTTAGTACAGTTTGTTTGATCACTATACATATCAAGCGTTGATTCAGTGCTATTTACTAAGCTTTCTACTGCTTTTTCTAAAGCGATTGTAGTATCTTTAACTTGGGTAATGGAGCTGTGTATTTTTTCAATAAATGCATTAAAATAACGCGATAACTCACCAAATTCATCGTCCGATTCAACTACTAATCTTCGTGTTAAATCCCCTTCACCTTGTGCAATATCTTTTATCGCATCTGACACACGATTCATAGGTTTCATTAAATAGCGCAATAAAAATTGCATCATAAGTACTATCGTAACAACACCTAATACCATATAAATTGCAGCTACATTTCTAAAAGTATCTACTGATGAAAATGCGATATCTTTGTCGATCACTACAGCTAAATACCAAGAGACATTTTTAATTCCTTTTATCTTAATAAATGACACTAAGTTAGCTTTACCGTTTATATCGTGTTCAACAAAATCACTTCTAAGCGCCAGACTTTTACCAAATATATCTGTAATTGATTTATCGTGATATTTTTTATCTGGATGACTTAAAATTTTAGCCTCTTTATTCACTAAAAAAGCATAGCCATATCCCAAAAAATCGATACCATTTACAATTTCAGTAATTGTGCCCATATCAATATCACCACCAGCAACACCTGAGAACTGACCGTTAATTAAAATAGGAGATACTGCAGATATGGTAAGTTCATTTGTTGTTACATCAATATAGGGTGCAGTAAAAGCTGTTGCATTTTGTTTTTGTGCTAATTGATACCATGGACGTTGCCTTGCATCATAATCACTTGGTAATTCAATGCTAGGGTCATTTAATACAAATGCACCATCTAATTTACCAATATAAGTATTTTTAAAATCTCCTGATTTATTGGCCTGTTTTATTTGCAATAAAGTGACTGATTCTAAGTCACCTGTTTGATAACTATCAGCTATTGATACTATTATATTGAGTTTACCATTTAACCAATTTGCGATATTTTGTGAAACAGATTGAGAAATTTCTTTTAAAACAAGCTCTAGTTGTTTCTCTGTTTGAGAACGCATGGAAACAAAATTGTTAATTGTAAATAGTCCTAATACAAGTACTAAAACTAAAGAAGCGGCGATGGTAATTTTGGTCGTAAATTTTAACGAATGAAACATAAAAACCCTACAGTAACTTTCTAGTTATTATTGTTGTTATTTAAGTAGAAGTTCTAATCTTAATAACATAATTAACACTAGATTAACCCATTTAATGTATAATTTGAATCTGATGTTATGAAATTGATATTCGTGGCTGTAAATGATTTTATGCAATACGTGAATACATCAGACAAAATAATCGAAATTACCTTGCCTGATTAATATTAGATTTAAACTAAATTTAATGAAGCTTCATTCTAGGTTTAACAACCTTCATTAACTTTTCAATTAGCCATAAAGCAAATGTCTTTATACTGCCATGAATGGCTCTTTGATGCATACGATACAAAGACATATACATAAATCTAGCAATTTTCCCTTCTATAAACATTGAGTTATTAGTTAAGTTACCCATTAAACTACCTACTGTACTGAACCGAGATAGATTCACTAATGAACCATGGTCTTTATAAATAAAATTCTCTAAAGGCTGATAACTTACTTCATTAATAATGTTTTGAGCAACACATGAGGCCATTTGATGGGCAGCTTGTGCTCTTGGTGGCACAAATGAGCCATCACTTTGTTTAAAAGCACAAGCATCACCTAATACATAAATAGATTTATCAACTGTTGACTGTAAATTGCTTTTAACAACTATTTGATTAGATCTTGTTAACTCAAAAAAATCTAACGCTTTTATAAAATCAGCTACTTTGACACCTGCTGCCCATAATTGTATATCAGCTTCAATTAATACCCCTTCATTGGTTAATAAACCTTGTTCGTTAGCGCTGGTTACTCTGGTATTTTCAAATATCTCTACACCTAATTTTAATAACTCACGTTTAGCTGAACTTGCAATTCTATTAGATAATGCAGGCAAGATACTCGGCCCCGCTTCGACTAAATAAATTTTCAATTTTTTAGCTGTCATATTATTTAAGCCATAACTTTGTAGTAATTCAGCTACATGATAAAGCTCTGCGGATAGCTCTACACCTGTCGCACCAGCACCTACAATGGCAATTTTGAGTTCATCTAAATCTGTATTTTGGTGTAACTGAGTAAAGTGGTTTAATAAAGCCCGTTGAAATCGCTCAGCCTGTTTATGAGAATCTAAGAAATAGCAATGCTCCTTTACGCCTGGCGTATTAAAATCATTTGAAATACTGCCAATTGCAACAACTAGATGATCGTATTTTACCGTACAATTAGATAATGAATTACTTGTATCATCCATTAAACGTATTGTAATTAGCTTATTGTCATTGTCTAACTCATAGAATTCACCTAACTGAAAATTAAAGCCATGTTGAGCTGCATGAGCCGAATAAACAACCCCATCTATACTGGTATCTAATGAACCCGTTGCAACTTCATGGAGCAGTGGTTTCCAAATATGTGTCCGACTTTTATCTATTAATACAATATTTGCTTTATTTTTTTTCCCTAATTTATGACCCAGTTTAGTTGCCAACTCAAGCCCACCAGCACCACCACCTACAATCACAATATTTGGTTTATTGATTTGCATACTTGCTTCCTTAATATTATTAAAGAGCTAACCACTCAAGAGTATTCAGATCTTTAATAACAACCGAGAATATAACGCTAAGAAAGTCACCATATGTAAATTTTAAAACTAAATATTGCGTAAATTTTAATTAAATATTTTACTGTGATATGAAACTAGAGTGAAGATAAGATTGTGATTAATTTGTAAGAAATAATGAAAGACTTAGAGTAATACGATAATGTATAAATAAAGCTGAATATACCCAAGCTACTTGATAATGCTTGTTTCAGAATTTATCAGGTGAGTTAGCACAAGGCACATCATGTTAGGAATGCTTATTGCCTTTCAAACTGATGTAACGTAGTGATTACTTACCTGATAAATTCCCTACGGGGGGGTTTAAATGGTCAACTACCGCGTTATTTATGTTGATAAGGGAATACCATTACTTGCAATAAATGTCTTGTATTTGACCATTTAAACTCCCGCTGAAATCATGCATTTCCAAGTAGCTTGGGTATAAGTGGCTTTATTCAGCTTTATTTTATTGTAATATCACTATTTAGCCAATTTAACACCATGCATGGTAGTTTTTGCAGCGTGTGGTACGTCTAATTTTTGGCAGCAACAAGCTATTAGATTAGGGCATGATGGTCGGTTAATTTGCCCTAAAATGGTTCGTTCTGTAAGGCAAAATCAAAAAACAAATAAAAATGATGCTTTGGCGGTAGTGCAAGGCGCACTATTACCCGATGTTAATTTTATAGCAGGAAAAACCATCGTGCAGTAACAGCTGCAAGCGATTATGCGTTTTAGAGAGTTAGCCATTTAAGCTACCGCACAGATTAAAATAATAAAACGCATAATTGAAGATAAAAATCAGCAGATAAAACCAGTGAATAACCAAGAGCCTTGAGCTCGCTTAATAGATTTGGTGACCTGTTCGCGAAAATATCAATGAGCCAGAGTTAGCTACTCACATAGCGCTCGAACATAAGTAAGCGTTTAATTCTTCAAAGATTGTTTTTTATTGTTGACAAAGGAGAAGTCCACATAGGTTGTTCCCTTATCAAAACCAATAACGCAGTATAAAGCGCTTTGCCCCCCTAAAAGGTGGTCGATAAACAACCACCAATATTTACTTACCGCAAACTATTTATTTTCGAAGTACATTGGCTCTCTTTTCTTCTTGCCAACTTCCTGCATCGTCGCAGCATCAAATAAACGACCATTGATCATCGTGTAGTCAACTTTATCCGTTACGCGGATATTTTCTAATGGATTGCCATCAATCACCATTAAGTCAGCTAATTTACCGACTTCTAACGATCCAATATTATTATCTAAACCTAAGTAACGCGCTGGATCGAGTGTTGCCGCACGTATCGTTTCAAGACCTGTCATGCCGCCTTGATCAAACATCCACATTTCCCAGTGAGCAGCTAAACCTTCTCGTTGTCCATGAGCACCTAAGTTTACGATTACACCTTCGTCTTGAAGCTCTGCAGCGACACGTGCATTACTAAAGTGATTATAATGATGTTCAGGTGCTTTTGGACGTCTCATAGAACGCGGTAGAAGCTGATTCTTTGGTACGAATTGAGATAATCGAGGGTGATCCCAAACATCTGTTTTATCATACCAATAATTTTCGCCCCAAATACCACCATAACCCACTACAAGTGTTGGTGTATAACCTACATCGCTTTGACCCCACATTTGTTTGATATCATTGTAAATATTGGCAACAGGAATTGAATGCTCTATTCCAGTATGTCCATCAGCAACCATAGACAGATTATGCTGCAATAATGAACCACCTTCAGGCACAACCATCATGTCAAGCTCACGACCTGCTTGAATTATTTGTTGGCGTTGTTCACGACGTGGTTGATTATAAGACTTAACACTAAAGGCTCCTACTTTTTGTAAGCGCTCTAAATGAAATTTAGCATCATCTAACGAATCCACATGTGATGTATAACCGGGTCCGTTCGCACCGTATAAAATAGTTCCAGTAGAGAAAATACGAGGGCCTACAATCACGCCTGCTTTTTGCATTTCGCTGGCAGCAAAAATTTCAGTAGTATCATTTGACGGATCGTGAATTGTTGTTACACCAAGAGACAGACCTGCAAAGTTTTTCCAGTTTTGCTGTGGCACAATTTCATTTGAAGCTTGAGAGCCATGTGCATGCGCATCTACGATGCCTGGCATAATTGTTTTACCAGATACATCAACTACTTTTGCACCTTTAGGGATAGCGACTTCAGCAGCAGTACCAACTGCTTTAATATGTTTACCATCAATAAGTAATACACCATTTTCTATCACTTTATCACCATTCATAGTAATAATACGTGCACCAGTTAAAGCAATCATGCCCTCTGGTGCGTGCATAGTTTGTTTAAAGCCAATGTTTTCACCACTTTTAACTTTAAAGTCATGTTCTGGTTTTTTAATATCAAAAATGCCTGCTAAATCACTGTGGTAAAGCTCAGGACCTAACGACCAGTACAATTTATCGCTATTGGCGTTCCAGCTAATATTTTCTCCAGCACGCTCTGATAATTGTTCTATTGGGAACTGTTTTGCCTTTGGGCTGATATTAATTGTTTTTCCATTTTCAACTAATGGTGTTACAAATACTTTGAAGCGCTCTGCAAACGCTAAATATTTGCCATCAGGTGATACTCTAAATTCAGTCGCTAGTTTTGACTCATAAAGTGTGCGTTGTTTTTTAGAATCAAGTTCAACCATTAATAAGCTTGGTTTTGGATAGCTATCTAATAGGTAAACTTTATTATCGTCTTTACCAAACTGTGGTTGAGAGCCTATTTTAGTAATGAACTCTGACTTTCCACCTTTTGCTGAAACAGTGTATATACCCGGTTTTAATGACCAATCAGGGTTTAATATAGAACCCCCACGCGCTTTACGGTATACCAAAGTTTTACTATTTGGGCTAAACACTGGCTCTACATATTTACCAGGTGTTTTTACAACCGTTTTACCTTTACCATTTCTAGCCGATACAACACGAATTGTGCCTTGGTCATTATCATCCCATGTTGTATACGCTATCTTTTTTCCATCACGAGAAAAGGTTGGAAAAAACTCAAAATGAGAAGTTTGCTTAGTTAAACGCTTTACCTTACCAGATTTTAAATCACGCTTATAAATATGGCCCATAGCTTCAAATAATGCTGTTTTACCATCTGGCGAAACTTGCACGTTACGTAGCATTTTTACATCAAATTCAGTGCTATCTAAATCTTGTGTAAAACGTAATGCTTTTTGTAGTTTTTTATTTGTTTCAACTTTAAAAGCAATTTCTGATACTGATTTATCAGATACATCTAGCTTGTGAATTTTACCTGCGGCCCAAAAAACAAGCTCATCACTATCTGGTGTCCAGGCTATATTAGTATATACACCATGTATCGCCCATGTCTCCTGCATATCACGTTCCAATTTATCGTAGAGTTTTGTATGTTTACCCGACTCTAAATCGTATAAATAAAGGCTCGTTTGAAAATCATCGCGTTTAATATAAGCAAGGGTTTTACCATCAGGTGACGGTGTAGGACGAATTGCACCACCCATACCTGAAATAATCGTTTCTATTTCACCTGTTTTGCGATCATAACGTTTAATTTTGTAAATGCCGGCAGTTGAATCTTTTGAGTAATGGAATGTTTTACCTGGTGTGCTGTCCTGTGAAAAATATACATATTTACCATCTGGAGAAAACGCTGGTTCACCCAAATCTTTTTGATCATTAGGACGTTTAGTTAATTGCATACCTTTACCACCCGCTTTGTGGTAAATCCATACTTCACCCGCACCTAATGAACGTGTATCAGTGAAGTGCTTACGTGCAACAATAAAATCACCATCAGGGCTCCATGCAGGACTGTTTAATAAGCGGAACGTTTCATTTGTTACCGCTTTTGCATTTTTGCCATCAAGATCCATCACCCAAATGTTATCACCACCACCCTGATCTGATGTAAACGCAATATGTTTACCGTCTGGACTAAATTTAGGCTGCATTTGCCATGCAATATCAGTTGTGAGTAATGTCGCTTTTTGATTTTCTTTGCCGTTTAGTGGCATAGAATAAATATCACCTAACAAATCAAATACGATAGTTTTACCATCAGGACTCACATCGACGTTCATCCAAGTACCTTGATCTACTGATATTTTTGCATCAAAGAATTCACCTTGAGGTGCATCAACATTCCAGCTTGGTTTCTCTGTTTTTTTCTCATCTTTACTTGCATATGCTTGGCTACTTAACGCCAAAGATATAGACAGCGCAACGGCTGTTTTAATGGTGTTTTTCATTTTTAAAACTCGTTGTTTATAAGTGTTTTATTTTTCTCATTTTGATTTGAACACCAATAACAAAGAATTTCTATCAATATCGTTGAATCCACTAAAATTAACGTTAAATTAGTCCATTAGCAGAGACAGGATTTTATGTATTTTGTATAGACAGTTTGAGCTTAAAAATTTAAGAAAGTAGGGATTTTACTTCTTGATAACGACTTCGACTCACTGGGACTTCATTACTATCTTGCATTAATAATTGATAACTTGCTCCAGAACCTATTTTAAGTTCTACCACTTTATTGATATCAACAATAAAAGAGCGATGAACACGAACGAATTGATTGGGTAATAACATAGCCAGCTTATCTATCGCTTTATCATGTAAAGCAATGTCAGCAGAATTTGTATGTAATTGCGTATAATGGCCATCCGCTTTAATAAAACTAATATCAGCTATCTTTATAAAAGATAAACCATGATGTTTTTTAACTGCCAATTGTTTTAGCTCATGACTGGCATGACTACTTTTATCGGTAAAGCGTATTAACGCAGCTTCTAATCGCTCTTTTTGAAAAGGTTTAGCTACAAAATCAAGTACGCCGTATTCAAATGCGGTGATTGCTTGCTCACTATATGCTGATACGATAATAGTATGAAAACTTTGCGCTGATATATCCTTTAATAAATCAAAACCATTTTCACCGTGCAAGTTTAAATCTAACATCAATAAATCAATGCTCTGCTGCGTTAAATACTCATTGGCATCTTCAATATCATCAAACCATTTAATGATTGGTTTGTCAGCTTCAAGTATTTCCCCTATTTGTCTTTTTAAACGCTGCGCAATAATAGGTTCATCTTCAACAATGACAATATGCATTATTCAACTCCATTTAAATTAGTGATTAGAGGAAATTGAATATCAGTTTGCCAAGTATCGTTTTTCGCTGTTGATTCAAAAGACCAGTTATTATCAAAACTTTCCATTAAACGGGTTTTTATATAATCCTCCCCGATACCTGAACCCTGATGATTTTTATTTCTAAAAGGCGTAGTAATTTTAAAATATACACCTTCTTTAATATTTATTTTAATATGGAAACAATCACCATTTTTAATGCGATTATGAGAAAAAGCATTTTCTATAATGGTATGAATTATGGCCGGGGGGATAAAAAAATACCCTTCTTTTATATCAAAAGTTAACTGTATTTGTTTTTGATATCTACATTTCATAATTTCAAAGTGTTTTTGGCAAAGTGACATTTCATCAGACCAAAGTACAAATTTTTGTTGCGACATATTGTTTAATAAGCGAAATTCATCAGCTAATGCGTCAATAAATTTAACAGCGAGTTTTGGCTCTGTTTCAACCCATTCAACAATTAAGGTCAAGCTATTCATCAAAAAGTGAGGCTGCAAATTTTTCCTTAACATTTGCGCCTCTAACCTTAAAGATTGCATTGCCTTTAATCGTTCTTGTCCAAACTGAATCATCAAACTATATAAATTTGCTAAAGCAATAAACGAAAATAAAGCAGCAAACCATTTATCAATAAATGAAAAAGGTAAAATAATTATTAATATAAAACCAGCAATTAATATGCTTAAATGAATTAATGAACTTGATTGGTTCTTTCTATAGGCCTGCACATTAATTAACAAGGATATAACTAAAGCCAAAACAAAAATTGATAAACTTTTCATATCATAACTAGGTGCAAATAATGCTAAAGTAATAAAACAAAACAAAGCGCTAGTTAGCCAAAATAGTTTTCTCTTAATTTGATAATAATATAAATAATACGTAATCAAAGCTAACCCAGTAAGTACAACATTAAAAATAATTATCCTAAGCCTTACAATATGAAAGTCCCAAGGGTAATTCCAAAAATACTTAATTAACTCTAGACAGATTAAAGTGCCAGAAAACAAACATAAACAACCAAAAACAATAAAAGCAGATTTTTTTTCATATAAAAAATAGACTAAAGCAAAAAATACAGCTAA
This sequence comes from Pseudoalteromonas sp. NBT06-2, assembly GCF_002276045.1. Taxonomy (GTDB): domain Bacteria; phylum Pseudomonadota; class Gammaproteobacteria; order Enterobacterales; family Alteromonadaceae; genus Pseudoalteromonas. The sequence continues at coordinate 7,799 of NZ_NQMR01000116.1, read as the reverse complement.
AAAAAACATCGCTCCAGCGAGCATTAAAGGAATAATTTTTTTTTGGAAGTTAATACTATCTTTTGTTGTGTTAGCACTTAAAAAAAGGCCATAGAAAATAATATTCATATTTTCTAAATGATGGTATGTAGACAGTTCAATACTCAGTAAGTGAAACCCTTTAGACAGCTCACTTTGCGATAAAGGCACTGACATTTCTATTGGACCTACTCGCTCAACATTTAAATCTAACCCAGGCTCACCTTTATTTGCGATAAATTTGCCATCCCAAAAGAATTTGGCAGAACCTAAAAATACAGCTCTTAAAACTGTAAACCTAGGAACTCTATTTTGATTAATATTTACAGGTATTCGAATACAATAATACTGATATTCACTGATTTGAACCAAATTTAATTTCGGCCAATGACTATCATCAAAATTGACATCATGACAATGTGTTGAAAACTCATTTGAAACACGTGCGCCCTCACCTAACACTTGAAAGTATTTTGATTCTTGCCCTATGACTTTTGTACTAAATAGCCATAATACAAAAGTGATTAATAAGATATATGTTTTCATTTTTGTATTGTAACTGGTTTAAAATAAAGATAAATGCCATTGGTGAAACACGAGTGCCATTGGTGAAATTTAAATTAAAAATACACTTTTGGCGATTACACTGGACTCAACATTAACAAACAGAGTCTATCGTATGAAAACACTTTTGCACGCTTTATTACCTATTACTTTAATTGTATCAAGCCAGCTTAGTGCCAATTCCGAAAAATTATCGCCCTATGAATATATCGGTTATAAACAGCAAAAGGTAGATGCACAGATTGGCACATTTACTGTGCCAGAAAATAGAAACAACCCAAATTCACGACAACTCACTTTAACTTATGTAAAGTTCCCAACAACCAGTAAAACACCCGGTAAACCTATCGTATATTTATCCGGAGGCCCAGGAGGTTCTGCTACAGGCACAGCAAAGCGATCTCGTTTCGAATTATTTATGAAACTGCGAGCAGCTTCCGATGTCATTTTATTTGATCAGCGAGGTACAGGATTATCAAATGATTTAAAAAGCTGTCAATCAAGTGCAATTGATTTAAAAGTACCTTCTAATGAAAAAAAACTAATTGAAAAAACCCTATCTGATGTAAAAAAATGTGTTGTTCAATGGCAAAGTCAAAATATAGATTTAGACGGATATAATACTAAACAAAACGCTGCTGATTTAGTGGATTTAACGAAAGCACTCAATACAGATAAAATAAACCTTTGGGGGATCAGTTATGGCTCACATTTAGCCTTTGCCGCAGCCAAATATCATCCAGAAATAATAAATCAAATGGCACTCGCATCGATAGAAGGCTTAGATCACACCATAAAACAACCAGCTCGTGTGCAAGCGTTAATAGAAAAAATATCCTTAATGCTAAAAGCAAACCCTAAAACTAAAGATAAATATCCTCACTTTATAGCAGATTTAGCACATGTATTACAACACTTAGAAAAGTCACCGAAAATTGTTAATACTCAAGATTTTAGAACTAAAAAATCCTTAGTTGTAGGTATAGGTAAAGTTGATATGCAATTTGCTCTAAGCTTTATATTCTTAACGGATCCACAATATTTAATGCAATTACCACGTATTATTACAGATATGAAAAACAATCAGTTTGCAGAAATTGCTTCGTATATCGCTTACATGAGAGGCATGTCAGCTGAACATACACTTATGAGCTTAGCTATGGATGCCGCTTCAGGTATTTCAAAGCAACGCTGGTCACAAGTACAACAGCAAGCTAAAACAGCATTAGTTGGCAGAACAACAAATTTCCCATTCCCAGATATTAACGCCGTGATGCCAGTGACCGATTTAGGAGATGACTTTAGACAAGCATTACATTCTGATATTCCCACTTTATTTGTTTCAGGTACTTTAGATGGCAGAACCTTATATCAAAGCCAAGTTGAACTAGCAGCCAACTTTAGCAATGCAAATATGATCACAGTTGAAGGCGGTGGCCATAATATCTTTATGGCTCATCCAGATATATCAGAGCGTATATTAGAGTTTTTTAATGGTCAAAAAGTGCAATCGCATACAATTACATTAGACCCTATTAAATTTCAGTAAATACTCACTGCTTTAGTATAAAATAAACCTATTACTTATCATTGGCAGTGAAATAGATAATTTAAATGCTGCCATAACATTATTTCAAAAAAGGACAAAAATGCAATTCCTTATTCAACTATTTCTTCTTGTATTACTGTTAATAACACAATTTACTTACGCTGAAAAAACACAATATAAAAGTCAAATTGAACAGTTAATCACAACTGCTCATAAAGAGGATAATTTCAATGGTACAGTATTAGTTGCAAAACATGACGAGATTATATTTCACAAATCATATGGATTTGCTGACCAATATAAAAAAGTGCCACTCACCATAGAGCATAGATTAAGCCCTGGATCAATTGCCAAAGAATTTACAACCACAATAATGATGCAATTAAAAATAAAGGGAAAATTAAAATATGAAGACAAAATATCAAAGTATTTACCCTATTTACCTGCTTGGGCAAATAACGTATCAATCGAGAATATCCTTACTCACACAAGTGGTATGCCTAAAGTAAAGTGGCACTCTAATATCACAACAACGGATATTCAGAAGCAACTCACAGCGATAAAAACTCCTGAATTCAAACCTGATGAAGGGTATTTATACACTAATTTAAATGTTGTTTTACGTGCATTAATCATTGAGAAAATCATAAATGAACCATTTCATATATATGCTAAGAATGTGCTTTTCAAACATGCAGAAATGACTAATACTTTCAATAAAACGACTGTAAATTCTGATACTAAATTGATGGCTTTTGGTGATTATCCGACTGCAATATCGGGTCTAACAATTTATACCACGGCATTCGATTTATACGAATGGGAAAAAGCGCTTTGGGAAAACAAACTAATCGATAGAGAACATTTAATACGCATGATAACTAAACAAGGTTTAAGTGGAAATACCCACCGTGCATATTTCGATTTTGGGACATTTATTACTGATGATAAGCAGAGATTAATTCAATTAATGCATGATGGCAGTCACCCTAGCCATCACGCTATTAAATATAATAATTTCGACAATGAAGTAATTATCATACTTATGTCATCAGATGGTCGAAAAACAACTCTTTATGAGCTAAAAACAAGTATATCTAACATTTTAACGGAGCAAATATAATTTAGATAAATGAGCATTTATACCCACTGCCTAGGATCAAATTCATAATAATCTAGCATCAACTGATACAACTCTGGGTCTTGGTGCTGTAGCTGCGCAGGTTTTTCTATAAATGTTTCAGTTAATACTGCAAAAAATTCAGCTTCATTGGTAGCACCATATCTATGGATCACATTTGGTATACCATAAGCTAAGTGGGTTTTTAATTGATTAAATGCACGATTGAAGACCTGAGCCCATTGTTTATATAACTTTTGTGTTTTTAATTGAGGTGTTCCACTTGTAAAACCAGTCTGTTGATCTAACTGATGAGCGAATTCATGAAACACTAAGTTATGGCCATCTTCAGGTAATCTATTACCAGCTAAAACATCATGCCAAGAAAGCACTAAAGTACCACCAGGCCAAGACTCTCCTTGGCGAACAACGTTATGAAAACTAACAAGCCCAGCGCCATCCTTTTTATTTTCTTTTGCATAATAGGCACTAGGGTAAAGTAAAACCTGTTTTACATTTTTATATATTGGCCAAGGTTTATTCAATACTAATAAGCACGCATTCGCTGCAACAACTAAACGCATTCCTGGATTCACCTTAAGGTCACCTCTACCTAAAAAGCTAATATTGTCTAAAAACCATAAAATATGTTGTTCTAATTTAACTCGGTCTTGATTTGTCATATTTTTATATATGGGCATGACTTTTAATAGCAACTTTTTTTGACTCTTTGTTAAAGTTAACCCAATATATTTTTTTTGCCAAAAATGTATTTTTATTTTATTCCATTGCCAATAAGTTATGACAACAGCAATTAATACAAGTATTAAAAATATATTTATCATTGTTAAATCCTAGATAACACATACATAATTTATGGGTATTTAATATCCAGATTTCAAGCCAGCCTTACCACCGGACAAAAGTCCTTATACCCTTGTGGAAATTAAGCTAATGATAACGGCAAAAATACTAGCGAGCATGAAACAATTAAGGTAAAATGCGCGCCTTTAAAGACCATCCACCACATACAAATGTTGAGGAATTTCTGTGAGCGAACAAAAACAGTCTCTTAGCTACAAAGACGCGGGCGTTGATATCGATGCTGGTAACGTACTTGTTGAACGTATTAAAGGCGTTGTAAAAAAAACTAAACGCCCTGAAGTAATGGGCGGTATTGGTGGTTTTGGTGCTTTATGCCAAATTCCAACTGGATATAAAGAACCTGTATTAGTAGCTGGCACAGATGGTGTGGGTACTAAATTACGTTTAGCAATCGACTTAAAACAACACCAAGGTGTTGGTATTGATTTAGTTGCTATGTGTGTAAACGATCTAATTGTGCAAGGTGCTGAGCCTTTATTTTTCTTAGATTATTATGCTACGGGTAAATTAGACGTAGATACTGCTGTTGATGTTGTAACAGGTATCGGCGCAGGCTGTGAACTATCTGGTTGTTCTTTAACGGGTGGTGAAACAGCTGAAATGCCAGGTATGTACGAAGGTGAAGATTACGATATCGCAGGTTTCTGTGTTGGTATTGTTGAAAAAGCAAAAATCATCGACGGCACTAAAGTAAAGTCCGGTGACCAACTAATTGCATTAGGTTCAAGCGGCCCACATTCGAACGGTTACTCTTTAGTACGCAAAGTACTTGAAATTTCTGGCGCAGATACTTCAGCCGTACTTGAAAATGGTGAAGGTAAAACGTTAGGCGAACATTTACTTGAGCCGACACGTATTTACGTTAAACCTGTTCTAGAATTATTAAAATCTGTAGATGTTCATGCGCTTTCTCACATCACTGGTGGTGGTTTCTGGGAAAATATTCCCCGTGTATTACCTGAGTCAGCTAAAGCTGTTGTTAAAGGTGATAGCTGGGAATGGCCTGCAATCTTCAACTGGTTACAAGAGAACGGTAATATTACTACACACGAAATGTACCGTACATTTAACTGTGGTGTAGGCATGATTTTAGTTGTTCCAGCTAACGAATTAGAAAACAGTTTAAACATCTTAAAAGAGCAAGGTGAAAACGCTTGGCATATTGGTGAAATCCAAGATGCTGCCCAAGGCGAAGAGCAAGTAGATATCGTAGGTGGTATTAAGTAATGGAACGAATGCGCATTGCAGTATTAATTTCAGGTAGCGGTTCAAATTTACAAGCTATCATTAATGCGTGTGAAAAAAAGCAGATCAACGGCGACATTGTCGCTGTGATCAGCAATCGTCCAAATGTGTATGGCCTTGAAAGAGCAGAGAAAGCTTCAATTGAAACTGTGGTATTAGATCACAAGAAATTTGAGTCTCGCGAAACTTATGATTGTGCCTTAATGGAAAAAATTGACCATTTTACACCAGATCTAGTTGTATTAGCTGGTTTTATGCGTATTCTAACTCCTAGATTAGTGCAAAAATATAAAGGAAAAATGTTGAACATTCATCCTTCATTGTTGCCTAAATACCAAGGGCTGAATACCCACCAACGTGCAATAGATGCAAGTGATAAAGAGCATGGCGTTAGCGTTCACTTCGTAACAGAAGAATTAGACGGTGGTCCAGTTGTACTTCAAGCTAAGATAGATATCTTACCTGAAGATACAGCAGACAAATTAGCGCAGCGAATTCATCAAAAAGAACATATCATCTATCCGTTAGTGGTTCAGTGGTTCAGTGAACAACGACTAAAAATGGAAGAAGAATATGCAGTTTTTGATAATAAAAAACTTCCTGCACACGGCGAAAATTACGCTTAAAAACAGTTTTAAATTCAAAGGTGCTTTACTTAGTTTAAGTACCTTAATTATCACTCCTAGCTTTGCTAATACTAGTAAAGATAACCCAACAATAACTATCAAAGAATACACAGCAAAATATGATGTACTTCGCAAAGGTGAACGTTATGGTCATGCCACTCGTATTTTCAAAAAATTAAACAATAAAAACTGTCGAATCAGCTACGAAAGCAATATTGAATGGATGATTTTCTCTGATAAACGTACAGAGATATCAACTTTTCCTTGTTTTGATGTCCATGTCACTCCTATTAAATATCAGATGATCCGCTCAGGTACTGGACGAGACAAAAATTATAAAATCAGTTTTGATCGCGAGAAAAAACAAGTATTCAGCAATAAGAAAAAATTTCCTTTAAAGCTTATTTGGGATGATGCCCTACAAGATGGTATTTCATACCAAGTTCAACTTCGCCGTGATGTTCAACAAGGTAAAACTGAATTTGATTATCCTTTAGTGGATAAAAAAGGTCACGTTCGCCACTATAAATTCCAAGTTGTTGGTAAAGAGACTATTACCTTACCTATTGGTAATGTTGAAACGATAAAAATTAAACGTCTATATGATAACGATAAACGCCAAGTTAGCGTATGGTTTGCGCCATCTTTAGATTATATGATGGTAAGAACTTGGAAAGGTGAAAAAGGCGTAGAACAATTTGATATTCAGCTGAAGTCTCTAAACTAAGAAACCTGCTACGCAGATTTCTTAAAACCACTTCAAGGGAAGAAATTAAAGAAAATAGACTGCTAGGTTATTCAACCGGGAGTCTATTCTCTTGACTGAGTTATTTTTCTGAACATGTTCATTTAAAAATTATATTAAAGTTACCCAATATTTTATATAACCCATTCTTAAAATCGCCACATAGTGTCTCTCAATAAAGTTGCTTAGCAAATATATTTTTACACTAACTCACCTAATTTAAATAACTTAAAATCGCCCTCTTCTATTTTTTGCCAATCTTCATTTTCAGTCAGAGGTCTAGTGGCTATCACAGTCACAACATCATTTGGAGTTGTTTCTTTTTGAAAATCAATGATCACATCAGCATCTATTAAGGACGCTTTACCAAACGGTGCTCTACGCGTGATCCAATGCAAGTTATTAGTACAATAGGCTAATACATACTCACCATCTGTTAATAGCATATTAAATACACCTTTAAACTTCAGTTGTGGTGCCAATTCTGCCGCATATAAAAATACAGGTGCCATGTCTAATGGTTTTTCAGTAAACTTTTTACGTATTTCATCTAACAACCAACAATATGCAAGCTCACTATCTGTATCGCCTACAGGTTGATAAAACTCAGGTGTCAAATCATCATAATCCGATAACTGCCCATTATGTGCATAAGTGATTTCTTTACCCCAAAGTTCACGAGTAAATGGATGTGTATTTTCTAAACACACTTCTCCTCGATTTCCTTGACGAATATGACTTATAACAGAGCAGCTTTTAATTGGGTATTGCTTTACCAACTTTGCAATTTCAGACTCACAACTCGGTAATGGATCTTTAAAGGTACGACACCCTTTACCTTCATAAAAAGTAATGCCCCAGCCATCTTTATGCGGTCCAGTGTTACCGCCACGCTCTAATAAACCAGAAAAACTAAAACAAATATCTGTTGGTACATTTGCAGACATACCGAGAAGCTCACACATGAAATAATTAACCCTTAAATAACAGCTAGTTGAAAAAACATAACCTTTAAAGAACAACCAAGGGTCACACTTATGGTCTCAA
>NZ_NQMR01000115.1 GCF_002276045.1 Pseudoalteromonas sp. NBT06-2 | reverse complement strand
ACGGGTTATTGAGGTGTTACAGATCACTGAGTTAATTTATTGTTTATATTGATTTTTTATAGAATACGAATGGGATGTTATTCGCGCTATTTAATTCAATCGTAAAGTTTTATTAAAATAATCAAAAAATAGGCGTAAAAGATTGAGATTTTAATATAGATGTTAATCTATCTGTAAAAGTATCAGCTAAATTATCAAATAAGAAATTTCCCATACTAATACGTTTTACATTTAATATATTCAACTCATTAAAATCAGGTAAATCTGGCATACACATCACATTGATAGGAAGTTTTGTGCTATTAACGACTTCTTTTATATCATTTATATTTTTAATACAAGGCACAAAAATACCATTCACACCTGCTTTTTCAAATAATGTAATACGCTTTTTAGTTTCAGATAAAGCGTTTTCATGGCCTAAAAGAAAGGTATCGGTTCTTGCGTTTATAAAGATCTCAACTTTTAACTTTGTTAACTCGCTGCTAATATTTTTGAGATATAGGCTAAAACTTTCGGCGTTTAATAGTTCACGAGTAGTGGTGACAATTGAGTCCTCAATGTTGATCCCTACAACACCTAAATCGGCAAGTCTTTTTATATAACCAGCGGTAACAAATGGATCTCGACTATATCCAGATTCTATATCTACCGTCAAAGGTAAAGTAGTCGAAGCAAGAATACGTTTTACAATATATACCAGTTCATCGAAATCCATTTGTTCACCATCTTCATAACCCAACATATTGGCTATAGCAGCACTTGAAGTACCAATAGCTTGGAAATTTTGTTTTTGAGCTAGTTTAGCGCCGTTAGCATCCCAAACATTGCAAATTAATAGCGGTATTTGTTGATAGTGCAGTTGTTTAAAATTCATTTATAAGCCTATTGTTCTAAGTAATATTTATTGTTTCAACGAGATATTATTGAGATGTGCGTTGTATGAATACGATAATTTTGCAGTTAGTTCACTTATAAAGCCAATGGTAAATTCTTAACACTATTATAAGCTCTACTTATATTATTAATCTAAATAAGGTTATAATTAGATGTCAAATCACTTATTTACGTATTGAACTATGGATAAACGATTAAACAATTTAAATAATTTAAGGTGTTTTGAAAGCGCTGCTCGTAATCAAAGTTATAGTAAAGCCTCGATAGAATTATGTTTATCGCAAGCAGCAGTTAGTCAAAAAATGCGTCAGCTAGAAGAATCACTCACTACCAAGTTATTTGTACGACAAGGTCGTAAAATGGTTTTAACTGAAAGTGGTATTAAATTATTAGAAGTAACACAACAGGCTTTTGATACATTAATAAATGGGCTCAATGATATACAAAGTGAGGAGGTTACTGGAAGCTTAACTATCACCTCTACGCCAGCCTTTACGTCAATGTGGTTAATGCCAAAACTTCATGAATTTTCAATGCAGTATCCAGAAGTTAAAATTAGAGTTGCTTCATCAAATCGCTTTGAAGATTTAAAACATAATCACATTGATTTAGCGATTAGATTTGGTACAAGTGTTGATAAAAATACCAGTTCTGACTTCATATGTGAATACTTTGGTCAAGATGAAGTGTATCCAGTATGTTCTAAAAAGCTAGCTGATAAAATCAATTTTGATAAGCCACAAGATATCCTAAAAACTTGGTTGGTACGTTTAGAAAAACAAGGCCCTTATAATTGGCAGACTTGGTTCGAAAGTGCCGGGGTACTTGAACATGAAAACCATACGCAATGGACAGAAGTAGTGAGTACTGATATTGGTTTAAGTGCAGTTGCAAGTGGTCACGGTTTTACATTAGCTGCCAAGTCTTTATATCGTGAAGGTCTAGAGTCGGGTAATTTGGTCATACCTATAAAAATTAAACATCCTATTTCAGTGAAACGTTACTTAGTGTTTGATGAAAAATCACCAAAAAGGGCACGATTAGATGTATTTATGAATTGGCTTAAAAGAGAGATGAATGTTTGATTAAGTAGGTAAAATCAGAACTAATACAAAAGCCATTTGGGGATAAATTATTAAAAAGTAACTGACCTTGATGTGCTTCAATAATATCTTTACATAATGCTAATCCTAAACCAGTGCCTGAATGTTTAGTTGAATAAAAAGGGAGTAGGGCATGTTGAATCACTTCATCTGACATACCAGCACCATCATCAATAATATCTATTTTCAAATGATGTTGTGATGCGGTATTAGAGCTAACTTCATAGATATTAACTCGAGTTAGATTATCAGGGTCAGCTTCGTCAGCATTTTTTAACAGATTTACTAAAACCTGTTCAAATTGGCTTTGGTCTAAATTTATGACGTTATTTGCTAATTTATTATTAAGTTTTATTGGGTATAACTCTGATAATTGATCAAAAATATCATTTAAATTAACATTTTTTTAACTGGTTTGTGCAGTTTTGTAAAGCGAGCATAACCATTTACAAATTCACTCAAATGGTTAATACGCCCTGTAATAGAGTTAAAAACACGATCTAATTTGGGTTCACCTAATCTTTTTGAAATTAACCTGCCACTGTGGCACATGGTACTGATAGGTGCGATAGAGTTATTCATTCATGACTTAATACTTTTATAACTTTTTTCCACGTATTACTTTCTTGTTTGGCAAGTTGTTCTGTCATAGGCTTTAATAAATACAAAGTTCTCATCTTGTGTCTCTGTGCTTTTTATCATGGCTTTTCAACATATTAATAAATTATACATGTAATAGTGCAGGCTTAATGCCAACGTTAAAATTTATCGTAAGCAATTGTTTTAGAGTGATAAAATCTTTTATGGATAATTGATGAGTGTCCGGTCGGACACTTTGATTGTCCGTTAATGTCCGCACTGTAACACCACGGACACTAATTTTTTATCTAAAGTAGATGATTCTGCTTACCATTTATACCATAAACCTAACCACGCTTTTAAATCAGATTTACTATTTTCAGGATTTACTTGCGCAACGCCTATATTGATAGATAAATTTGAAATACCGGTAAAACCAAAGTCATTTGTAAATACGCCTTTGATACCATAAACATCAATACTATCCTGCTCCTTCATAGTGTGTCTGCTATAAAATAATCTCCCAGCTTTAAAAGGTGAGAATATTTCATATTTCATATAGTCATTGGTTGAGCCCGTGTGAAAAGCCATTTCAGGTGCAAAAACAGTATTTTGATGTGCTTTTGGCTGTATGAGTGTAGAGCCATATCCACCAATATCTATTATGTTTGTTGTTTCATCACTACGTTTAATGGCTTGAACTTCAGCACCTAAACCATAATGTTTTATATGACCAGATAATGAGAGCATTGCATTATATCCATCATAATCAATATTATTTTTTTCACCCGTTATATAAGTTAATTTAGATTTTTGGCTTACGCCCCATACTTGTTTATCAAAATACCAAGACTGATCAAAACCAAAAGACTGATAATGGTGATCAGCACCTACTTCATTAGTTTCAGTATCTGCTAAACGTATTTGTGCAATTGTATTGATAGACAAAGTATCTCTTCTAAATGGGTAAGATGCTTCAAGTAATAAACCTGTCTCTGAAATATCTGTAGGTACATTCGTAAGAGCATGCTTTTGTTCATCAACCTTTAAATCATATTGATAAGCGTGGGCAAACAGCTTTATTGGCCAACCTTGCCAACGTACGTTTGCACTGGCGCCTGATAAAATATTTTTATTTAAATCAGAGCTCACATTCACTTGCCAATCAAAACGACTTAACACATCGCCACTTTTGTAACCTAATTCAAATAAGTTTGTAGAAGCTGAATAAAAACTTTCTCCTATACTAACAGTACCTTCTTGTGGACCTATACCATAATCACGTTGTTCACCAATAGTGGGATCTACAGTCATTTTTGCTGGGCTGAGTTTTAGTGGACTGTTATCTATCGCCATGATGTCGATATTGTCTGTAACTGTGATTTCGGTAATTTGAATATATTGCTCAGGATCGAGTGCTAAATGGTAAACATCAGGACCTTTTGAATTAATAGATAAATGTAGTAACGAATCGTTACTTTGTGCGATAGGCCATGAAACAGGATGTTCTCCAGAACTGATTGCAGACAACATTTTTGTATCAAGGTCATATTGATACATTTTAACTTCACCTTGCGTACCGGCCACGTAATAAAGTGAAGATCCGTCTTTTGACCATTCAGGATATGATAAAAATTGATAATCAGTTGGTAAAGGTACAGTGATCTCTGAATTATGTGTTGTATTTAAATCTTTAACTTTTAATAACCACTTACTATTTAAATTGGTTGTTAGGTAGGCCAGTTGACTCGCATTAGGGTTTAATCTTGGAAAGTCGTAAATATTAGATGTAGATGCTTCATTTAAATCAGCTAATTTATTTCCCTCTAGATCAAATTTAACCAGCTGTGATTTTCCAAAACGAGACTGCTCTGCAATAATCATATTATTATTAACATCAAACCGTCGTAAATTAGCTGAGTTTGTTAATTGTTTAGTTTTACCCGTACTTATATTCCAACTAAATAAGTCTTGATGTAGTTGTGAGTCACGACCTTTTGACGAGGCGCCATAAATGATTGTTTCATCATTTAACCAGCGTGGATTTCTAATTGATTGGTCGTTTGTTTGATTTAAGCTAAACTTGATTTCCCTTTTGAAAACTTTAGGTGCTTTGCCAACAATATCTTTTGGGTCATCTTCGAGAATTTTATCCGTTTTTTTATTAAACTTTTCTGCCGCTTCTGTATTTTCTTCTGTGCTGTATATATTTAATATAACTTCTTTGTATTCTTCTTTTCTTGGTGTTTCGATAATAGCAAGAAGTTTACCATCAGGACTTAAAGCCGGTTCACTTACTTGACCGTTTAAATCTAACCAAAGATCAGAATTTGCATTTGAATACTGCGCTTCCTTTTTCATTGCTTTAAAGGTATATTCTGCAACAAATCGTTTGTATAAATGTGCTGGACTATCTTGGAATACACCCTCAAATGATTCATTAAAGCTTCTTTGTTTAACTGCTTTCCAACGGGACCAAACGGCATCTAATGTATCTTCACCGAAGTTCTCTTCTAGCCACTTTAAATATCTTACACCCACTAAATATGCCATAGAGCCAGACATAAATCGTTTATCTTGTTTACTTAATTGGTTATATGTAGGTAATTCACCTTCACGGGCGAACTGCTGAATGATTGCTTCAACACCATCATGATATAAGCGACCACGACCAGTAAGCTTTGATTCTTGTAATGTCGCATACCCTTCAGTTACCCAACGATCTGCTTTGATGATTGAAGCATCATATAGGTCCCATATTTGTGCTAATTGATTGCGCCATTCACTTCTATTCTTTTGTGCCAAATGAACTAAGTGTACATACTCATGTAATACTAACAGTTGCTGCCAACTACTAGAATTTGAGATAACACTATCTGATTGTGGTGGTGTGGCAAATAAAGCCATATAGGGTTTACTGCTCAATGGAACAGCAAAACCATTTGAAGCATTTAGAGGGTCAATAATATAGGCATCTACTTTTTCATCTAATACTCTGTTTTGTTGCTTTTTAATTAATGTACGTACATTTTCCATTTCTCTGGCGCTAGAAAGTGCCCAATCTTTATATTCAGGTGTGAAATGTATGCGAAAGTTTTCAGTTTCAAATGTTTGCCATGCAGATGTCTTATCAATCGTTATGGCTTGGCTATTTAGAGAGAGTATAGCTAGGGAACCTAAAGAGAGTGCTTTTACTATTTTATTGGATTTCATAAAACTGTCCGAAGTTATCATTTTTTATTTGGCTGCATTGTAAGGGGGTACAATTTTTATAGCTAAAATATATGATAAACGGTTAGTGAAAATGATGTAAGGTTTTTGATCGAGGGCGTTGTTAAAGGAAAGAGGTATAAGTCAGTTACCTATACCACATCTATTTAGTCGCGTTGACTATATTTTACGTTCAACTAATTTAACCCAGCCATCAGGCCCTTGTTGGCGACCCATTTGAATATCAGTTAACAGTGTATACATGGCTAAAGTATATTTACCAACATTGCCATTACCGACAGTGATCACATCATTGTTTTCGAAAATATACGAACCAACAGGTGAAACAACGGCTGCAGTACCAAAACCACCAGCTTCAATAATGTCACCTGATTTTACATCTGTAATGAAATCTTTTATTTTGATAGTTTCCTGTTTTACTTCAAAACCAAGTTGTTTACTTAAGCTTAAAATAGACTGAGAAGTAATCGATTTCAAAATAGTATCAGTAAATTCAGGAATAATCACAGTACCGTCTTTACGTACGTGGTAATGATTCATTGCACCTGCTTCTTCTATAAATTCATTGGTCGAATCTAAATATAATACTTGAGATGCACCATAAGTTTGTGCTGTTTCAGAAGCTTTTAGCGATGCACAGTAGTTACCTGATGCTTTAGCAGAGCCGGTACCACCAGAAACGGCACGGTGATATTGTTCACTCACTAATAGGCGTATCGCTTTATTATTGCCATCTTTATAATAAGCACCACTTGGGCTTAATAAAACACAAAAAGTATATTTTTTAGAACTTCTAACAGAAATATGATCTTCAGTAGCAAATACAAAAGGACGTACATATAAACAAGCGTCTTCTTGCTCCGGGAACCAAAGGCGATCAACATCAATTAGCGCATGAATTGCATCAATTTGCATTTGTTCATCAATTGATGGCATACAAACAACAGAACCAGAGTGATTCATACGCGCAGCATTCATGTTTAATCTAAAAGTATGTATTTCACCATCAGTATGTTTGTAAGCTTTCGCGCCTTCGAAGATAGATTGTCCATAATGTAATGCCATCGCACCAGGTGGCATAGTTAAAGGACCATAAGGTACGACTCTTGGCTCAACCCATTGACCATCTTTATAGTCCATTAAAAACATATGATCTGTTCTTAGTTTACCAAAACCAATATCTTCAGTAGGTTTGAACTGTTCTGTACGACGGTTTTCGGTACTTTTTAATTGGAAATCAATCATCATTATTTACTACTTATTATCTGCACGGTTCTAAAAAATATTGCAAGCATGATGAATAGATTGTTAGTCAAATGCAAATAAAACCCTATATTTTTTAAAATCATGATAAACAAGATGTAAAAGTTATTAATTTAAGATAATTAATGCTGATAATCTAAATATTAAAGAATATTTAGTCTTATTGAGGTTGTTGTTTTTTACATTTTGATAAGTGTAAAAAAAACTTAATATAAATTAAGTTCCGATATTAGGTACGTTATGATAATATTCTTGTGGAAACATTATGGTAACACTATGGAGGCGATATGGTAACACTATTGTAACGTTATGGTAATGCTATGATAGCGTTACCCCTAATTCAGGCACTAAGGTTGTTATGTATTTATTTTAATAAAAGTAACATTTTTTAATTATTTTTAGGTGAATTTTTTATGAATTTTGAATTATCGGATAGTCAACAACAATTTTTTGACTTAACAGTAAAATTCTCAAGAGAAGTTTTAGAAAAAAACGCGACTAAGCGGATATCAACTCATGAATTTGATCGAAACCTATGGCAAAAGGCAGTCGATTTTGGCATTGCTGGTTTACCTGTCCCTGAATCTTTGGGTGGTATGGGGTTATCTGCATTAGATTGCATGCTTGCAATTGAAGCATTAGGTAAAGGCACTAACGATTTAGGTTTAGTATTTTCTTTATCTGCTCATGTTTTTGCTAGTGTAGTACCTATTTGGCGTTTTGGTTCAAAAGAAATACATCAAAAATATTTAGAACCTTTAATTAATGGTCAATATATTGCCGCTAATGCGGTGACTGAGCCAAATGCAGGCTCAGATATATACAACATGAAAACGACGGCTGAGGAAGTCGACAATGGTTACATACTTCATGGACAAAAATGCTTTGTAACTAATGCACCTATTGCTGATTTATTTATCGTATATGCAAAAACGGACACAAACCTAGGCTTTTTCGGTGTAAGTGCATTCATTATTCATAAAAATGCAGCTGGTTTAACTATCGGTAACAATAGAGTAAAGGATAGTTTATGTACCAGTACTTGGTCTGAAGTATATTTAGATAAGGTATTTGTTTCTGAAAAAGATAGATTAGGACAAGTTGGTGCTGGTGGTGCTATTTTTCATGATTCTATGGTTTGGGAAAAAGGGTGCTTATTTGCTGCATATGTGGGGGCGATGGAACGTGTTTACGAACAATGTCTAGAACACGTTAAGCAGCGTATTCAGTTTGCTTCACCAATAGGTGAATATCAATCGGTTTCTAACCGTATCATAGATATGAAGTTACGTTTAGAGAGTGCGCGCTTAATGTTATATCGTTCAGGTTGGTTATATGACCAAGGTCAAGATAGTGAATCTGAAATAGCCTTAAGTAAAATTATGATTTCAGAAGCTGCAATTCAAACTGGCCTAGATGCCATTCAAATATTTGGTGCATCAGCAATTGAAAATGAGATGGGAGTATCTCGTTTATTGTTAGATGCCATACCTTCTCCAATTTTTTCTGGTTCAAATGATATTCAACGAGAAATCATTTCACGTAAACTTGGTTTAAGGAAAGCATGAAAATGAAAGTACAATATTTTTTTGGAATTTTGTATGTCTTAGCAGGAATAGCAAAAGCCTTTCCTGAGTTAGAAAATGTACCTGTGATTTTACATAATGCAGCCACTGTAAACATGGGAACAAATGTCGAAGGTTTGAGTCTTTTACTTGCGCAATATGGACAAACAGTAAACATCTTTATCGGATTTTTACTTGCAATTTCAGGCATGTTTTTATTAATTAATCATAGATTAGTAAAGTGGGTGATTTATGGTCAAATGATCATGATGTGCTTTTTTGTAGCCATTTTATTTCGTTCTCAACCACAAGTTATTGTATTAGATTCGGTGTTTTTTATTGCGGCTATTTATATGCTGCGTTATCACAATCGGTTTCGGATTGTTCAATCTCCTTCATTTCAAAGTGAAAATTTCGAAAATCATATAACTCAACCGCCTTGTGAACCTACTAAATTTGATGATTATTATGATGTCGTTATTGTCGGTGCAGGTGCATCGGGTTTAACCGCTGCATATGAATTACAAGATAAAAAAGTACTCTGTCTTGAAAAATCGATATTTTTTGGTGGAAATGCACGTTATGAAACAAGTCATGAAATAAAATATCCAACTGCAGGGGTATGTTTTCAATTACCATATAAAGGTACTGACATTGCAAATTTATTAGATAAATTAGGTTTAACTGATAAATGGAAAGTATCAGATCAAGATACTGTCGTCTTTTTTGATACTAAATTATTAATGTCATGTATTGGTGAAGTATTGACTGCGAACTTAAAACAGCCTTTACAATTATTAAATCCAGCAGTTTGGAAATTAACATTTACATTAACAGTCAATTGGATCACTGGAAAACGATATGTTGTTGCCCCTAAAAAGTTAGGTGATCCAATATTTTCTGATTTATATGCTTTTTTAGACCAATTTGGTAAAAATACAAATAAGTTCCCTTCAATTCCTTGGCATTCAAAATGTGGTTGGTCACGACAAGAAATGGAGTTATTAGATAGTATTTCTCTTTATGATTTATTATTTCAACCTCACAAAATAGAGCATATTCCAAATAAATTAAAACCAACAAAAAAGTTTGGGCGCTTAGTACAAAGTGCAATTGAAACAACCTTACGAGTAGAATGTTTAGAAGTTAAAGATGTATCTGCTTATGTGGGTTTACATTTTTTAATCGGATACTTAAGGGGATCACTTGTAACTTTACCTGGTGGTAATGGTTATATCACCAATAAAATAGTGTCTGAACTTCAGAGCAACCCGCAAGTAACACTCGCTAGTGAATGTGAAATACACAATATTGAATCGTCAGCTGAAATTGCTGACATCAAATTTTTACAAAATGGACGTCAATTTGCCATTCAAACTGCAAATGTAATTTGGGCTGCACCTAAGCACAGTATTGGCAACATTATTACTGATTTACCTCAAAAACAATGTGAGGCAATTAAACAAATTGCACATCATGATTATTGTGTTGCAAATGTCATGTTATCTAAATCTGTTTTATTGCAGAACTTTGGCGGGTATGTGATTGAACCGAATAATATTAATAGTGAATATGAATGGTGTAAAACGGGTGTTTGCATTGTGCCACAATGGATGGATGCTTATAAAGAGCATGGCAAAGGTCTTCTCACTTTATTAAAACCAATCGCACCAAAAAGTGCACAAAACAAAATTGGAACAGAGCAGTTTACAGCGATACAAAATAAAACTTTTGAAGAAATAAGTGAATTATTAATGACGATTGATATTGATAAAAATCATATTGAGAATATTAAATTATGGTTTTGGAATAAGAGTCTAGTCGTTGCTACAAAAGAGCAACTTAAAAATAATATTTTTGTCAATGCATCAAAAAATCACAAACTTATTTCATTTGCCAATCAAGACAGTATCGGTATAGGCAATATTGAAAGTGCTATTACTGCAGGCAAAGTTGTTGCTGATCAAATCCGTGTACAGCTTGATAGAAAAAAAGCTTCATAAAATAAAGTCTAAAAAGTGGTTTTAATAATGACAAATAAAAATTTAGTTATAGAAGTAACAGGTTGTAATGATAACGACATTAATGAATTAGGTGGTAAAGCGTATTCATTAAATCAAATGTTAAAAGCGGGTTCACCAGTACCACGTGCTTTTTGTATTACTGTCCCAGCATATGACTTATTTGTTGATCAAATAGATATGATAAATGTTCAGGATAAAAATTATACTGAAATCAAGCGAAAAATAGACAGTTCGGACATCCCAGATGCAATAAAAGTATGCATTGAAGAAGCTTATCAATCTTTGGGTAATAACAAATCAGTGGCAATTAGATCATCAGCAATTGGAGAGGATTCAAAAAGCCAATCGTTTGCTGGTCAATATCAAACATATTTACATATCTCTGGTTTAGATAATGTGCTTGATAAAGTAAAAGCATGTTGGAGCTCATTATGGGATGAAGGCGCTAAGGCATATAGCCAGTCAACTGATGTTAATAAATATGAAAAAAAAGGCATCGCAGTTATTATTCAAGAAATGATTGATGCAGATTGTGCAGGTGTACTTTTTACACAAGATCCGGTCAATGACCAAAACAATACAATGATAATTGATGCTTGTTGGGGGTTAGGTGAAGGTGTTGTATCTGGCCAAGTTTTGACTGATACCTTCGAAGTCGATAAAAGAGATTTATCTATCCGTAATACTGTAGTTCGAAGAAAAAACAAACAGAGCGGACTTGATAGTGAAAATGAAATAAAGTTACTTGATATAGCAGAAGCTAAAAAAGAGCAAGCCTGTATGTCAAACGGGCAATTAATGGCTTTATCACTAAAAGCCAAAGAGTTAGTTAAACATTACGGCACTGAATTAGATATTGAGTGGGCATTTAAAGATAATAGGTTATGGCTATTACAAGCACGGCCTATTACTTCAGCAGCACAACCAAAACTAATTTATGCCAATCCTTGGGATAAAGATAAAAAAAACAAAAATAATGCGATGTTCTCACGTATGGATACGGGAGAAATTGTAACGGGATTAATGACCCCATTGGGTCTATCATTTTGTGAATTTTATCAAAAACAGATCCATGGACCAGCAATTAAAACAATGGGTTTATTAGATGAAGGAAAATCTGAAAATTACATGGGATATATACAAGGACACGTATATCTGAATATATCGGCTTCAGCAAGTCTATTACGCCAATGTCCACCTACTCGTGATGAAATGAAGTTTACTAAACGCTATGCCACAAGTGAATTAGATTTCACAGGTTATAAAAACCCCTATGGTTCAGGTGTTACAGGATTTAGTTATTTTAAAAGTGCGATGTACTGGCTAAAAGGTCAGGTTATAAATACCTTTAGTGCTGAAAAATTAGTTAAGAAAATGATTACATTACGTGAACATGAAACAAAGAGATTTTCACAGTTAAACTTAAGTGCTATGTCTTTGGCTGAATTAAACAATGAACTTGAGCGAATTGATGGCTATTTTTTAGATTCATGTGCTGTTTATATGCCATTTTTTTTACAATCTTTTGCATTATATGATGCACTAACTGAAGCATGTGAAAAATATTTAAGTGATAAAGGAGCGGGTTTACAAAATAGAATAAAAGCTTCTATGAATAACTTACGTACCATTGAAGTCACCAGAGGCATAGTTAATTTAGTTGTTAAAGTAAAGCAGCAGCCGATATTACTTGATTTGTTTAATAAACATGATGCTAGCGCTTTGTTAGCAATATTGCCAGTGGATGATGATAGTAAACAGTTTTGGCATTTAGATTTTAAAAATTTTTTATCAGACTTTGGCTCAAGAGGAAGACAAGAATTTGAATTAAGTATTCCCCGTTGGAGCGACGATCCAACCTATTTATTACAAGTCATGAAAATGTATTTGGAAAATGATATTGACTTGGAACAAAGACTTACAACTATTGGTAACCTTCGTGAGCATGATACTGAAAGTTTATTAAAAAATTTACCATTTTTTGCAAAATTTAAAATACGTTTTTTAACAAAAATATATGGGGTGATGGCTGAACGTAGAGAAGCCACTAGACCTACTTTTATAGCTGAAACTTGGTTTTATAGAAGAATTATTGTTGAAGTTTTAAAAAGATTATCGAAAAAAAATATCGTCACAGTAGATCAATTACCATTTATCAATTTTAACGCATTTAGAGATTATGTTGCAGGGAGAGTATCTGCAGAACAAGCTTTCACTACAGAGTTATTGGAAAAAAATAGACATCAACATTTACTTAATCTTCACGCTCAAGAACCGCCGATGGCAATTATTGGTGGTTATGAACCTAAAATGCGAGTTGAAGAAGTGCATGCCAACAAAAGCTTATTAAATGGACTTGCTGCAAGTCCAGGTCAAGTAATTGCAAAAGCACGTGTTATTACAAATTTGCAACAACAAGCTTCTGAATTTAAAAAAGGAGAAATCTTAGTAACAAAATATACTGATGCTTCTTGGACCCCATTGTTTATTTTAGCTGCTGGTGTTGTTACTGATATCGGTTCTGCTTTATCACATAGCTCTATTGTCGCAAGAGAGTTCGGTATTCCTGCAATTGTAAATCTCAAATATGCAACAACACAGATTGAAACGGGTGACTTGCTGATTATCGATGGTGATAAAGGTACAGTGCAAATCAAATAGTGAAATGATAAAAGGAGTTCATTATGAAAATAACAGTTGGAATTGTTGTTGTTACTAAAAATCAAGATTTTTTTGAGGTAGGTCTGAGCGTACTGAGTGATATAAAAGACTATGTATTTAATCAGGTAAATGTAAATGCAGATTTTGTAATAAAAGGAAAAAAAGTAGTTTCAGATCAGTTGTATCTAGAAACAAAATTGAAAGCAATAAATTACTTAAAAAATAAAAATAAAACGATTGATATTTCTGTTTTTCAAGCTGAAAGTTTAAGTGAGGCTTCAAATAAAATTATAACATCTCAAACTTTGGATCTAGATGGGCAATATCATGTTGGTATGGTTTATTATGATCAAGCTTCTATGGATCATCAAGACAACTCTATTGAGAAAATAGATGATGATTTATTAACTTTTTATAGAACATTAAAAAATGCTGAAATTGCGGCTTTTTATTCGTCTTTTTCGGCAGCTGTTTTTCTTAAAGGAAACCAGAGAAACATTCGCTATTTACCACAACAATTCATTGAGCAGGTACGTTCTGAAGACTTAAGTACTTTTCAAACACAATTACTGTGTTTATGGATGGACTTTTTTGAAATGAATTATTTAAATCGTCGCATCAAGCCAGTAGGTGAAGTATTTCATCACAATACATTAGGTGAACAGCTCATTCGTTTTTTTAATCATGTTTCTCCAAATAAATGGAGTATGAGTTATTACACAGGTTCTGTTATTTCTAATTTAATTGGATATATAGATCGTGAAGCATCAAAAAATGGCGGGTTAGTCTTAAGGGGTCCAAGTGAGCATTCTTTGGCTTGTGGTGCAATGGCAAATTGGCAGTTATATAAAACGCCATTTTTGCTTGTTGTCACCAGTGGTATGGTTGATGAATTCAAAGGTACTTTAGCAAATTTAAAAGAAGCCGCAGCAAAAGGTTTTATTATTGTTGCTGAAAATAGGCCAAGTCATTGGTACTCTTTTCAAGGCACGATTACAGCAAGTGAAGATACCCGTGCGGTATTAGATGCTAAACGCATTAATTATGTTTATATGGAAGAGGCAGATAACTTAGCGAATGACTTGTCAACTGCATTCGAGTTATATCATAAAGATGAAGGTCCTGTTGTATTACTTGTGACACCGAGCGTTTTAGATACCTCTAAACCTGCTAAAGAACTCACTGAACAGATCGTTTACGACAAGGTTAAAAGTCTAAATAAATACAATCGTTGTGAAATTGAACTTGGCAAACAATTACAAAATGCGCTTGACTTAATCAATAATGGTCCTGAAAAAGTGGTATGGCAACTAGGCCCTTTAGATGATGATGAATCAGAGTTAGTGCAAAGTATTTCTCGTGAAGCTGGCATTGCATTAGTAGATTCACTTCCTTATCCAGGTTCGGTATCTAAATATGTTAATGGTATCCGCAATGTTAATTATTTAGGTACTTTATCTATTTATGGTTTTAGCCCACGTGTTTACAACTACCTTTATACGAATGATAAATTAAACTCAGTAAAAGAGCAGTGTATTTTCTTCATAAAAAGCAGGGTATCACAAATATGTTCACCGTTTACCGAGGGACGTTTAAATAATAAATTAAATATAGTACAAATAACCCACAACCCCATTCATATGGCACCTTTTAGTGATATAGGTTTGCAAATGGATAGCAAAGTATTTTTAAAATTTATTAAAGCAAACCTCAATGTATCATCTGATTTAAAAAAGCGTCGTATGAGCTTAATTAATGGTTACTACGATAGTCAGTCTGATGTAGTTAGTAAATTAGCAAGTACACCAATGTCACCTAATTACTTTTTCTCAGAATTTAATCAGGTAGTAGAAAAATTAATCATTAATCAGAATTATGATTATACCGGGATTTATGACGTTGGTCGCTGTGGTATTTCAGCTATACGTAATGTCGCGACAACAAGACGTGGTTTTTCAGGATGGTATGGTCGAGCATTGATGGGTGATGCATTACTTTCATCTATATTCCTAGCGCACACCTGTCCAACAAATATTATCGCATTTATTGGTGATGGTGCTAAAGGTATGGTGCCTGATATTTATCCATCCTTCATTGAAAATCTTTTAACGCATCCAGAAAATTTGAATAAAAATATCACAATCATGTTTTTTTGTAACGGTGGTTTATCCGTAATAAATACTTATCAAGAGCGTATTTTAATGAATAGAACCTCCAAACAAATGCGGTTAATTAATTTACATCAAAGTGAGTGGCAAGACAGCGTTAATAATTTTGATGTTGTGTCTAAAACGATAACTAAATTTGATGAAAAAGAAATGGAATTGGCATTAACGGCTCCAAGAAGACTAAATTTATTCTCTGTTATTGTTAATCATAATAATGAAGGTGATGGCATTACTTTAGCAACAGCAAAAGGCTGGCAACGTGATCCTGTTTTAACAGAAGAAATCAAACAACAGTTCCCATGGAATGTTACTGAAACCAACGAATAAAATATAACGGAACCTTAAATTATGAAATTCGGATTTATAGCACATCCAACATCAATATTACTTAAACGCTACGTAAAAATGCTTGATTTATTTGAGCGTACTTCTTCAGACTTCATTGATGGTTATGATAGGGAGTTATGGAGTAAAAAAAATACAGTTTCATTTATGAATTTTGAAAAAATCACTTCAGCGACAGGAGCTCAATGCGAAGGTGTTGTTAAATATATGCCTTTAACTGCGGAAGAAATGCTAGGGCATTCAAAGGAAACCTTGGCTAGAATTAAACAAGGTGTTGATGAATTGATTGAGCAAGGCACTGAAATCGTAGGTTTAGGTGGATTTACATCAATAGTTGGAAAACGGGGTATTGAAGTTGCACAACATTCAAGTACACCTGTCACAAGTGGTAACTCGTTAACCACATTTGCAGCTTATAAAGCATTGGATCAAATATTTGAATGGCTTGAAGTAACACCTAAAAGTCAAACAATTTGTATATTAGGTTATCCCGGTTCTATTAGTTTAGCATTAAGTCATTTATTACTAAGACGTGGTTTTAACTTATGTTTAGTTCATAGAACTGAGTCTACACCAGCGGAACAATTATTAACTCATTTACCTAATAAATATCATTCTCAAGTTACGCTCAGCGCAGATATTAAAGCGTGTTATGAAAAATATAAGATTTTTGCAGGTGCAACATCTGCTGGTGGTATTGTTGATCCTGAACTATTACAACCAGGTTCAATTTTTTTAGATATTGCTTTACCTCGTGACGTTGCGGGTGAATTTAGACCAAAAAGACAAGATATTTTGATCTTAGATGGCGGAACAGTAACAGCATCTAGTGAGGTTAAACTCGGTGGAGAATCACTTAACTTTGCAATAAAACAACAAATTAATGGCTGTCTAGCTGAAACTATGGTGCTAGCACTGGAAAATCGTAAAGAAACATTTTCAATTGGTCGTCATTTAGAGCCTGATAAAGTAATTGAAATTGGTGAGTTAGCGCAAAAACATGGTTTTTATAGTTATCCTTTTTCATCTTATGGTGAAAGAATAGAAAAAGATCAAATTTTAAGTTTTAAACGTTATTTTGATCAAGAAAAACAACAAACAAATTCACAGCTTGATTTTATCGATAGTGTTATTTCAGAGAATTCGTCAGCTGAAGATACTTTCAATCGCCATAGAGATTATATCAATCCTTTAATGGTTGATTTTCTAAAAATGCAACGTTGCGATAGGGTTTTTATTAAAGGTCAAGGTACACAATTATTCGATGAACAAAATAATTCTTATTTAGATATGGTAGCAGGTTTTGGCTGTTTAAATTTAGGCCATAGTCCTAAGGAAGTAATTGAGCCAGTGATGAAATACTTGCAGGATCAAAAAACAAATTTTGTTCAATATGTTTCTATTGCACAAGAAACAGCTAAATTGGCTGAAGTGTTAAGTCATATTTCTCCAGGGAAGCTACAACGTACATTTTTTAGTAACTCAGGAACAGAAGCAGTAGAAGCTGCAATTAAAATAGCCAAAGCAGCGACAGGAAACGCTAAAATCGTATATTTAGAAAATAGTTACCATGGAAAAACATTAGGTGCATTATCTATAACAGGGCGAGAAAAGCACCGAAAAGATTTTGAACCTCTATTAGAGCATTGCATCGCAGTCCCCTTCGGCGATATTACAGCATTAAAAAAAGTATTAACTGAACAAGATGTTGGTGCTTTTATTTTAGAGCCGATTCAAGGTGAAGGAGGTGTGATAGTACCTCCAGATGGTTATTTAACAGATGTACAAACTCTGTGTCATCAAACAAATACGCTTTTAATGGTTGATGAAATTCAAACTGGCTTAGGACGTACAGGTCGTTTATTTGCATGTGAATGGGAAGATATTAAACCTGATGTATTAATGCTATCAAAATCTCTCAGTGGTGGGATCATGCCCATAGGTGCAACTTTATGTACTACAGAGATCTGGGAAAAAGCTTACGGTAGTTCAGATAAATTTTTATTACATACGTCAACATTTGGTGGCGGAAATTTAGCTTCTGTTGCTGCATTATCAGCATTACGAAGCTTGATCTCGCAAGACTTATCTAGAAAATCTTTAGAGCTTGGTCATTATTTTAAACAAGAACTTGAAAAAATAACTGAAAAGTATGATTTTATAGATGAAATCCGCGGTAAAGGACTCATGTTAGGTATTCAATTTTCAAATAGTTTTGAAAATGCAGTTGAAGCGTGTGTAAGAGAGTTTGGCACGCGTTTACCAGGTGATTGGTTCACCTTGTATAAGTTTTTACCAGATGAAGTCAAACAACATTTAAGTCTTGCTATGACAAGAATGGAAAGTGCGTTATCTGAAATGTTTTGCATGAAATTTGTTACCAAATTAGGGCAAGATCATAATATTTTAACTTTTGTTACGGCTAATAGTTCAACTGTGATCCGTGTTCAACCCCCACTAGTGATCAGTAAAGCTGAAGTAGATAGGTTTGTTTCTGCTTTTGCTGAAGTTTGTCAAGAGATGTCAACTTTTAATAATTAACCAATATGAGGTGTAGTATGAATAAAACAATGCAACAGACAGTTGATCATATGATGGGTTTTTTTAAAACCAAAACGATTACAGCAGCATTAGATTTAAAGGTTTTTGATCATTTTAATGATCAACCTCAAACAGTTGAAGATTTAGCAACTAAATGTTCATTACCGCCAGTAGCATTGGATAGGCTGTTAATCGCTTTAGTTTCAATGGATTACCTTAATAAAGAGGGACGGGAATATATCTTACCACAAGCGCATAAAGATTTTTTACTAAGTGATGGCTCTCAATGGTTAGGTTGGTTAGGTCGTCATATAGATACTTTTTTATATCCTTTGTGGTCAAATTTATCAACTGGTATTAAGCAAGATAATCATCAAAGAGAGGCCGCTTTTGGGGATGATAGAAGCTGGTTTGATATGCTTTACCAAAATTTAGATGATGTAGCTGATTTTCAAGAGTTTTTAGGGAAATTTGCACAACCTTTTATTGAAGGGTTCACATCAGAATATGATTTTTCACAGCATAAACGGTTCTTAGATATTGGTAGTGGTATTGGTACTCTACCTATCGCTGTGGCAAATAAGTTTAAAGATATAGAGTTGGCTATCTGTGAATTACCCCAAGCTAGAAGTTTCTTGTTAGATAAGTTGGGAGAACAAGGTTACGGTAAAAGAATAGATGTAATAGAAGGAAATGTGATCACAGGCGAATTACCTGATATTGAATATGATTTGGTACATTTAGGTTGGATGTTACATGATTATGGACACGAAACTCAAATGATTATCCTACGTAATATTTTTCAAGCTATGCCTATTGGAGGTCGCTTTATTGCCTCTGAAACTCCACTAAATGATGATAATACAGGCCCTGAATTTACCTCTTTACTCTCACTCAATATGTTGGTTTCAACAGATGGAGGAATAGAAAGTAATAGCAGTACTTACATTAAACGTTTTAAAGATGCAGGATTTTCTAATGTTAGAATTTTAGATATACCAGGTCCAAGAACGTTATTTGTAGGTGAAAAAATTTAAAAGGATGTAAATTATGTTTATTGAAAAATTAAGAAATTATATTGCTGAAAGTTATTTAGACGGACAAAGTGACATGCTAGAAAATGATACACAATTGTTAGCACTTAATATTGTTGACTCCGCTTCTATTTTTGATTTGGTTGATTTTATAAAAGAACAAACAGGTGTCATTGTTTCTATGATGGAAATTAACCCTACTAATTTTTCATCTATCAATGAAGTTAATGCTTTGGTGTGTCGTTTACAGGAGCAAGCAGTATGAGTGAAACAAAACACATAATAAAAGACTTAGACTTATTAGCTGTCATTTTCAGTTATGTTGCAGAATTAACACAATATGACATAAAAGAGTTAGATGGTTCGAGTCATTTAGAATATGACTTAGGTGTTGATTCCATTACTTTAGCGGAAGTTTTATCTTTTATTTTTGAAAAAGTAGGTATCTCGACATCAGGCACAGATGCAGCGATAAATGGTGAGGGTGTTGAGACTATTAACGATATTTACTTTAGAGTTGAAAATCTTATAGATAAGCAAGGTATTAGCTTTTCAGCTCAAAAAAGTGATACTGATTATTGTGAAGCCAAAACTGCGATCCTTAATTATATTCGTCAAATAATTTCTGCTCATAGTGGTTATTCTGTAACTCAATTGTCAGTGTCTGCTGATTTAAATACAGAGCTGGGTATCGACAGTGCCGCACAGCTTTTTGCTCTTAAAGATATTTGTAATAACTTTTTACTAGATACAGTTCCCCCCGAGCTAATACTTAATACAATTGAACAAATTTTGAATTATGTGTGTGATCAATTAGGTGACAAAGTTAATGATGTGCAATGGGTGTTTACCCATGCCATTACAGCGTTAACAGAACCAACTGAGCAAGCGAAAAAGCAAAATAATTCGCAAAATGATGATGAATTTGATGCTCGTACTATGATGGATTTTTCATCGATTCAAAATGATGATATTTTTTATAAAACACAAGAGTTTTCAAGTTTTTATAAGAAAAAGGAAAAACTTGGCCATTATTGGTATGGCATGCCTTTAGAATCAACTTGTACTAATAAAGCTATAATCTACGATGAAGTTGCAGGGAAAAGCCGCGAATTCTTAATGTTTGGTTCAAATAGTTACCTTGGTTTATCAGCGCATCCACAAGTAATCAGTGCAATAAAAGATGCTGCTGGTCGTTATGGCGCAACTAATACTGGTTGTCGCATTATTGCGGGAAGCAATGTATTACATTTAGAACTTGAACGTAAATTAGCTAAGCTTAAAGGCAGAGAGTCATGTATTGTCTATCCTTCAGGGTATTCAGCTAATTTAGGGGCCATTTCTGCATTAGTTGGTAGAAATGACCTCGTATTTACAGATAATATTAATCATATGAGTATTCAAGATGGCTGTAAATTATCAGGGGCGTCTAGAAAATTATATTCACATTCTTTATCGAGTTTAGAAAAATCATTAGCAAAGTATGCTAACCAACCCGGCGGTAAACTTATCGTGACTGATGGTGTGTTTAGTATGCATGGTGACATTGTTGATCTACCTCGTTTAGTCAAGCTGGCAGAGCAATATGGCGCACGTGTGTTAGTAGATGATGCACACTCAACAGGTGTACTTGGAGAAACAGGTTCAGGTACAACAGAGCACTTTAATATGAAGGGTCAAGTTGATCTTGAAATGGGAACTTTAAGTAAATCACT
Organism: Pseudoalteromonas sp. NBT06-2; assembly: GCF_002276045.1. Lineage (GTDB taxonomy): Bacteria > Pseudomonadota > Gammaproteobacteria > Enterobacterales > Alteromonadaceae > Pseudoalteromonas. The sequence goes on along the minus strand of NZ_NQMR01000115.1, from coordinate 8,629 downwards.
GAGTGGATTAGGTGGGTTTGTATGTGCTGATGAAGAAGTTGTGGATTATTTACGTTTCTATTCGAATTCATATGTTTTTGCAGCCACTATTCCGGCACCTGTCGCTGCTGGTGTTATAGCATCAATTGATGTGATGGTTAATGAACCGCAAAGATTAAAGCAGCTTTGGCATAACATACGCTATATTCGTGCTAAATTGCTTAATTTGGGCTTTGATTTAGAAAATTCAGACAGTGCAATTATTCCAATTGTTGTTGGAGATGACCGTATGACCTTAAACTTTGGTCGTGCAGTGCGTGCAAGAGGTTTATTTTGTCAAACGGTGGTTTTTCCAGGTGTTGCGGTTGGTGATGCGCGTTTAAGAATGAGTATTACCAGTGAGCATACACAGGATAATTTAGACAAAGCGTGTGAAATACTAATTGATGCTGCTGTAGAGGTTGGCGTTAAATTCGCTTAATCATCGTTAATTAAAAGTACTTTATGAAGCTGTTCATTGCTTCTTAAGGTGCTTTTGCGGTCATAAGGATATTAAATTAATGACAGAGTTTAACTCCATACTGTCTACTTTTGAGGTCACTTGTAAGCGATTTCCTAAAAAAATTGCACTTTATTGTCTTGAAGAATCACTCAGCTATGAGGCGTTACAAGATTCAGTGCAGCAATGGTCAAATGCATTTTTTAACGAGCAGTTACAAGGTAAGCGTATATTGATCTATTTAGATAAAGGGATTGATTATGTAAAAAGTATTTATGCTTGTTTAGCAACGGGTGCGACTTATATACCAGTAGATGCGTCGCAACCTTTAGAGCGTATTTTATCGATTATTGAACAAGCTAAACCAGACTTAATAATTACAGATGAAAATAAAAATAGCACGATAAATAATGTATTAATTTCAAGATTTTTAATTAATCAATCAGCATGCTATTTCATGAAAGAAGATAACAAACTAGTTTACTTAAATAACAATAAAAATAGTAACAGGGCATTTTACACTTCTAAAACTGATGATGTTGCTGCAATACTGTTTACATCTGGTTCAACAGGTGTGCCTAAAGGCGTAAAAGTGAGTCACCAAAACTTGTCTTACTTTATTAACTGGGCCGTTCAGTCATTAAATTTAACGCATAAAGACGTTTTGAGTAACCATGCTTCATTTGCTTTTGATTTAAGTACTTTTGATATTTTTGCTGCGGGCCAAGTAGGTGCTGCAACTTGGATAATAACGTCACAACAACAGCAAAATGTAGCTGAGTTGATTAATGGTATAAAAAAATACAGTGTTACAACTTGGTATAGCGTACCGTCTGTTTTATCTATGATGGTTGCAACTAATGCGCTTGATATGCAAGTGACGAAAACACTACGTCACGTCTTATTTGCAGGAGAGGTTTATCCAATAGGTGCATTACGTGAACTAAAAAAATGCATTGCTGAAACCTGCTCTTTACAAAATTGGTACGGGCCAACTGAAACAAATGTGTGTTTATATCATAAAGTAACGAATGATGATCTCAAGAAGAATTATCCAGTGCCTATAGGTAAACCTCTTAATGGCATCGATGCAGTTATTGATAGTGACAAGCCTATTGGAGAACTGATTATTTATGGTGCCTGTGTTACACCTGGTTATTATAATGTGCAAGACAAACGTAATAATCAATTACATAAAAATAAAGGTCATGCTACTGGTGATTTAGTTCGCTTCGAAAATGGATACTATTACTATCAAAGTAGAGTAGATGATATGGTTAAAATTAACGGCCATAGAATTGAACTAGGTGAAATTGATGCGTGTTTATCTGTTATGCCAGGAGTTAAAGCAGTAGCTGTTTTATGTATAACAAGTGACTTTCAACAAAAGTTAACAGCTTTTATTGTGGCAAAAGAAGAAAGCCAAATTAATACCTTATCGGTAAAGCAGTTTGTTAGTGAAAGGTTACCACGATATATGGTGCCAAATAGTGTGAAATGTCTTTTACAGCTTCCTAAAAATGCGAATGGAAAAATTGATTTTAAAGTTTTAAGGGGATTAGCATGAGTGAACTTTGCATTATAGCCATTGGAACTTGTCTCCCTTTTGCTGAAACATATAATCAGTTAAAAATGATGCCGGATTATGTTGCGCCTAAATATAGACCATTTAAATTTTCAAATTATCAAAGTAATTTTTTGGGACATCAATTCAATGAAATTGAAGTGGATTTTAAAAAATTTGGCATACCACCACTTTTTAGAAAAGCAATTGCAAGTGAAACTTATTTAGCCTTGAAATCAACCGAAGATGCTTTATCGACCATTAATCAAACATCATGGAATAGAGATAAGGTTGATATCTTTTGCGGTACAAGCTTAGGTTTTGATGTCACTTATAACAATGCAACTAAAGTGTCAGCTGTTAAGGCATGTGCTGATTTAGCAGATAAATCACCTCAAGCGATTTCATTTGTAGATAATTTTAAGGATGACATTAAAAGGGAGTTTGGGTGTACATCACATGACCGTGTAGGAGAAATGGCTAGTACTATACCTGCTCGTATAGCACATTTTTTAAAAGTAAGAGGTAAATGCCAAACAATTGAAGCACTTGATTTAACTGGATTACATTTACTACAACTTGCACAAGATGTACTTTGTCAACCTGATACTGACGTTGTAATATTAACAACAGTGCAAAGATTTAATGATGAATTAATTTGTCAGCTTATTGCACAAAAAAGTAATTTTAATAATGATGTTATTAATCTATCAGAAGGTGCAATTACATTAGTTGTTAAGCGATATGAAGATGCACTCAATGATCAAGATCCGATACTCGCAGTGTTATCAGAAATACAATTAAAGCCACTAAAAGAAACCATAAAACCATATACGACATCACAATTGAGCGCTAAAAAAATACTGAGGAATGGACAGTTAGGCTTTGGTTTATCTAATCATGTATTTTTAACTTTAGTTAGTCAAATTATGAAAAAAGAACTTGATGTTTGCATCACAGATCACAGTATGCAACAGCAATATTGGTCTTTACAGTGCAATAGCAAAGGCACTAATCGAAATCGTAATACACAATTAAACCAAGATATAGCGATTGTTAGCTATACTCCTTTCGCTGGTAGTTGCCATGATAAAGTTGATTTTTGGCATAAATTATCTCTTGGGGAAGATGATATTTGTACTTTGCCAAACTCAAGGTTAAATAAAAATGCTTTTCTCAGAATGGGAGCGGCACAGAAGCTCAGCACTTATGCTATTCAAGGAAGCTACTTACGAGACTTAGATAAATTAGATGAATTAATAGCTATACCGATTATGCCTATTCGCTTACGTGAAATGGATAATATTCAAAAGTTATCACTAATTTGTGCATCTAAAATACGATCTAGCACTACAACAGGTGCTAAGTATGGTGTTATTTTAGCGAGTAACTTGTGTTTATCACAAGAAAGAGACTTAATTAGCCAATCAAGGTTTGAGCAAATTCAGGCTATAAATTCAGATATAAAAAAACCTCAGTTTCCCTTATTAACTCATTATACATTAGATGGGTTAATAGCCAGTGGTAGTGCAAATTTGATTTCTCAAGTATTTAATTTAAATGCAGAGTGTTATGCCGTTGAAGCTGCTTGCGCTTCATCTTTAGCCGCTATTCATAATGGTGTAAGAGCACTGCAATCAAATCGATTAGATGTTGTTATAACAGGGGGGTTTGAATTACCTGCTAATGAAAGAGATATGGTTTTATGTAGTGCTCAAATGATGTTGTCGAAAAATAAAATATCACCTTTTAGCCAGTCAGCAGATGGATTCTCACCGGGTGATGGCGGAGCATTGTTTGTATTAAAACGTTTAAGTGATGCCAAAAAATCTAACGATAAAATATGTGCAGTGATCAAGTCTGTGTCAGGCTCTTGTGATGCTAAATCTATGACAGCCCCAGATCAAGAAGGTCAAGTACTTGCGATGACTAAGGCTCTATCGTTAACTTCTGTAAATATAGAAGATATTCAAGTTGTTGAAGCTCACGGTACAGGCACGACAGTAGGGGATGTGATTGAAATAGGGTCTATTAAGCAAGTATATGAAAGTACTTCGCGACAGAAACCTTTACAAATAGGCTCTGTTAAGTTTAATTTTGGTCATTGCTTTGCAGGCTCTGGTTCTTTAGGTTTAAGCAAACTTTTACTAAGCTTTGAACATAAAAAAATACCACCAACTCCTTTGCGTGGTGTAATAAATAATACACTCTCAATTTCTTCTATTCCTGCAAACATAACTCAGGAAAATCTACCTTGGGCAGAGCAAAAGCAGGTTGCAGCTTTAAATTCATTTGGTACAGGTGGGCTCAATTACCACTTAATTTTAGAAAAGGAAAATTAATATGAAGATTATGATCCACAAAATAAAACTCAAAGATATTAAATTATTAGCGCAATTTAAGGAGTGGGTATTATCAACTGATTATTTAGCATGTCATGATTTACCTAGTGTTCTTCAATTTGATGTAATTGAAGTATCAAATGATCCTAACGCAGACTTTAACTTTATTGAAGTTATCAGATTAAGTTCAGTAGAAGAGTTTGAACAAGATATGACAACAGCTCTATTTAAATCACTAGAAGAGCGTTTTAATGAAATGGCTGAAGTCATTGAAGAAAGTCAAGGTAAGCTCATTGGAAAAGGGTATACAAGTCATTAATTTATTAGAGAATAAAGCTTTAAAATTTGACAATATTTCTTATTATTTAAATGAACAATGTAATGTACCAATTGTATTAATTGACTTAGAACACTATAAAGCCCAATTAATACAGTTATCTTGGTCAAATTTACTGTCTGTGGCAGAAGTGCATGCTTTAGAAAAAGTAGCGGTTAGAGTACAAAGCATTGCAATAGAGCGCTTAACAGGAAGGTTAGCGGCCAAACTTGCTTTGGCTGCTTTAACGAGAGCATTGCTCAAGGAGTGTCAAATTTTAACGTCTAGTTCAGGGCAACCATATTCTGCTTGTGGCCGGTTTATTTCTATTAGTCATAGCGGACAATATGTTGTTGCAACTGCGTCTAATTCAGTTATTGGTATCGATATTCAAAAAAATAAAAAGTTCTCTAATGCGGCTTTGGATATGGCATTCAAAACTCAAGAAATGCTAAATCACACTTTAGGTAGTCATACTTTGATTTGGACAATTAAAGAGTCTTTTCTAAAAGCGTTAGGTTTAGGTATTTTCCCCCATATAAATAATATTGAGTTAAAAAAAGAATTTCAAAAGTATTTTATTGAAACATCCTCAACTTACATACATAACGTAATAACATTACTTGGCGGTAATACCCAAATTACAACGGGATCATTATCACAATATTGCTATTCAATAACACAAATTGAATAAAAGGTAATTGTGCTTTGAATAAAAATGATAATTTTAGTCAGAACTTAAAAACGGCATTGGATATTGCACGTCATGCACCTTCATCCCACAACTGTCAGCCTTGGCGAGTAAATATACTCGATTCTGTACCTAATGATTATGATATCAAAAAAACAGAAGAAAGTTATTTTATTAGTGTGTCATTTGATGATTCTCGTTTGCTAACAAGTTTACCTACTTTAAAACGAGAGATGTACACAAGTTGTGGTATTTTTAGTCAATTATTAACTCAGGCATTCACGTACATGGGTTATCAATGTGATGAACATTGGTTCGACAATAAAGATCTCATATTAATATTGAGTTTATCACTAACTAAAACATCGAGTAAACACGCTCTTAAGCAACTTCATATTACAGCAATCATGCGGTTTACAAATAGGGGACCTTATGAACAAGTAAAAATAAATATTAAAGAATATGAAGCGCTTATAAGTGATTTGAATACCAATATTATAAATAGCCAATTAATTCATAATGCCAATTTAATATCAAGTATTGCGCAATTAATTGAAGATTATGCTGGGTTAGACTTCTCAAACAAAAAAGTTTGGCAGGAAACTTATCGCTTTATTAGATTTGATGACAATAAAGCAGCAGAAGATGGCTTTTACATACGCAATTTATTTGGTTCCGTATCATGGATTTTTAAACAAACATTTAGATTTATCTCTCATCCTAAAAATGATTTGTTATCAAAAATTGTAGGATTACCTAATTATATGGCAAAAGGGCTTGCTAATTTAGTAAAAGATACACCTCAATTAATTATATTAACTGCAAAAGATGATTCAAATTATTCGAGTTTACAGTTAGGAAAAGAGCTTGCTGATATTTGGTTAAAGGCACAAGTTCAAGGACTATCTTTTCACCCCTTAAGTGTATTACTACAAAATGATGTTCCGAGAGAGAAGTTAAGTAATATATTGAAAAATAATGAGGAAATATTATTTATTGCCCGTTTAGGAGTAGCGAAAACCCCTGCAAATAAGGCACCCAGAAGACAAATAGAATCAATTCTTAACTAAGTATAGCAAAAATAGGGTATTAAAATGGATTTAAATTTTACAGAAGAAATAATGTATACGCTGCCTTTTTATCTAGGGCCATTATTTTTATTAGCAACTATTAATTTTTTGAGAAAACAAAAAAATTACAGACTCAATGATACGTTAACAAATGCATCTATAGCACTAGGTAACTTAGGTTTGTCTTTTATATTCTTATTAGCTGTAGTCGCAATGTACTCTTCAGTATATAACGAATATAAGCTATTTGATATTGATCAGTCTAACCCACTTATTTATGTTTTTACTTTTTTACTTTATGATTTTTTGTATTACTGGAACCATAGGTTTCATCATATGATTGGCTTATTTTGGGCAGATCATTTAGTGCATCATACAGCTGAAAACTTTAATTTTGGTGTTTCTATCCGCATTAGTTATTTTACAGAGTTAACAATGTGGATGACATTCATACCAATGGCTGTTCTAGGAATTTCTTTAGAAGTATTTTTAATTGCTAGTTATACCCAGATTGTGTGGGCGTTTTGTATACATACTAAGTGGTTTAAAAGTACACCTAATGCAGACAAGGTAATAAATACACCTTCTTTACATCGAGTTCACCATGCGAGAAATACGAAATATATAGATAAAAACTTTGGCGGTATTTTAATTGTTTGGGATAGGCTATTTGGTACTTATCAAACTGAATTAAATGATAAACCCGTCACATACGGTGTCAGAGAGTCTTTTCCAAGTTTTAGTCCTTTGGTTATAAATTCTTATTATTTAAAAACGATTGCTAAAAAAATTAGATTATCTAGCTCATTATTAGAAATAGTTTGTGCTATTTTTGGCCCTCCAGCATGGTTACCTAAAAAAGCAAATAAATCTAAATTCTATTCACTGACCTGTAAAGTAGCTTCTAAAGATTTTAAAGCAAATGATCCATATCTAACAACTAAAACCAAATGGACATGTTTTAATCGATTCATAGGCATAATCGTTGTTTTTTGTTATTTAATGATGAATTTCGCTACATTACCAGTACTACCGTTAGTTATTTTATCTATTTTATTTTTTTGGTTATGTCACTACAACGGCACTGTATTTGACGGTGAAGCGGTATCTTGGTTTAGTGAAATTATTGCTCAAATTTTATATATGTCGTTTTTATCTTGGTGTATTACATCTGGGCAAAAAGAATATTTAATAATAAGCGTGAGTATTTTTGCTTGTATGTCTTTTTGTAATTATCTCACTTATCGTACTAAAACATCAAAATTTAAACAAAGTAACTTAGATATTCAGCAGCAATAATTATTTTAAATTAAATACATAAGGAATAAACATGGAAAATATAAAAACAAATACCGGTGGTGTCAATCGAGAATATGGACGTTCCATACCTGAAAAGTGGACTTTTGTATTACTTCATTTAGGTATCGTATTATTTTGTGCTTGGCTCACATTTCTTGATGGTTGGTCTGTAATAGGCAGTGTATTTGATCTTAGTTGGTCTTTTGTTGATCAAGATAGAGCTGTCGTTTTATTTGTTTGCGTATTGATTTATTGGATAAGGCATACAGTAACTGTATTTTACCTATTAGCACGTAAAGTAGAGTGGGGAGAAGTTTTTGGATTACTAAGTTTTATGGCTTTGTTTGAAATTGGGTTGCTACTTGTTGGAGGAGGTGCATTTAGAGATTATACAATTGATTTTGGGTTGCTTGATTTCGTTGCATTAAGTTTGTTATTGTCTGGCTCATACTTGAATAGTTACTCTGAAATTCAACGTAAATGGTGGAAAAAAAATAGTCAAAATAAGGGGAAGTGCTATACAGAGGGCTTATTTCAGTACTCAATGCATATAAACTATTTTGGTGATTTTGTTTTATTTACTGGCTGGTGTTTATTTACTTATAACTATTGGACTTTATTATTACCATTATCTATGGCTTACTCGTTTATAGCTTTTCATATTCCCGCTTTAGATCATCATTTAGCAGAACGTTATGGGGAAAAATTTAAAGATTACGCAATAATAACAAAACGTTTTATTCCTTTTGTATATTAACATAACCTAGCGACTTCAAGAATTCTGAAATCAGCACCTTGAAGTTGAAAAAGTATATAAATCTATTTTTAAAATAAATTGAACTTTCATATTTAACTTTATATGAAAGTTC
>NZ_NQMR01000114.1 GCF_002276045.1 Pseudoalteromonas sp. NBT06-2 | reverse complement strand
ATGAAAGTTCAATTGAAACGAAATTGAAACGAAATTGAAACGAAATTGAAGTCATTTAGTAACTCAGTATCAATAGGTGAATACCCTAGTTAAAAATATTTTTCAAGTTGTAAAATATAAGCGTCAACTACCTTTAAGATCAGGTTAAACACCAGCTTTTACACACAAAATATTGATTGTTTAACTAGGTGTTTACATAATTAAAAATTACTCTAAGTTATCAAGTTGTTCTAATCCGGATAATACAGAGGTTAACGCGATTAGAGTTAACCTAAACTGTTCGTTAATCTCTGTTAAATTAAAATTTTGGCATAGGACTTCTAATTTTTGTGCTTCATATTGCACGTTTTTAGCTCCCATATTAGCCGCTACACCCTTTAGTGTATGTGCTAGTCGCTCCATAGTTTTTAGGTCATTTGATGCGTAGGCCTGGTTAAACTTGTGCTCAAAATCTTTTTCCCCATCTTTAAATTTTTTTAATAAACGCAAGTACAAAGCTTCCTTATTTTGTGTGATATTTAGTCCTACATTGATATCAATACCTGGTAAGCTTAGTTCAGACAGTTTTGAATGTTTACGTT
>NZ_NQMR01000113.1 GCF_002276045.1 Pseudoalteromonas sp. NBT06-2 | reverse complement strand
TAATTCACCGAGAATTGCTGTTAGGAAGTTTGATTTTATTTACAGGAGATATGCTGTTTTATTATAATGGATCACAAACTGATTTTATTTCCAATATGTCAACTGTATCATCAGAACGAATTATAATAAGCGGAATATGTGCACTTATTTCGACATGGTTGTATACATTAGCTTCAGGTCAAATATATTTTGCTTTCCAATCTGCAAAAATATGGATTAGATTAACAGTATTCCTTTCTTTTTTAGCTGTAATGATCTCTTTTGGTATAGTCCACGCTGCTTATATCGCAATTGCAACTTCGGCAAAAAACGCTGCTGAATTAGACATTACACCAAGCTCACTTACTGAGTTGGCAGTTTCTGCCAATAATGCGCTTCGTTATCTGGCTTATATACCTTTTGCTATCTTCAGCTTTTTATTTGCGACAACTGTTTGGGCAAACGCCACTTATTATCCTCGATGGCTTATTTTGTTTAATCCTGTCATTCCTTTTTTGTTAACAGATCTAATTACAAATCATTTTGAGGGAAAAATAAAAGCAATTATTGGTGGTGGTTACCTAAACCTAATTTTATTATTATTTTTTTGTTGCTCTACGTTTGCTTTGTGGCTAAATAAGAAGAAAGCTCCCTAAGGCAAGGCGATAAGCGGCCAAGTGCGTTGTTATAAGATATTTTTTGAGAATGACTTAACGACCTATTACTTCAAAATGCATGTTTCAGAGCTATCTGAGCGAGCTTAATTCAATGCGTGTTGCTGCAGGGTGTAGGCACCTTTCAAACCAGCGCAACGATGAAGTGGGTTTGCTCAGAAGCGTCGTCTCGGCGAGTTTAAACAGGGTTTATGCTGCGTTATTAATTTTGATAAGAGAACAATCATTATCTTCAATTAATACCTTACCTAAATCTTGTTTAATTCTCGCTGAAATCACGAATTTTGAGGTGTCATGGGTATATATGGCATTGAGGTTGTAGAATAATTAAATGTAATTTTACAGGCTCGTTATGTGAATCTGAGGTAAGTATGAAAAAAATATTTTTCTTTTTAATTATTGTAGGTGCGGCTTGGGAACTTTACAATTACTCAGGCCAAGTGTCACTAGGGCCTGGTGTAATGGTAAGCGAACTTCCACAGCAGGAAAGCATCGATTCACCTGTTAGTTACAGTATTGATGATTATTCAATTACGGAGACTGCAAAATTTAGTATTAGGGCAAAAGTACTATCAAGAAAAAATTATCATATTGGTCGTGAAGCAGATCTCTCACCTATTGATCTAGCATTGGGTTGGGGCAATATGTCAGATGAAGTTGTTCTCGAAAAAATTAAAATATCACAATCGCGTCGATTTTATCGATGGCATGTGGAGTCCTTCCCGATACCGAGACGTGAAATAGAAACACATAGTGCTAATATGCATATTATTCCTGCAAATGATAAAGTGAAAAGTGTTATTGATAGAGTTCGCAAAGGCGATATCATTGAGATATCAGGTAGCTTAGTAAATGTGATGTCTAATACTGATGACTGGCATTGGAGTAGTTCGCTGACACGAAATGATACTGGAAAAGGGGCTTGTGAGTTGATTTGGGTAGAAAGCCTCGACATAGTTACACTCTAAATATTTTTGTCTTGTGACCAAGCTATACCCAGCCAAGATCACACTCATATTGCTTTTGATATTTCAGCCTTAAACTTTATCAAATTATTGAACACAAACTTAAGCTGTGATTACCTATATTTTTTCGGTTTAAAAAGTATCCGACATCATTAATTGTAATAAAACGAATGTATTTATGAGTTATGACAAGTAATGATTAAATTACTAGTATATATTTTGTTTCAATTCTGATTATTTAGTCGTTAATTATCAGTATTATTTGTGTCATCATACTTTTAGTTTTTAACTATTTTCATTATCAAGGTCGTCTTTTATGAAAGTACTTTTTCGAATGTTAATTGCAGTATTGCTTATTATTACAGCATTAAGTTCATATGGTTTTGGCAACGAAACGGGTTTTTTTATATTTATTGTTTTAGGCTTTATTTTTGAAGCTGCATTTTGGCTTAACTTATTTCCATTTAAAAAGCGTAAAAAAGGATAAGAGTCTTGATTAGACCTGTACAACAAAATGATATTGATGCGATTACGCATATTTATAATCATTACATTTTGAACACATATATTACTTTTGAAACTGAACAACTATCTGTTGAAGATATGCGTGTGCGCATAGTTAATATTCAAGCTGATAATCTGCCTTGGTTAGTAGCACGCAATGAAAATAGCACTGTTGTAGGATATGCTTATGCAAATAAATGGAATGGTCGCTGTGCTTATAAACATTCAGTTGAAGTAACCGTTTATCTGGAGCAGAACATAAAATCTGAAGGTTGGGGAACAAAATTATACACTCAGTTAATTTCGAAATTAAAGAATAAAGGGATCCATTCTTTAATTGGTGGTATTGCCCTACCGAATCCTGCAAGCATTGCTTTGCATGAAAAATTTGGCATGAAGCAAGTCGCTCATTTCGAAGAGATAGGTTTCAAGTTTGATAAATGGGTTGATGTTGGTTATTGGCAGTGTTTAATTAATAAAACATAATTTATTTGAATAAGAAAAAATGACAAATATTAATTTAAGACAAGCAACAATAGCAGACTTAGAAATACTATTACAGTTTGAGCAAAATGTATTAGAAGCTGAGCGACCTTTTAACTCATCAATTAAGCCAGTTGACGCCAGTTATTACGATTTAAAGGATATGATCAATGATGATAATACACTTTTGCTTGTCGCTTATATTGATAATCAAATAATTGGTTCTGGATACGCACAAATAAGGCCTTCTAAAACATCATCTTTAATTCATAAAACTCATTCATATTTAGGTTTTATGTATGTAGAAACAGAGTTCAGAGGTTTGGGCATTAATAAAAAAATTATCGATGAACTTATTGAATGGACTAAAAATCAAGGAGTTTCAGATGTATATCTTGATGTCTATGAAGATAATAAAGCCGCAATTCGTGCCTATGAAAAAGTAGGGTTTTCTATGTCATTAGTGGAAATGAAATTGAACATTGTTTAGCTCTGTCATTAAAATATCATAGGCATAAAGTTTTGGTTGGACATTTACGATTCAACTATTTGCTTTTACACTATAGTATAAGTGTGACTTATTAATGGGTTGAGCTATGACATTTTCGATAAACAAACCTACGTTAGCAATAAATAAAATCGATTTGCTTAGTAAAAAACAAGAACAGCAAAACGAACAGTTATCGTCAGGTTTTAAAATCAATTCAGCAAAAGATGATGCTGCCGGTCTACAAATATCAAATAGATTATCTGCAGAAATAGCTGGATTAAACCGCCTCTCTGTAAATGCGCAAGATCAGGTTAATTTAAATAACGTCACTGATGCCCAGCTATCATCTATTACAAATACATTATTACGAGTTAATGAATTGTCTATTCAATCTGGTAATCCTTTATATTCGAATAGTGCGATTCAAATTGAGTTTGAGCAACTAACAGAAGAAATCAATCTTGTTGCTGGACATGCGCTCGGAGATTCAAAGTTTATTTCTGGATTAGATTCAAGTAATCCTGTCGCTACACAAAATTTGATTACAGAGGCTTTAGAAGCTGTTGCTTCAAATTCGACTGATATTGGAGCACAATCTAATACTTTGAATAGTCAAATATCAACTTATGAAGTTGCTAGTATTAATAGTCGGTCTTCTCGTTCTCGTATTTTAGATACAGATTATGCGACAGCCGTTTCAGAGCAGAAAAACAATAACTTACTTTTACAAGCTTCCTTAATCATCCAAAAAGAAGATGAAGATAGAAAAGGTTTATTAGTTAATAAATTAGTCTAAATTTAAAATAATTAGCATCTTAATATCAAATTAATAAATTTTTTAAAGGATACAAACTTGATGAAAAACCATTTGCTACTTTTTACTTTAAAATTAATTACTTTGAGTTTTGTCGTAAGTCTCGTTGCTTGTAAAAGTACTAACCCTATGAAAAATGCGCAAGATTATTGTTTGGAACACGATAGGGATCAATTTAAGAATTGTGTTAGGTATCGTAAAGACTATTTAATTGAAAAACAAAAAGTGATTACTAAATTTAAAGAGAATACAAAAAGATGTGAAGAATATGCTATTTATAAAATTGGTGGGGTAAGTAATCAATGCAGCAACAATAATAACGACATAGTTAAAACTGCTACAGCATCGGTTTCAGGAAATGTGAACTCTCAACAAAACTGTGATAAGCAAAGTAATTCAGCTAATCGAAATAATAACACTTCCGTACACCAAATAAGAATGGATATGCAAAAAAAGGATATAACTAAGGAGTGCATGAAAGATTATGGTTGGAAAAGTGATAAATCATATCGAGCTGAATTAAAGGTATTAAAACAAAAGTTTGGCTATGCTGAGCTTTAGTTTTTTCTGACTGTTGTTGTAATTATAAATTACCTTAAAATTCATAAAAATGGACTTTTGGTGTATTGCTAGAAGCAACTTATTACATTATTCGATACTGAATAAATAGTTTAAAGAAATAGGTTTTATACTAAATAGACGAAGTCAGAATAGGCGTTCTTGCTTCTTATTTTTAAGGAATAGTTGATTACAGGAGCCGTATACGAGGTCGGTACTTACGGTTCTGTGAGAGAGGTGAGACGATAGCCTCACCTTACTTGATTTTTTAAGGTTTTGAATTAGAAGTCACCTCTAATTCCTATAGTGAAATTCCTACCAGGTAAAGGTGCTTGTTCTTTTATAAATGAATTATGAACAAAACCCAACTTATCTGTAATATTGTTAGCTCTAATAAATAACGTAGAGTCAGTTCCTAATGCATTTAAATAATAACTAAAACCAAAATCAACTAACGTATAGGCATCTGTTTTAGTTTCATACTGTGCAAGTCTATTGTGAGATAAATAATGAGTGACTGTCATATCAAAATCCCAATTTTGGTTTTGTAATTTAAAACTAGATCCAAGTTTATTTGACGGGATCCTAGGAATATATGAGTCATCATCTAATTTAGCGGTAATGGAGTCAGCAAAAACTTTTACCATCATATTATTATTAAGTTGATAATGTGAATCTAACTCAAAACCATATAAACGTGCATTTGCGGTATTAAATTGATATACCACCATGGCTTCTTCGTCCGAGCAACATAACATATCAGCACGTACTAACTCGTTAGAGTGTGCGTCAAATACATAACCGGTATTTTGTTGATGGTAATAATCATTTATATCGTTATAAAATAAGTTGGCAGTAAAACCAAAGTTACCAGTGTATTTTCGTAAAGTGAAATCTATATTATTTGCGGTTTCTTGTTTTATATCTTCTGGTTCAAAATGAAGCTCTATATGGTCGTCAGTTTCGTTTTCAATCTCATACGCAGCACCTAAGTCATAGGTACCAGTAGCGATATGTATGCCATTTGATAATAACTCCGCAGAAGAGGGTGCTCTTTGTGAATGCGTTAAGCTAAAAGAGGCTGAATAACCTTTGGCAAACTGATATACAGCACCCGCTGAGAAACTCAAATTATTGAATGATTGTGAAAAGCTTTCTTTTGAGTCATGCTCTTCATGTTCATGTTCATGTTCACCATGTCCGGTTTCTAAATTATCAGAAGTTAATTTATAATCTTCGAATCGCGCACCTAGCTCAATTGTTACATCATTAAGTTGACGTTCTTCTAATATGAATAAAGCATGCTGCTTTGTGACTGATGCAGGAGTGAAAGCTTCTTCGCCAACAGCTTCATATTCAGACGTTAGGTTATGGAAACCTAATACACCATGCCACTTGTTGATATTATGTTCAACAGTTATACGAGATTCTAAACTATCATTTTTAAACAAGGTACCAACTTCATCACCCTCAATTTCTGCATGTTGATAATTTGTATAACCAAATTTAGCTTCTACTTTTTCAATGATGTCATGATGCGGTGTCCAGATAAATAATGCTTGAGTACGTTCTTGCTTCATTCTAGCAAAAACAGGATACTCTTGTTCATCTTGTTCATCATGTTCATCATGTTCATCATGTTCATCATGTTCATCATGTTCATCATGTTCATCATGGCCGTGGTCATGTCCTGGTATGCCATAATCTGAATCTAATTTACTATAAAAAATACCAGCAGTGAAATGATCCGCAATATAGCTAGTGCCTATATTATAAGTAGTTGACTCTAAAAATGTATTTTCAATTTCTGATAATACTTCTTTATCACCATCATCATGTTCGAATGTAAAGTCTGGTGTTCGCGTATTATCGCTGTTGCGATTAGATGCATCAAAATGGAAATTAAAATTAGATTTTCCGCCTTTTAAAGCCAAAGCTTGAGTTTGTGCGTTTGAGCCAGAATCATATCTGACATCAAAAGCACCAGAGAGGCTATCTAACTGACTTGTTGGGATACGCTGATCAACTACATTAACAACACCACCAATAGCGCCTGAGCCATATAATAAAGTAACAGGCCCTCTTAATACTTCAATTTGTTCTGCTGTTAAAGATTCTGTTGTAGTGGCATGATCTGGGCCAATACGAGATGCATCACTTGTATCTAAGCCATTCTGCATTACTTTAACGCGAGGGCCATCCATACCGCGAATGATCGGAGAAGAGGCAACAGGACCAAAATAAGTAGAATTAACACCGGGTATACCTTTTAAGGTTTCACCTAGTGTAGCCTGTGCTTTATTTTTAAGTTGATCGCCACTTAATACTGAAACAGGCGAAACCATTTCCATATTATTTTTATGCAAACCAGAGGCGTATACAACAACAGACTCTATTGCAGCGGCATCGAGTACAATATTTAGATTTGGCTGTTCAAGTGTTACCTCAATTCTTTGATCTAAATAACTATTTTTACTAATATGAAGTTGTCCACTGGTATCTAGTTCAATGGTAAATTCACCTTTACTGTTACTTAATACATGTTGTTTTTTCCCATGGTAATGAATGCGAGCATTACTGATAGGCAAATTATTATTATCTACAATAACTCCAGAAACTGGTGCGGCAATTGCTTTAGTACTAACTAGAGAAGTTAAAACAGCACTTGCTAATAATGACATTTTCATTTACTTAAAACCTTTATGTTTTGTTATACTGTAACATTAAAGGTAGTTTAAATGTAATGTGATATTATATCAATACTGTTTTGAGAATTATTAAGTAAGATCTCTGGTCTATACTAATAAGTATGTATAAATATTTGGAGTATTAAGATGGCTGATAAAAGCAGATTGTTTAAAGCACATATTGATGTTTCTGATATTGATCATCATAGGTATGAACATAAAGATTTTACACTGGCTTTGCTACCAAACGAAGATATAACACATTTCTTATTAAAACTAATAGGTTATAGTTTATTGCCATTGAATGAAGCTAATATCTATAGCCCTAAAGCACATGTGTTTAACCCCGATGTGGGTATTCAATCATTAGATGAGCGTTTTGAGATCTGGTTAGATGCGGGATTTCCATCAATAAAACGTATTGATAAAGCATCACATAAGGCAAAACAGATAATTATTTTAACGCCAACATATAGTGATTGGTTAGATGAAAACAAACAAAAATTAAGATTAATTGATAACTTACAGTTAATTTCTATAGATAATTGTTTTATAAATAATATTGAAGACAATATTGAAAGAAAGTTAGATTGGTCGGTAATATTAGAAAGTAATAAAATTTCTATATCAGATAATCATGGCTTTTATGAAGCAAATTTAAATACGCTTTCTTTAGCTTAAGGAAGTTTAATCAAGCTCTAAATCAACATCACCATCTGGAACCGCACAGCATAATAAAATTTCACCTTCACGTATAAAGGCTAAGGGTTCAATTTTATAATTAACTTTTCCTTTAACAAGTTTACAGCGACACGCACCACAATAACCTTCACGGCAATGATAATGCACTTCTACTTTTTCTTTTTCTAGGAAGTCTAGCAAGGTATTATCACAAAGCTTATCAAATTGCGAATCAATAAGCTTTGTATTAACAGATACTTTATCTGTCATTGATATTTAAACTCCTATAGATCGAAATCATCGAAGTCTGAAGCATCAACCGCAGCATCAACTTGACCTACTAAATAAGAGGTTATTTCACTTTCTTGTGGTGCAACTTGCACATTGTCACTTACTAAATATGAGTTGATCCAAGGTAATGGATTACTTTTAATTTTAAAAGGAGCATCATAGCCGATAGCTTGCATACGGTGATTACTAATATATTCAACATATTGCTTTAAAATCTGCGCATTAAGGCCAATCATTGAACCATCTTTGAACAAGTAATCAGCCCATTCTTTTTCTTGTTCAACAACATCTAAGAAAATTTGACGACCTTCATCATGCAATTTTTTACAAATTTCAGTCATTTCTGGATCATCGTTACCATTCATCCAGTTATTTAAAATATGCTGTGTTCCAGTTAAATGTAATGCTTCATCACGTGCGATTAACTTAATTATTTTTGCATTACCTTCAAGTAATTCTCGCTCAGCAAACGCAAAACTACACGCAAAGCTGACATAAAAGCGGATTGCCTCTAATGCATTTACCGAACATATAGCTAAAAATAAACGCTCTTTTAACTTACGTCTACTTACTTCGATAGACTTACCTTCAACGACATATGTACCTTCACCTTGAGATTGTAATAATTGAGTTGTTAAAATAACATCATCAAAGTACTTAGCAATACTACTCGCACGTTTTAAAATTGCAGGGTTAACCATAATATCGTCAAAAACTTCACTTGGATCTGTGAATAAATTTCTTAAAATATGAGTATATGAACGAGAGTGTATTGTTTCACTAAATGCCCATGTTTCTACCCAAGTTTCAATTTCTGGTAAAGAAACTAAAGGGAGTAAAACAGCATTTACTGAACGCGCAGCCATACTATCTAATAATGTTTGGTACTTAAGGTTAGAAATGAAAATGTGCTTTTCCGGAGCAGACAATCCTTGCCAATCAGATCTATCTTTAGATACATCAATTTCTTCAGGACGCCAAAAAAACGATAGTTGCTTTTCTATTAATTTTTCAAATGCAGCATGTTTTTGAATATCATATCGAGAAACATTTACGCTGTTTCCCATGAACATAGGCTCAAGTAAGGCATTATTGGTGTTTTGGTTAAAAGTTGTATAAGTCATTTATTTTTTAACTCTTAAAGTTACTTTTAATATTGAACGGTCAATGGATAGATAAAAGCCGCAAAGAATGCGGCTAAAATTTGAGGTTTAAATCTTACAGGCTCCGCCTTCACAACCATCATCTTCTTCGATTATATCTTCTTGTGTATCAGCTGCACCATCACGTGTATTGTGATAATAAAGAGTTTTAATACCTAGTTTATAAGCCGTTAATAAATCTTTTAATAGTAATTTAAGAGGTACTTTACCGCCGTCAAATTTATTTGGATCATAGTTTGTATTTGCTGAAATTGCTTGGTCTACAAATTTCTGCATAATACCAACAAGCTGTAAATAACCATCGTTAGAAGAGATATCCCATAATAATTCATATTTATCTTTTAAGCGGTTATATTCAGGAACAACTTGCTTCAATATACCATCTTTACTTGCTTTTATACTGATATGCCCACGGGGTGGTTCAATTCCATTTGTAGCATTAGAGATTTGAGACGATGTCTCAGAAGGCATCAACGCAGAAACCGTTGAGTTTCGCATGCCATGTTCTTTAATACTCTTACGCAAACCATCCCAATCTAGATGCATTTTTTCGTCACATACTTTATCTAAATCTTTTTTGTAAGTATCAATTGGCATAAGACCTTGAGAGTACGTTGTTTCATTAAATTTTGGACAGGCGCCTTTTTCTTTTGCTAAAACATTAGATGCTTTCATCAAGTAAAATTGTAATGCTTCAAAAGTTCTATGCGTGAGGGCATTTGCACTTCCATCAGAATATTTAACACCATTTTTAGCAAGATAATATGCGTAGTTAATCACACCTATCCCTAAAGTACGACGTCCCATTGAAGCATTTTTAGCAGCCGGAACAGGGTAGTCTTGATAATCTAACAAATCATCTAAAGCACGTACTGCTAATTCAGCTAGCTCTTCTAATTCATCTAAAGAGTCAATCGCGCCAAGATTTAATGCAGATAATGTACAAAGCGCTATTTCACCTTCTTCATCCATTACATGTTCTAGAGGTTTAGTTGGTAATGCAATTTCTAAACATAAGTTAGATTGACGTATAGGTGCCACTGTTGAGATAAATGGACTGTGTGTATTACAGTGATCAACATTTTGTAAATAGATACGACCTGTGCTTGCGCGTTCTTGGGCAAATACAGAGAATAACTCAATTGCTTTGATACGTTTTTTACGAATAGAGTCATCTTGCTCATATAGTGTGTAAAGTGCATCAAACTTTTCTTGGTCTTCAAAAAAAGCATCATAGAGGCCAGGTACATCTGATGGGCTAAATAATGTGATGTAATCATCTTTGATTAAACGGCTATACATTAGCTTGTTAAATTGAACACCGTAATCTAAATGTCTGACACGGTTATCATCAACACCACGGTTATTTTTAAGCACTAGCAGATTTTCAACTTCTAAATGCCATAACGGATAAAATAGTGTTGCTGCGCCACCTCGCACACCACCTTGAGAACAACTTTTTACAGCTGTTTGGAAATGTTTATAAAATGGAATACAACCAGTATGGAATGCTTCACCATTTCTGATTGCACTACCTAAAGCACGAATGCGACCTGCATTGATACCAATACCAGCTCGTTGGCTTACGTATTTTACAATTCCTGATGAAGTCGCATTGATTGAATCTAAGCTATCGCCACATTCAATTAATACACAAGAACTAAACTGTCTTGTAGGCGTACGAACACCGGCCATAATTGGTGTAGGTAAAGATATTTTAAAAGTCGAAACAGCATCATAAAAACGTTTGATATAATCAAGGCGCGTTTCAACAGGGTATTTAGCAAATAAGCTGGCAGCAACCAGAATATATAAAAACTGTGCGCTTTCATAAATTTCACCGGTTACACGGTTCTGAACTAAGTATTTACCTTCAAGCTGTTTTACAGCTGCATAACTAAAGTTCATATCACGATTGTGATCTAAGAATTCATCTAATTGATCTATTTCGTTTTCGGTATAATCAACTAATAAATGTTTATCGTAACGATTTTCTTCTACAAGCTTTACAACATGGTTATATAAGCGTGGCGGCTCAAATTTACCATAGGCTTTTTTACGAAGATGAAAAATTGCTAATCTCGCAGCAAGATACTGATAATCTGGAGTTTCTTTAGATATTAAGTCGGCTGCAGATTTGATGATAGTTTCATGAATATCTGAAGTACGAATACCATCGTAGAATTGTATGTGAGATTTTAACTCAACTTGAGATACAGAAACATTGTCAAGACCTTCTGCGGCCCACTCTACAACACGGTGGATCTTTTCTAGATCAAGAGATTCCTTTATACCGTCACGTTTGCTCACAGATAGCTGTTGATTCATAATTTGCCTGAGTTCCTTGATTGTTACCGAAAATTTCGAAACGAATATTAAAAATATATAAGCTTTTTATCAGCTTTACTTCAAAAATGAAGTCAGCACATTTATTATATTATTTATACTTGCATTTAATAGTTTTATTGCTTAAAAGCTATGTATGCAAATAAACTGTAGAGCACAAGATAGAGCGGTATGAGATCATTTGCAAGGGACAGAATAAGCTCACAATGTGGATAAGTAGGGGATAGTTTTAGATGGTTAGTGTTCATTAACCTTTTATCATTTGATTTATTAGAAATATCTAAAAATCAACTAAGATTTACATAAATAAAATTATTTTAATTTTTTAAACTGTTTAATTGCAAACTAAGTATGATTATTATAATAATTGCAATTAACACAATATGTAGTGTTCATTAATCGAACTAATCACTAGATATAGTTGAGCACTTTGTAGTCGTTAATTGAACATATCTTAACTAGAAGGGAGAATTCATGTTTTAACAAGGATTTAAAGTACTGTCATTCCGGAATTTAATCTCTATACCCAAATCACTTCAAGATGCAGGATTCAGTTGGAATTAGAAATGCTTTAGGCAAGGCATTGATTGAAGAACATGGTTATTCCCTTTTCAAAATCAATAACGCTGCATAAAGTATTTATAAACCAACCTTACAGGGACTTTTTAGCAAATCATGCTCGTTGTTGCCTGCATGGATGTAGGTACTAGAGCAATGCAGGAGCATATTGCCGGTCCATCTTTTTTTAAGGGAGTAACCATTAATGCAAAGATGCGCCTAGATCATGAATTGCTCAGCAGTCCTGAACCTCACATCTTGAAGTGGCTTGGGTATATACCCAAACCACTTCAAGATGCAGGATTCAGTTGGAATTAGAAATGCTTTAGGCAAGGCATTGATTGAAGAACATGGTTATTCCCTTTTCAAAATCAATAACGCTGCATAAAGTATTTATAAACCAACCTTACAGGGACTTTTTAGCAAATCATGCTCGTTGTTGCCTGCATGGATGTAGGTACTAGAGCAATGCAGGAGCATATTGCCGGTCCATCTTTTTTTAAGGGAGTAACCATTAATGCAAAGATGCGCCTAGATCATGAATTGCTCAGCAGTCCTGAACCTCACATCTTGAAGTGGCTTGGGTATATATAATAGCGCCCATTGTTCGAAGTTGTCACTAGATATAGTTTCAACGATTTGTAGCAGTTAATTGAAAAATATTTTATTCGTAATTAATTTTAATAAGATATATACCCATGCTACATGGAAATGCGCGATTTCAGCAATACTGTCGAGCAGCGTGCCAAATGTGAGTCATAAGATGTGTCGTTAAGTCATTTTCAACAAATATTTTATAACAACGCAGTTGGTCGCTTATCGTCTCGCCCTACGGGGGTTTGGGTATAAATGAAGGATTATTGATGTGTTTACAACATTAGTTTGTCCGAAATCGTATTCGAACAAACGTTAAGTTTTTATAAAATTATAAAACTTTTTCAAAATATAAGATGTAGTTCACGCTGACATCTTGATTAAGCTTATATTGACCTGATAATGGATTATAATTTAATCCAGCACTGGCTTTTACTTTTAGACCCTTGTGTTCAGCCCATGCAATTAAAGTTGAAGGTTTTATAAATTTCTTATGATCATGTGTGCCTTTTGGTACTAATTTCAAAATATGTTCGGCACCCAATATTGCAAATAAATATGACTTAATCGTTTTATTTAATGTAGAAAAAAATACTTTTCCGCCAGGTTTAACTAGTTTTGACACTGCCGCTATAACAGAAGCTGGATCTGGAACGTGTTCTAACATTTCCATACAGGTAACAACATCAAAAGACTCAGCGTTATCTTCAGAAAACGCTTCAGCGGTTGATTGTATGTAATTAACTTCAACCCCTGTTTCTAAACTATGTAATTTCGCAACGTTAAGCGGCTCTGTTCCCATATCTATTCCTGTGACTTGCGCACCTAATTTTGCCATGCTCTCACTCAGAATTCCGCCACCACAGCCTAGATCTAAAGTTTTTTTATCAAACAAGCCATTACATTTATTATTAATGAAATCCAATCTGAGAGGATTTATTTCGTGTAAGGGTTTGAACTCACCATCGAGATCCCACCATCTTTGAGCAATCGATTCAAACTTTGCTATTTCGGATGGATCTACATTTTGATGTTCGGTCATAAAAAGCCTCCTGATTAATCTGAGGGCATTATAAAGGGTAATTTTGTAAAATCACACAGGTTTACATCATGTAAATGAATAAAATGTATGATAGTATCGGCTGGTTAATAAAAAGAATATGTTATTTAAGTTAAGTAGACTGAAGGAAATGGCAACGAATGACTGATACCAATAATCAAATCGTTCCAGTTAATATTGAAGATGAACTTAAGAATTCATACCTAGATTATGCGATGAGTGTAATAGTAGGTCGTGCATTACCAGATGTACGAGATGGTCTTAAGCCTGTTCATCGTCGTGTTTTATTTGCGATGAATGAACTCAAAAATGACTGGAACAAGCCTTATAAAAAATCAGCCCGTGTTGTGGGCGATGTAATTGGTAAATATCACCCGCATGGTGATACAGCTGTATACGATACTATCGTACGTATGGCACAACCATTCTCAATGCGTTATTTATTAGTAGATGGCCAAGGTAACTTCGGTTCTGTTGATGGCGATTCTGCAGCAGCAATGCGTTATACCGAAATCCGTATGACTAAGCTATCTCACGAATTATTATCGGATCTTGAAAAAGAAACAGTTGATTTTGTAGAAAATTATGATGGTACGGAATTAATTCCTGCAGTTATGCCAACAAGAATACCAGCACTGTTAGTAAATGGTTCTTCTGGTATTGCAGTAGGCATGGCAACAAATATACCACCACATAATTTGACTGAAGTAATAAATGGTTGTTTAGCGTTAATGGCTGATGCTGATTTAACTGTTGAGCAATTAATGGAATATATTCCTGGTCCTGATTTTCCAACAGCGGGTATTATCAGTGGCATTAAAGGAATAGAATCTGGTTATGCTACGGGTCGTGGTAAAGTACATGTCCGTGCTAAAGCCGAAGTGCAAACTAACGAAAAAACGGGTCGTGAAACCATCATCGTTGATGAGTTACCGTACCAAGTTAATAAAGCACGTTTAATTGAAAAGATTGCTGAACTAGTAAAAGATAAGAAAATTGAAGGCATCAGTGCATTACGTGATGAGTCTGATAAAGACGGCATGCGTATTGTTGTAGAAATTAAACGTGGTGAAGTTGGTGAGGTTGTATTAAATAACCTTTACTCACAAACACAAATGCAAACAGTATTCGGTATGAATATGGTTGCACTAGATAATGGCCAACCTAAGTGTTTAACACTTAAAGAGATGCTTGAAGCCTTTATTATTCACCGCCGAGAAGTTGTAACTCGTCGTACAGTATTTGAATTACGTAAAGCACGTGATCGCGCACATATGCTAGAAGGTTTAGCTATTGCATTAGCAAACATAGATCCAATCATTGAATTGATTCGTAATTCACCAACGCCAGCTGATGCAAAAGAAGCATTACTAGCACGACCTTGGCAGCTGGGTAATGTACAAGCAATGCTTGAGAAAACGGGTGAAGATAACGTTGCTCGTCCAGAATGGTTAGAAGAAGGTCTGGGAATTCGTGATGGTGAGTACTATTTATCATTACAACAAGCACAAGCAATCTTAGATTTAAGACTTCATAAATTAACAGGCTTAGAGCATGAGAAAATAATTGCTGAATACCAAAGCCTTTTAGATATCATTGCAGAATTATTATTTATTCTTTCTAGTCCAGCACGTTTATTAGAAGTTATTCGTGAAGAATTAATCGAAATTAAAGAACAATATGGTGATGAACGTCGTACTGTGATCAGTGCACTGGCGCACGATATTAGCCTTGAAGATTTGATAAATGAAGAAGATGTTGTAGTGACATTATCACACGAAGGCTATGTTAAATACCAACCTTTAAGTGATTATGAAGCCCAACGTCGTGGCGGTAAAGGTAAATCAGCAACCCGTATGAAAGATGAAGATTTCATCGAACGCTTATTGGTTGCAAATACCCATGATACTATTTTATGTTTCTCTACAGCAGGTCGTTTATATTGGTTAAAAGTTTATCAATTACCATTAGCGAGTCGTGCTGCACGTGGTAAGCCGATTGTTAACTTATTACCTTTAGAAGAAAATGAACGTATTACAGCAATCTTACCAGTACGTGAATATGAAGAAGATAAATACATTTTCATGGCAACATCTAACGGTACAGTTAAGAAAACACCTTTAACTGCATACAGCCGTCAACGTGCTAGTGGTATTATTGCAATCAATTTAAATGACGATGATAGCTTAATCGGTGTTGATATCACTGACGGTAGCAATGAAATCATGTTGTTCTCAGATGCTGGTAAAGTTGTACGCTTCAAAGAAGCTGAAGAAATTGCAGTTCTAGATGAAAATGGCGAATCTATATTAGAAGAAAATGGTCA
Source organism: Pseudoalteromonas sp. NBT06-2 (assembly GCF_002276045.1). GTDB lineage: Bacteria > Pseudomonadota > Gammaproteobacteria > Enterobacterales > Alteromonadaceae > Pseudoalteromonas. Next base: position 14,199 of record NZ_NQMR01000113.1, on the reverse strand, counting down.
ACCGATTCTTGATGAAGACGGTAAACCAGTTTTAGATGATAAAGGTGAACCTACATTTGATGATAATTGTTTACCACAAATTAAGTTTAAAGGTGTAAGACCTATGGGTCGTACAGCTACTGGTGTTCGTGGTATAAAACTTAAAGATGACGACAAAGTAGTATCATTAATAGTGCCTAAAACAGATGGTGATATACTAACAGTAACTGAAAATGGTTACGGTAAGCGTACAATACTAGCAGATTATCCGTCTAAGAGTCGTGCGACTCAAGGTGTTGTATCGATAAAAGTCAGTGAGCGAAATGGTAAAGTTGTTGGTGCTGTTCAAGTACTAGATAACGATGAAATTATGTTAATTACTAATCGCAGTACCTTAGTGCGTACACGTGTTCACGAAGTTTCAACTGTTGGTCGTAATACCCAAGGTGTTATATTGATCAGAACAGCTGAAGATGAACTTGTAGTTGGATTACAACGTATAGACGAAATAGAAGAAGCAATTGTTTACCCTGAAGCAGAAGGTGAAATAATTGAACAAAATGATACTTTAAAACAAGGTATTACAGAGGGGCATGAACCCGATGTAGCCGAACCTGAAAATTCTTCACTTGAAGGCGAAGAATAATCATAAAAAGCGGCCTTGAGCCGCTTTTTTTTACTTTAAAAGTTAGGTAAATTAATAAACCTGTTACGCAACTTTATTAAGGCCATTGCGTTGCATATTATAGGGCAAGAATAATATATCAGATTTAAACAATAATTAATGATTTAATATACTCGTTTAGCATAGGTATATACTTTGGTTGATTTTATTATTTTTGAACAATATTAAGTTTTTAACAGCGAAGCTGTCACTAATAAAATTTCTTTTGGGAAGTTTTATCTTGGAATGAGGATTAACGAGAATGAGTGTTTACAATTTTTGTGCGGGGCCAGCAATGTTGCCACCAGATGTGATGAAAAAAGCACAAAAAGAATTTATTGATTGGCAGAACTTAGGTGTTTCAGTGATGGAAGTTAGCCATCGAAGCGCACCATTTCTAGAGCTCGCTCATAAAAGTGAAGAAAGCTTACGCCGCTTAATGAATATATCTGATGACTATGTCATTTTGTTTATGCATGGTGGCGGTAGAGGTCAATTTTCAGCTGTACCTCTCAATTTACATCAAGAGGGTAAACAAGCAATTTATTGTCAAACAGGCACTTGGTCTTCAAGCGCACTTGATGAAGCAAATAAATTCACCCAAACACAAAAATTTAATATTAGAAACGATCAAGGTTCAATTGCCTCTGTGATCCCTGTCGATCAATGGCAACTTCCTGCAGAAGCTTCATATATCCATTATTGTACAAATGAAACAGTAGATGGCATCGAACTTTTTGATGTACCAAAACATTCAACTGCGCCGATTGTAGCGGATATGTCTTCAAATATATTATCTCGCCAAATAGACATAAACCAATTTGATTTAATCTATGCTGGTGCACAAAAAAATATAGGCCCATCAGGTCTAGCAATTGTGATTGTTAAAAAAGATTTATTATCTCGACCAGGCCTCGCAAAACCTGGTGTATTTGATTATGCCCTAGAAGCAAAACAACAAAGCATGTTTAATACACCACCAACGTTTGCTTGGTATCTAGCGGCTGAAGTTTTTACATGGTTAGAACAAAATGGCGGTGTAGAAGTGATGGAAGCACATAATCGTGACAAAGCTGCTCTACTATATGATTTCATTGATAATAGTGATTTTTATAAAAACAATATCGATACAAGTTGTCGCTCATTAATGAACGTGCCTTTTTTATTAAAAAATGAATATCTTAACAAAGCCTTTTTAACCCAATCTCAAAATATGGGTTTACTTGCTTTAGAAGGCCACCGTAGCGTGGGTGGTATGAGAGCAAGTATCTATAATGCAATGCCAAAATCGGGTGTTGAATCTTTAGTAGATTTTATGCATAAGTTCTCAAAGGAGAACACATAATGGAGCAACTAAAACTAGAGCCGATATCACAAGTAAATGGCACCGTTGTATTACCGGGCTCTAAGAGTCTGTCAAACCGTATTTTATTATTAGCAGCGCTTTCAAAAGGAACAACACAAGTTGAGAATTTGCTAGATAGTGATGATATTCGATATATGCTTGGTGCATTAAATGAATTAGGTGTTGAAGTAACACTCAGTGAAGATAAAACAACTGCAATAGTTCATGGTGTCAGTGGTCAGTTTGCGCAACCTACTAAACCATTATTTTTAGGCAATGCTGGTACGGCATTTAGACCGCTCACTGCTGCTCTTGCGGCAATTGAAGGTAACTATGAATTAACAGGTGAACCTAGAATGGAAGAGCGACCAATTGGTCACTTAGTTGATGCATTATCTGGGCTTAATGCAAAAGTAAAATATTTAAAGAATGAAGGATTCCCGCCACTTAATATTTCAGGTAAAAAGCTTGATGGTGGAGATGTGAGTATTGATGGTAGTATTTCAAGCCAATTTTTAACTGCTTTGTTAATGGCTGCACCTTTATTTAAAAATGATACAAAAATCACAATAATAGGGGAGTTAGTTTCAAAACCTTATATCGATATTACTTTAGATATAATGTCTCGTTTTGGTATTACCGTTGAAAATAACAATTATGAAACCTTTATTGTAACAGCAGGGCAGCAATATACTTCACCAAGGCGTATTATGGTTGAAGGCGATGCGTCTTCTGGATCTTATTTTATGGCCGCAGCTGCTATTAACGGTGGCACAATTGAAATTAAAGGTGTTGGTAGTAAAAGTGTTCAAGGTGATATCGGTTTTGCCAATGTGATGGAGCAAGTAGGCGCTAAAGTACAATGGTTTGATGAAAAAATTGTAGTGAGTAAAGGCGATTTAAAAGGCGTAGATATCGATGCCAATGAAATCCCTGATGCAGCAATGACATTAGCGACTGTTGCGCTCTTTGCAAAAGGAAAAACGGCAATTCGTAATATTTATAACTGGCGCGTAAAAGAAACAGATCGCTTATATGCGATGGCAACAGAGCTCAGAAAAGTGGGTGCAGAAGTCATTGAAGGAGAGGATTTTATCGAAATCACACCTCCTGTTACAATTAATTTCACAGATATCGATACCTATAATGACCACAGAATCGCAATGTGTTTTTCTATGGTTGCGGTAGGGGGATACCCTATAATAATCAACGACCCTAAGTGTGTAGATAAAACTTTTCCAACTTATTTTCAGACATTATCGAGCATAAGTTAATGTAACTTGATATGAAATAATAAAATAATTGAGATAAATATGCGAAAAATTTAATGTTTTCGCTTATAATGCGCCGATTATTTTGTATGCATAGATGGAGGTTGAAATGCAACCAGTCTCACCAGTAGTCACAGTAGATGGTCCAAGTGGAGCAGGAAAAGGAACCGTTTGCCGTTTATTAGCGGAAAAACTAGGTTGGGATGTATTGGATAGTGGCGCGATATACCGAGTATTAGCACTTGCTGCAATTCATCATCAAATTTCAGAAGGTAACGAAGCTGCATTAGTACCATTAGCTGCAAATTTAGATGTACAATTTTTAATAGATAGTGAAACCAGCTCTAGCAGAATCGTTTTAGAAGGTGAAGATGTTACCAAGCGTATTAGAAACGAAAATGTAGGTGCCGTTGCGTCAAAAATCGCTGCATTACCACGCGTAAGGGAAGCTTTATTAAGACGCCAGCGTGCTTTTAAAACAGAAAATGGTTTGATAGCAGATGGCAGAGATATGGGGACCGTTGTTTTTCCGGATGCGCCATTTAAAATATATCTAACCGCTTCAGATGAAGAGCGTGCAAATAGACGTTATATGGAGTTGAAGCAATCAGATGTTAATGTTAAAATTGATACTATATTAGCAGACATCAAAGCGCGTGATGAACGTGATATGAATCGCAGTATTGCACCTTTGGTGCCAGCTGAAGATGCAATTTTAGTTGATACAACTAAAATGAATGCAAAACAAGTATTCGAACATGTATATGATTTATACACACAAGCACTAATGACACAATAACAATTAAAGGCTAAGTTTATTGTTTTTTAGTGCATTTTCAGGTTTTTTAGACTAAAATAATTCCGGATAGGAAGTACAACTTTGTATTTCCATTTTAAAGAGCGAAATATATGGATATTATTTGCTAAATTAATAACCCCATGCGGCAGGCAAGCTAATTGGTGATATAAACATTAGAGACGTATTAAGTATGTCAGAAAATTTTGCACAGTTATTTGAAGAAAGCTTACAAGGTTTTGAAGCTCAACAAGGTTCTATCGTTAAAGGTACAGTTATTTCAATTGAAAATAATATTGTACTTGTTGACGCTGGTCTTAAATCTGAAAGCGCAATTCCTGCCGAGCAATTCAAAAATAATGCTGGTGAATTAGAAGTTGCTGTTGGCGACGAAGTAGATGTAGCGTTAGACGCAATTGAAGATGGTTTCGGTGAGACAATCCTTTCTCGTGAGAAAGCGAAACGTCATGAAGCTTGGATCCGTTTAGAAAAAGCATGTGAAGAGCAAGAAACTGTTACTGGTATCATTAACGGTAAAGTTAAAGGCGGTTTCACTGTTGAAGTTGACACTATTCGTGCATTTCTACCTGGTTCATTAGTTGATGTGCGTCCAGTACGTGATACGACTCACCTTGAGCATAAAGAACTAGAATTTAAAGTTATTAAACTTGATCAAAAACGTAATAACGTTGTTGTATCTCGTCGCGCAGTAATTGAGTCTGAAAATTCTCATGAGCGTGAAGAACTTCTAGCAAACCTTGTTGAAGGTCAAGAAGTTAAAGGTATCGTTAAAAACCTTACAGATTACGGTGCATTTGTTGATCTTGGTGGTGTTGACGGTCTTTTGCATATCACAGATATGGCTTGGAAACGTGTTAAGCATCCATCAGAAATTGTTAATGTTGGTGACGAAATATTAGTTAAAGTACTTAAGTTCGATAAAGAGAAGACGCGTGTTTCTCTAGGCCTTAAGCAACTTGGCGAAGATCCATGGTCAGCAATAGCTGGTCGTTACCCAGAAGGTTCTAAACTTACTGGTCGTGTAACTAACTTAACAGACTACGGTTGTTTCGTTGAAATCCAAGAAGGCGTAGAAGGTTTAGTACACGTTTCTGAAATGGATTGGACTAACAAAAACATCCACCCTTCTAAAGTTGTAAGCTTAGAAGACGTTGTTGAAGTTATGGTTCTTGAAATCGATGAAGAACGTCGTCGTATTTCTTTAGGTCTTAAGCAGTGTAAAGCTAACCCTTGGCAAGAATTTGCTCGTCTACAAGTTAAAGGCGATCAAGTTACTGGTAAAATCAAATCCATCACTGATTTCGGTATTTTTATCGGTCTTGACGGTGGCATCGACGGTCTTGTTCACTTATCTGATATTTCTTGGAACACTCCAGGTGAAGAAGCAGTACGTGATTATAAGAAAGGCGATGAGATCTCAGCTGTTGTACTACAAGTTGACCCAGAGCGTGAGCGTATTTCATTAGGCGTTAAGCAAATTGAAGCTGATCCGTTCAATAACTTCCTAGATCTAAATAAGAAAGGTGCTATCCTTACTGGTAAAGTAACAGCTGTAGATGCTAAAGGTGCTACTGTTGAGCTTATCGAAGGCGTAGAAGGTTATGTACGTGTAGCTGATATCGCTGTTGAGCGTGTTGAAGATGCATCTACTGTTGTTTCTGTAGGTTCTGAGTTAGAAACTAAACTAATGGGCGTTGATCGTAAGAATCGTACAATTAGCCTTTCAGTTAAAGCACTTACTCAAGCTGAAGAGAAAGAAGTTTTAGAAAAACTTAAGAAAGAAGAGCCTGAGTTCGAAAATGCGATGGCAGCAGCATTTAAAAATGCTAAATCTTAATTAGTATATATTTCTAAAATATATCCAAGGAAGGGGGGGTAAACCCTTCCTTAATTTCACTAAGGAATTAATATGACTAAGTCTGAACTTATCGAACAACTTTCTGAACAGCATTCACATTTAGCTGTTAAAGATGTAGAAAACTCAGTTAAAGAAATTTTAGAACTTATGGCTGATTCATTAGCGGATTCTGATAGAATCGAAATCCGTGGCTTTGGCAGTTTCTCTCTTCATTTTCGCGCACCACGTATAGGTCGTAATCCTAAAACAGGAGATACAGTGGAGTTAGATGGTAAATATGTGCCTCATTTTAAGCCGGGTAAAGAATTAAGAGATCGTGTCAATGCGAGCATTGCATCTTAAAATGATAGCTGGAGTAGTTAATTGTTTCGAGTAGTAAAAATACTCTCTTTATTAAGCTTTTTGTTTTTAGCATTTGTATTGGGGTCTCAAAATCCACAATTAATAAATATTAATTATATTCTTGCTAGTGCTAAATTACCTTTAGCTGCTGTAATCAGTATTTGTTTTATAGTAGGCGTTGCTGCTGGTACCCTAATCAGCTTTAAGTTATTCACAACTTTAAAATGGCAAAATTTCCGATTGAAATCTAGCAATAAAAAGCTCATCTCAGAAAAAGAAATTTAATATGATAGAGCTATTATTTTTACTCTTGCCTGTGGCTGCAGGTTACGGATATATCATGGGTAAAAATAGTGCAAGATCTAAAGCACATGAACAAAACCGTCAAATTACCTCTGAATACAGTAAGGGATTAAAGTTTTTACTGGATCGTGAAGAAGATCAAGGCTTAGAACATTTAATTAATTTATTAGAAGTCTCTGCTGATTCCGTCGAGCATTATCTCACATTAGCAATCATGTTCAGGCGACGAGGTGAATTCGATCGTGCAATTAAAATACATGAATTACTGCTTGAACAAGCAAATTTAAACGCCAAGGTAACATCTTCGATACTAATAGAACTGGCACAAGATTATATTATGGCTGGTTTACTGGATTGCGCTGAAAAACATCTATTAGAGTTAGTCAAACGCTCAGAACCCAAAGCTATTGAACTTTTATTTGATTTATATTTACAAACTAAAGAATGGCAAAAAGGGATCTTACTGTACGAAAAAAATGGAAATTTATTCTCTAAACACAAATTAAAAGTGGCAGTAGCAAACTTTTATTGTGAACAATCTTTAATAATAGAAAAACCTAAATTAATGCGCAAAGTTTTAGGTATCGAAAGTGGTGTCGTTAGACCATTATTTGAACTTGGCAAAGCTGCATTCAATAGGGAAGACTACGTTAAAGCGATTTCTTATTGGCGAGATTTACTTATTCAATCTCCTAATTATGTACCATTGATTATAGATAATTTAGAATCTTGTTACTGCCATCTCGGTTTGAACGAGCAATATGAGACATTATTAGAACAAGAGATCTCACGAGGTGGCGTATTAATAAAAATTAAATATTGCCGGATCTTAGTTAAAAATAATCGTTTAGAAGAGGCGGTTAAGTTCTTAATTAAAAGTTTGAAAAAAGAGCCTAATATTCGAGGTTTTAGCTATTTACTAGAATTAATTACTTCGCAAAATTCGGATATCAAAAAAGTAATACATCAGATAAATGAATTAGTGCAATCTTACATTGCAACAAAATCTGAGTTTCAATGTACTCATTGTGGGTTTAATAGTTATACTATTTATTGGTCTTGCCCTTCATGTAAACATTGGGAGACTATCATCCCTAGTCGTGGATTAGATGGTTTTTAAAATAGATCTACTGAATATCTCTCGACAACTGCTCCTGCGTTGTTTTATTCTCCTACATCGGTGTAGGAATATTAAAGCCACGCGTGGCATTCTCTTAAGGTTAAACCATAGAGATATTTCTTCAACCTGGTCTACGGCCTGTTATATAAATTTTTTAAGGTTTTTATTTAAATGAATCAATTAAATGACCCTAAGGTGCTTATTGCACTTGATTACGCGTCTGAAGATGATGCAATTAACTTTGTTAAACAACTTTCTCCGAGTCAATGTAGATTAAAAATAGGCAAAGAAATGTTTACTTATTTTGGTCCTCAGTTTGTAAAAAAATTAATTGATTTAGATTTTGACATTTTCTTAGATTTAAAATTTCATGATATCCCAAATACAGTTGCAAAAGCGGTAACTGCGGCTGCTAAAATGGGGGTTTGGATGGTTAATGTTCATGCGAGTGGTGGCCCACAAATGATGGCTAAGGCAAAAGAAGCTTTAGTTGAATTTGGTGATAAAGCGCCTTTATTAATTGCTGTTACAGTGCTTACAAGTATGGATGATGAAGAGTTAACACGCTTAGGCGTTAATAAAACGCCTGCAGATCAAGTATTATACTTAGCTAAACTTGCAAAAGAGTCAGGATTAGATGGTGTTGTTTGTTCGGCACAAGAAGCGCAAAGTTTAAAACAACAACTTGGTGCTGATTTTAAATTGATAACACCGGGTATTCGTCCAGCAGGAACTGATGCAGGTGACCAAAAACGTATCATGACACCAAAAAAAGCAATCGATAGTGGCAGTGACTATTTGGTAATTGGTAGACCAATAACACAGTCTGTTGATCCTGTTAAAATTTTAGATGAAATTAATAATTCAATAACAATATAGTCTGACATTTAAGGTATTGTATTAATAATACCTTTTCATTTATATTTATCTTTTCTATTATATTTATGTCACAATTAAAGTCATAAAATAAAAATAATCAAGAGAATAGAAATGAGGTACGCATTAATTTTAATAGTAGTGATTGCACTTGGTGTTTATTACAATCACTGGTTGGATATTGAGCATAAGAGAACTGCGTTTCCAGCACTTTTAAAAGAAGTTTCAGAAAATAACGTGAGTCTGTTTGATGTAAAAAAAGCAATTTTTTTGTTAGTTCAATTAAGTTGTGAAGAGTCAAAAAATAAATTAGAAAAACGCGGTTCTTCAGTCGAAGAATGCCTTGAATATCAACTGTCATTTAAAACAGAATGTGATACTAAGATATTTAGGCTTGCGCCAATCAAATTTACAGATACGAAAGAGCTATTAGATTACTCAAAGAGATATCATAGATGCATTATGCCTTCGGGTTTTTCCCAAATTACATCACGACAATATTCATAAAAAAGCGTTTTTTAGAGCGCTTTTTTATGTGAAAACTAAATATACCCAAACCACTTCAAGATGCAGGATTCAGTTGGAATTAGAAATGCTTTAGGTAAGGCATTGATTGAAGAACATGGTATTCCCTTTTCAAAATCAATAACGCTGCATAAAGTATTTATAAACCAACCTTACAGGGACTTCTGAGCAAATCATGCTCGTTGTTGCCTGCATGGATGTAGGTACTAGAGCAATGCAGGAGCATATTGCCGGTCCATCTTTTTTTAAGGGAGTAACCATTAATGCAAAGATGCGCCTGGATCATGAATTGCTCAGCAGTCCTGAACCTCACATCTTGAAGTGGCTTGGGTATAAGTTAATTTAGTTTTATGCTTTTTGCTTCTATTGCAATAACACCTTTCTTAAATAAACCGCCAATTGCTCTTTTAAAATTGGCTTTACTACAAGAAAAAGTTTTTTTGATTAGTTCTGGATCAGACTTATCACCAAGAGGTAAAAAACCATTGTTTTTATTTAATTCTTCTAGTATTTTATCTGCTAATGAATGGGTGCTAGCCATACCGATAGGTTCTAAAACAATATCTAGTTTATTATCTTCACGTACTTTTTTGATATAACCAGGCATTGTCTGACCAACAAATAAGGATTTAAAGACTTGATCGTAATATACAATTCCCCAGTGTAATTTATCAACTATCACTTTATATCCAAGATCTGTACGGCCAGCGATAATTAAATCAACTTTATCTTTAAAATTATAATTTGCTTCAGCTTTACCTATAAATTTATTATATCTGTTTGATGCACAAAGCCTTTGACTGGCGTTATCTAAATAAACACCAACAAGATATGACATACCTTGTTCCATTTTAGGGTTTTGCTCGCCATAAGGTACTAATAGATCTTTATCTATGCCCCAATCTAAAAATGCACCTATATTGTTTATTTCTTTTACACGCATTAATGCAAAATCACCAAGCTGTGCATTTGGTTTAGTTTTTGTTGCTGTTGTTAAGCCGTCTGAATCTAAGTAAATAAAAACATTAATTTTGCTATCGGCTATATCTCGTTCTGCAAGTTCATTTAGAGGCAAAAATACTTCACCAAGATTTTTTCCATCTAAATATGCACCTTCGCCTGAGCGCTCAGTGATTGTAAGTGTATGAAAGCATCCTAAAGTGATCATTCATCAATATCCTGTATTGGAGTCTCTTTATTGACTCTTGGTTTACGTTTAAGCGGGCTTTGACCATCAATATCAAATGGTGCTGGAATCGGCGTTCTTATTTTTTTCTTTACTGACTTCACTGGTTTTTTATCTAATTTCTTAATTGTTTTTTTGTTTTTGAAGTGAGTTTTTTTAGCTGTTTTTTCTTTAAGACCTTTAAATTTAGCTTTTAAACCATCTACGGATAAGAAAGTTAATTCTTGTTGTAAGTATTTTTTAAGTGCTAAAAAATTATCCCAGTCTTTAGGACCTACAAAGGAAATAGCTTGTCCTTTAAATCCAGCTCGACCGGTACGGCCAATTCTATGTATATATTCTTCAGAGTTTTTAGGTAAATCAAAGTTAATTACATGGGTAACGCTTAACAAATCAAGACCGCGTGAAGCAACATCAGTAGTTACTAATATTTGATATTGCTCCTTACTAAATGCATCCATAATTTTAAGTCGTTTATTTTGACTCATATCACCTGATAACGCCGCAGAGTTCATTGCTTTATTTTTAAGAAGATCGCTTAAACGTTGTGCATCATTGCGGGTCGCGGTAAAAATAATACACTGGCCTACATTTTTTTGCGATACAAAGTGGTTCAATAAAGCTTCTTTATGATCTAAATGATCTGCTAAAAATAAACTTTGAGTGATATCTTCATGCTTTTCAATTGCAGAGCCTACAATCACTTTTTTAGGTTTTGTAAGTAGGTTGCTAGAAAGTGTATCAAGCTCAGCATGTTCTAGGGTTGCAGAAAACATCAAAGTTTGGCGTAATCTATGGTCTGCATTTTCATTAATTAAATTGATTTCGTCTTTAAAACCTAGATCCATCATGCGGTCAGCTTCATCAAGAATAAGCATTTCTAGGCCGCTTAAATAAAATGATTTTTGTTTTAAGTGATCGGCAAGCCTACCAGGTGTGGCAACAATAAATTGTGGTTCTTTTCTCAGTGCTTTAATCTGATCGTTAAAATTATCACCACCGAGTATTTTAGTTGCTAATAAGTTTGTGCCAGCAATTAGCATACGTAATTGTGTAAAAACCTGATTCGCTAGCTCGCGGGTAGGCGTGATAATTAAGATGCGTGGATCACGTTTACTTAAAGCTTTTTGTTTTAGGACACGTTGTAATGCTGGTAGCAAAAAAGCAAGAGTCTTACCTGAACCTGTTTTTGATTGAGCAAATAGATCTTTACCTGCAATGACAACAGGTATTGATTTTTGTTGAATTTCAGTTGGTTCAGTGATTGCTTGATGAGCCAGCTGCTTAGCTAAACGTATATCAATACCGAGCGTTTCAAATTGCAAATTGATTCTCCGGGGGGTTTTTATGTAGCAGTCGTTATGCATTACATAAAGTAGATTAAATAATAAAAAAGCGCAGTATTATACAACATCTAATACTTAGCAGATAGGATTATATAAAAGAAATAAAAATCATAAAATAAGCAGGGTTGGTACTGAGTCAAAATAATATTCGCACTAAATGTTAGTTTAGTGCGAAGTTCTAAGTCTACTTTTGAGTATATGCCTCGTTGTGGGTACCTGCAGCACGGCCTGAAGGATCAGCATTTTTCATAAATGATTCATCCCATGCAAGTGCTTCAGGTGTAGAACATGCAACAGATTTACCATGAGGTACACAGTTAGCAACAGCATCGCCAGGGAAATGCTCTTCAAAAATACGACGGTAAAAGTAAGCTTCTTTTGAATCAGGCGTATTGATTGGGAATTTAAATTGTGCATTTTCAAGCATTGAATCTGTTACTTGTTGCTCTACAAACTCTTTGAGAGAATCAATCCAGTTGTAGCCGACACCATCTGAAAATTGCTCTTTTTGACGCCATAATACTTCTTCTGGTAAATAGCCTTCAAAAGCTTCACGTAAGATATGTTTTTCAATTTTACCGTCTTTACATTCTTTTACCAAAGGGTTGATGCGCATCGCAATATCAACAAACTCTTTATCTAAGAATGGGACTCGTGCTTCTACGCCCCACGCAGCCATTGACTTGTTTGCTCTTAGACAATCAAACATATGTAGTTTAGATACTTTACGATTAAGCTCTTCATGAAATTCTTGAGCATTTGGTGCTTTATGGAAATATAAGTAACCACCAAACAGTTCATCAGCACCTTCACCAGACAGTACCATTTTTATACCCATGGCTTTAATTTGGCGAGACATTAAATACATGGGTGTTGAAGCACGAATAGTTGTTACATCATAGGTTTCTAAATGATAAATCACTTCACGTAATGCATCTATACCTTGTTGAACAGTGAAATGAATAGGGTGATGGACCGTTCCTATCATATCAGCCACTTTTTGTGCTGCTGCTAAATCAGGGGAGCCTTCTAAACCAACCGAAAACGAGTGAAGTTGCGGCCACCATGCATTTGATTTATCGTTATCTTCAATACGTTTCGCAGCAAATTTTTGTACAATTGCAGAAATAACAGAAGAATCTAAACCACCAGATAATAAAACACCATAAGGCACATCACACATAAGTTGGCGTTTTACAGCATCTTCCAAGCCATTTTTAACATCTTCCACTTTTGCGACATTATCTTTGACTGCATCAAAGTTTTGCCAATCACGTTTGTAATAAGGAGTTAATTTACCATCATTACTATCAAGGTAATGACCGGGTGGAAATTCTTCAATCGTTTTGCAAATCGGTGCGAGTGCTTTAAGTTCTGACGCAACATAAAAGTTACCATGTTCGTCAATTCCGGTATAAAGCGGAATAATACCAATATGATCACGACCTATTAGATAGGTGTCTTTTTCTTCATCGTATAAACAAAAAGCAAAAATACCGTTTAGATCATCTAAAAATGCAGCGCCTTTTTCTTTATATAAGGCTAAAATAATCTCACAATCTGATTCTGTTTGAAATTCGAAATCAGTATTGAGTGCGTTAGCCAGTTGTTTATGATTATAAATTTCGCCATTAACAGCTAAGTAATGTGTTTTTTCTGGGTTATATAGTGGTTGTGCTCCACTAGATACACCCACAATAGCTAAACGTTCATGTACCAAAATTGCTTTATCTGATGAGTACACTCCAGACCAATCTGGACCACGATGCCTTAATAATTTAGACATCTCAATTGCTTGGCTGCGCAACTGCGTTGGATCTGTTTTTATATCCAGCACGCCAAAAATAGAACACATACCTCATTCCCCAATTAGATAATAAGTTTAAAAAATAATGAACTACTATATGTATCAAATAAAGTTTATTAAGTCACACCTAAATTTAACAAAAAATGAATATATGCTGTAAAAAACACACATTAACATCAAAACATGCATTGATACCGCTTGGTTGATTAATATGACTGTTATGTTGCTCAATACTTTGATTCCAACTGAATCCTGCATCTTGAAGTGGTTTGGGTATAGTTATTCTCCATTAAGAAAATTTAACGCAGTATACGGAAATTTTAGCCTCGCCCGCAGGGAATGGCCAAAAATCACATATGCTACGTTGTATCAGCTCGAAATAGCCCACGATTCCATTCACTAATACGCCTTGCCTGTGTGATTTTTGGACCATTCTGGTGTTCGTATTTTAAACTAACCGGTGCTCTAGGATAGGGCTGGAAATTTTTTTCTTCACTTCAGTTCACACAAGGCACACATTGACCACACATAGCCAAGGTAAAATTTTAAGAGGTTAAGTAACAAAATAAGGGCTACATGAAAACATGATGAAAGGCTATATGATGAAACCCAAGCAAACTTTATGTCCTCAATGTCATGAGCAAACGCTTTTTCGTATAAAACGAAGCATTTTAGAAAAAATTATAAAAAAAAATGCAAGGAAGTTTAAATGCTCTTGTTGCGGACATGTTTGTTGGTTCACGGCTAGCGCATTTTAACC
>NZ_NQMR01000112.1 GCF_002276045.1 Pseudoalteromonas sp. NBT06-2 | reverse complement strand
TTATATTGAGCGAGAATTGCTGTGGTTTTTATTGTTCTGATGTGGAAAGATATTTTTTATTTAATGGAGTTATTTATCGAATACGATTGACATCGCTGTCATTTGTTATCAGGATGTAACTTAAAGTTAACAAAATAGGTGCTAGTTGTGTTTAAAATAAAAAAACAAACATTAGTGAGCATGTTGCTTTTATTACCCAACATTATCGCTATTAATGTAGTTAATGTAGTTAATGCAGATACCAATAATGACCAAGTTGAATCAACCAGTTTTGAAGAATTTAAGCCTAATGGGGTTTATTTAAACGGTGATCAGGTGTTTTATAGTGCATCTCTTTTTGAAGCGCGATATTGGACTCAAGGTGATACGCCAGATAAAACAAATCAATGGGGGCCTTGGCTGTTTCTGAGGGAATGTGAGGGCGGCAGTACAGGTGAGTGTTCCGGTAATGGAGATACAACTCCTGGTAACCCCGCTGGTCCTCAGCCTAAACCTGGTGGCGGATATACTATGCTTAAAAGTGAAATTGAAGCTCAAGAGCAAATATTAACAGATACGCCATTATTTGTTGAAGTGAAAGCATCAATTGCCACATTAGACAATCAAAATGTAGAAGCTGTAAAGTCTGGACTTGCTACTAACCCAGTAAATGTAAAACGTGTAGAGAAAATTATTGATGAAGCTTCATGGGTAAATACTTTTCCTGATCGTGATGTAGCGTATACTTATACGAAATTTTTAAAATCAATCGCTAAGTTTTCTGGTTTTTGTGCAAGTTATGATGACGGACGTGATTCAGATGCGATATGTAGAAAGTCATTAGCAACGATGTTTGCGCACTTTACCCAAGAAACGGGTGGTCACGATCCTAATTCAGAAATCGATCAATGGCGTCAAGGCTTAGTGTATGTGCGTGAAGCTGGTTGTGATGAAGATGGACCTAATTGTCTATATAATGCGGAATGCTCACCTGATACGTGGCAAGGTCAAACATGGCAATGTGGCACAAATACTGACGGGAGTTATAAAAAGTACTTTGGACGAGGTGCGAAACAACTTAGTTATAACTATAACTATGGCCCATTTTCACAAGCAATGTTTGGCGATACCAAAGTATTATTAGATGATCCTGACCGGGTTGCAACTAGTTGGTTAAATATCGCTTCAGCAGTGTTCTTTTTTGCATATCCAGCATCACCTAAACCAAGTATGTTACATGTCATTGATGGTACTTGGCAGCCGAATGCACACGATAGCGAAAATGGTATTAAACCTGGCTTTGGTGCAACAACAAATGTGATTAATGGCGGGATTGAATGTGGTCATGGCTATGAAAAGCCACAATCTGTTAATCGCATTGCTTATTATCAAGCCCATGCAAACAATCTAAATGTGCCTATTGAAGCGAATGAAGAATTAGGTTGTAAAGATCAAAAACGTTTTGATAAAAATGGAGCTGGTGCATTATTAGTTTACTGGGACCAAGACTGGGGTTACTATCCTGAAAACCCAGAAGGCAAATCTTTTTCTTGTAAATTGGTTGGTTACCAAACACGTCACTTTGCATTACAACAAGGCGATTATCAAAAATGTGTTGAACATTATTTTGATGTTGAAGTTGTAGAATAACAACATATAATATAGACAGGGGCTTTAGCGAGATTAAGCGTTAAAGTCTTTATTCAGTTTATGTTAATGTATACCATATTAAGCTAATAGCGTTGATAATAGCTAATGGTGCTTATAATGATAAAACCTATCTTACGATTTCTTACACTTTTTAGACAATTGCTCACGTTATTTATTCGTTTTTTATATAGAATATCAATCTCAAATCGTTTGATTGATATTGTTTTTAGATTTCAGAGTAATTAGTATTTCATGTTAAAGCCTATATTTTCAAAATTTGTATGTATTTTAGTGGTTTTCACTTTGTCTGGTTGTGCGACCATTCAATTTAGAGACTTATTCTCCGGCTATGCACAGCAAATGGAACCCGTAAAGTTACAAACGATTAATGGTCAGTATGAGCAAGCTTTAAAGCAAGTACCTGAGCGAGATATTTCAGATACTAACTATGTGTTAGTTTTATTAGAAAAGGGACGCTTAAAGCATTTAGCGGGGGATTATAAAGCTAGTAAACATTATTTTAGCCAAGCAAGTGCCTATATAGATGAGCAAAAGCTTAAAGCTAAGTTTCAAGTGAGTAAAGGAATACAAAATATAGGCGCTATTATTAGTAACGATAATGCTATTACTTATATGGTTCCAGATTATGAACAAAGCATGATGCATAGCTATCAAGCATTGAATTATCTTTACTTGGATGATCATGAAGGTGCACTTATTGAAATAAGAAAAGCGAATTTAGTACAAAGAGCAGCCTTAAAAAATAATTTTGATACCATCAATGATGCGATTACAAGTTTACAAGATGATGTTGAACTTGATTGGCAAAGTATCAGTGCAACATATCCAGAAATGGAAGATGTGATTGGTAAAGTAAAAAATGGTTTTCAAAATGCCTATACATTTTATATATCAGCAGTGCTTTATGAAGCGTCTGGGGAATTAAATGATGCTTATATAGATTATAAAAAAGCATTAGAAATATATCCAGACAACCAATATTTGCAGCATGATGTCTTAAAGCTGGCAAGTAAATTAGGCATGACTGATGATTTAACAAAGTTAGAAAAACGTTTTGGAAAATACAACAATAATGAGCAAAAAAGTATAGGTCAAGTTGTTGTTATGTATGATCAAGGCTTGGTTGAAGAACGAGATGAAATGGTATTACGTTTACCAGTTTATACCAGTAAAGATGAGATGCGTTTTTATAGTATATCGCTTCCGGTTTATCAGCAATCGAATCAATTTGATACCTCAGCACAATTGGATATAGATCATAAAACTTTAGAGTTTGATCAAATTGTTAAAGTAGATGCCTTAGCTGCACAAACTTTAAAGTCACAATTGCCGAGTTTGATAACTCGTCAGGTTATTAGACTTATCGCAAAAGAAAAAATGCGAAAAAAAATGAGTAAAGAAGGTGGTGATGTTGGCAATATTATCGCTAATTTGTATAACTTATCATCTGAGCGTGCTGATACGAGAAGTTGGCTAACCTTGCCACAATCTAGCAATATTTTAAGAGCAAATTTAACACCAGGAAAACATAGTCTATCGCTTAAAGTTGGCGGGATTAATAAACAAATTAATGTTGATGTAAAGGCAAATCGCATCACGTTAGTAAATATTATAGCAACGGGTAATCATATTGATTACAAAACAGTTAACTTATAAAGGGCTTGTTAAATGTCTCATTTTTTAAAATTAATTATTTTTGTGAGTGTTTCTGTGATGGTTGGATGTGTAAAACCAGTCACTTCAGGTATAGGCATAAACCAAATGACTGAATCAGATAATTATAGGATGCATTTAAAGTTTGATAATCCTAAATTAACTAAAAAGTTGCAGATAACAAATGTGATCAGTCGTATGAATAATGATTTATTACAACTTAATATTGAATTGAGTAGTAATTATAAAAGATCACAAAATTTGCAATATCATTTTGAATGGTTTGATGATCAAGGTTTTGCTGTTGAAGCTGGTAAATCATCTTGGAAACCTCTTGATTTACATGGTTTTGCAGTAATTAGTTTAGCTGCTTTAGCGCCATCAGTTAAAGCTTCAAAGTTCAAAGTATATGTGCGAGAAGTTTCAACTAAAGCACAAAGATTTTAAAACGAATTTAGATTTAATTAGAAAGAAGGATAATCCCTTGAAAAAAGTAATTGTAGGTACCGCAATAGGTATGACTGTTTTAGTTTTAACGGGTTGTGCTAATAAAGCTGTAGTGAGTTATGGTGATGCAACAGCCGTTGAAACAACAGATATTAATTTTGGTTCAACTGATTTACAAAAAGTAGCCACCCAAATGACTGATTCATTATTATTATCACCAGTTGTAGGGACATTAACTGCCAATAACAGGCCTGTTGTTTTTGTTGAGCGTATTAAGAATAAAACCAGTGAACATATAGATACAGAATCCATTACAGATTCTGTATCAACTAAGTTATTACGTTCAGGTAAATTCCGCTTTGTTGATATGAGCAGAGTAGAAGCAGCACGTGAACAGTTAAATTTTCAACAAAAAGGCGGTATGGTTAACCCAAATAAAGCAATCGCTTTTGGTAAACAAGTCGGAGCGCAGTATATGCTATACGGTAATTTATCGAGTATTGTAAAGTCGAATAAAGATAAATCAGACGTATATTATAAATTCACAATGAGATTGATGGATTTAGAGAGTGGACTAGTTGAATGGGCTGATGAAACCGAAATTCGCAAAACTCGAGAAACAGCTGGTATAGGCTGGTAGTAAAACTCAAAAGGTACTTATTATGACAAAAGTAATAACCTTATTACTAATTTCTTTTATATTTAGTGCGCATGTTAGTGCTGGATATGAAAGAAATAAAGCTGTGCCAGTACAGGAAGTGTTATTTGGTAAAGTGCAGTCTGTTAGAAACATCACACAACAGGAATTAATTCGAGACAAAAATAAAGGTTGGAAAGTTTTTGGTGGCGCATTAATTGGTGGCGCAATTGGTAGCCAATTTGGTGATGGAAGTGGTCAAGTTGCAGCGACTATTTTAGGTTCTTTAATTGGGGCTTCTATTTTAGATAATAAACATCCACAGTATCGTAAAACAAGCTTACGTTTAGTGGAGATGATGATTAAAACAGATCAAAGTAAAGCGTACATGGTAGTACAAGATTTTGATTCTAGAATGATATTTAATAGAGATGATAAAATACGTTTAATTTACTTAGCTAATGGTAGTGTAAGAATAGATAAAGCTTTTTAGTTAGTAATTTAACAGAGCGTAGCGAAATCTCGGGGCTTGTCTCCGTGCTAGATAGTGTTGGCTTTTTAAGGCTTTGTTAGTTTTATCGTTTGCGATAAAGCTTTGGACGATCTTAAATCTCGGTCGCTTGCGGCCGAGATTTTTATAAGTTATTGAAAACCTGAACATGAAAATTATCAGGTTTTTTATTGCTTGTGATTTGTATTTATACCATTTCCGTTAATAAAGCGCTTTGAAACCCATCTAAAATGGGCTGATGTCCCTTTAAGTTGTTTGTTTACAGGACTTATTTAGATTCAGCACGGCCCATAAATTTACGTTCTTCAGTATTTACTTTGATTTTATCGCCAGTAGAAATATGCTCAGGCACCTGAACTGTTAAACCTGTAGAAAGAATGGCAGGTTTTGTACGCGCAGTTGCTGAACCACCTTTAATTGATGGGTCAGTTTCAGTGATCACTAGCTCAACGCTAGACGGTAAATCAATGCCCACTGCAGAACCATCAACTAACACAACTTGAACGCCTTGTGTATTCTCATCAATAAATAGTACTTCATCTGCAATGCTTTCTTTATTTAAGTTATAAGGTGTGTAGTCTTCATTATCCATAAATACAAACTCATCACCATCTAGGTATGAAAACATGACTTGGCGACGGATTAAATCAGCAAGTGTCAGCATGTCACTATCTTTAAAAGTTTCGTCAACTTTTAAACCTGAAACCACATCGTACATACGCATTCGGTATAGGCTTCCGCCTGCTCGACCTTGTGGTACTGAGCGTTCAATATCTCTGATGATGAAAACACTGTTGTTATATTCAATTGCTGTATTTTTTTTAATGTCACTTGCCTTTGGCATAATATTTTTTCCTGAAAATTACAATGCGCTAAAAATAACATTTACGTATTTATATGCAACAAGATAATCTTAATACTAGTGATTAAGCATAAGTTTCATTTGAACGTATACATAAGCCATTTCAATATACGAGTTTCAGGACTGTTGAGTAACTGATGATCTAGGCGCATCTTTGTATTAATGGTTACTCTCTTAAAATAAGGTGGGTATATATATTGAAATTCATTTTGTTACTTTTAATAAGTTAAAAAACCTATATCGCAAGCGATATAGGTTTGATGAAATTTCTGGGAAATAGAGTTGTTTATATCTCTTTAGAAAGTCATAGACCAGCGATTAATTGTGCCAGTATCCCAAGATGCACTATCAACAGCTTTTAATTGCCAAGTACCTGCTGTATCGGTGCCACTTAAAGTAACAGAATAAGTCTTTTTGATATCATTAGCACTACCGCCAGAGTTTTTATGTAGTACATAATTTACACCTGAAGGACTAATTAAACTTACTCTTAAGTCACCTTTATATGTATGGTTAATGTCTACTTCAACACTCACACTTGATGCATTACCAATATCAGCTACAGCGATATCACTAGTCACACCAGCTGCATTATTATCTGGAATTGGGTAGCTTTGGTTATTTTCAAAAGTACCAGTACCACCGCCTGAGCCACCTTCAGTATAACTAGCAACTAAAGACATACCTGAATAAGCAGCGTAACCGTCTATCATAGCTGAATAGCGCACTGCTTCAGGCGCTGCTACTGTACAACTTTCAGTGTTACCATTTTTGTATGGGCGACAATCATAATTTGATTTAGATGCTGTGCTGCCTGCTTTCATATATAAATCAGCATCACCACTGCCACCATTGATTTGAATAGCTAAATCAGTTGCATCTGCTGGTACATCAATATAAAACAGAGTTTGAGAATCTTTATTACCAGATATAGTTACTCCAACACCATTTTGTAATTCAGTTTCAGTGTCACCACCTCCACCTCCACCGCCACATGTTGCATCTACACCAACAGTATTAAAAGCTGCAACAACGTGATCTGTACTGTAACTTGCATCTGTCGCCGCATTTTTTACGCCACACGCAGCTTCATCAAATGTCGTATTGGCAGTCCAATATAATTGGTTTGCTCTGACCATGACCTCAAATGCTTTTTTTGTATCCCAACCAGTAGTATTTGCAAGTAAGTAAAAAGCACGATTAAATACACCGCTTGAATGATGCACATCTATGCCATTGTAATAGTTGGATGCATGACCAATTGAGTTGCCGTCTTGTGTTGGGTCTTGGAAATAACGAAGAGAGCCTTGGCCTTTAAATATTTGAGCGCCCACTAACCAATCATTTGATCCTTGCATAAAGAACTCTGCTGCTTCACCAGCCATATCTGAGAAAGCTTCATTGATCCCACCAGACTGGTTACTGTAGACTAAACCTGAATTTTGTTCTGTGAATCCATGACTTACCTCATGAGCAGAAACATCTAAGCTAACAAGTGGGTAAAAAGTATTAGCACCATCACCAAATGTCATTGCAGAACCATCCCAAAATGCATTTTCATAATTACTAGAATAGTGAACACGCATAGTCAACTGGAAAGATAATGGGGCTGTACCATACCAATCATTATATAAATCAAACACAACACCACCAAAATAATGTGCGTCGTTTAATGGCGCGTATGCACCATTGATTTGTTTAACTGTATTTCTAGGACAATTATAGCTGTAGGCAGAAGAACCTGATGTAGAACCGTTTAAATTAACAGTTTTTACATTGGCATTATTCATAGTACACGTATTACCAGATTGGCTGACATCTAGGTAACCAAAGTCAGTACCATATTCATATTGACCCGTTTTCTCGTTGCCCCCAGGGCCAGTGCCAACTAAAGCATGTGTTAAACCTTCCCATTGCTTAATTATTTCACCAGTATTTGCGTCCATAATGGCAAATGGGCGAGTAGGTTGTTTATGCGCATTAAAGTAAGATAGTTCATAAACAAGACGCGCTTCTTGGTGATCGTCTAGATATACGTAAAGTTGAGTCTTTTTGTTTTCAGCAGTTACTTTTATACTACTCTGAGCAATTAATTTTCTCATTGCTTCATCGGCTGTTAATGTTACAGCTGTAGAAGCAATATCTTGTTCAATATTTGTTAGTACTTGACCAACACTTGATTGCATTAAGCCAAAGCTATTTGATTGCGCAACGACTGCACTATTATAAACAGGAATGCCTTTATATTGCTGTTGGTATTTTGCTTTTACGTTACCATTAGCAAGCACAACTCGACGTACTTCTTTCATTTGATAATCATTTGGTAAATTAAGTTGTTGGCTGATAGTTTGCTGCATTACAGAGTTAGAGATTTTGTTATTAGAGCTAACTTGCTGTGCATCTTGCCACTGTGCAGCTTGCGCATTCATGCTAAAAGCGATTGCAACTGCAACGGGGGCAAATTTAAATACATTTTTCATTTTATATCCTTAAAGAAATATTATTATTCATCTCACGTAACAAAGTTCATAAAATATACTCTGTTAGTGGTGTTCCTATTTGTAAAACTAAAAAGACATAAAAGGAAGTTTATTTACGTTGTTTTAACATTGCCATTATTTTTTCTATTTAAAAATGATCATTGCAACTATTGTTTTTTTATTGTAATTAAATATTTAGGGTTTTATGGGGTATGTAATAACTAACTAAGTATTTCTATTTAAAAATGTTATATTTTTGTTATTTATTTTAAGATGTTTTCGACTCTATATCTATGCTGCATGTAAATGCGCGATTTCAGCTAGTCGCGAAGCGTGCCAAATCCGAGGCATAATATGTGTCTTAAGCATTTTCAATACATATCTTATAACAGCGCCGTTGGCCGCTTATCGTCTTGCCCTAGAGGGAGTTTAGGTAGAAAACGATTACTGCGTTATGATTCATCTTCAGAGAATAACTTATTCCTACAAAGTTATGTATTGATATTAAGTATCTGTGAAACGCTGAATTCTGCATCTTGAGGTAGCTTGGATATTTAACAGAATTACCAATTGATTAAATAAAATTATTATGCAAATCGTGCTTTTTTCATTGAAGTTTCAACATATTTATTTGAATTTTGTTTGGTATATTGGAAAAGGATTTTGCTCATTTCATCTATACGGCGTATGAAACTATTTTTACAAGCACGTTCGTTAGTTGTATGGTCACCATCACCAAATGGCCCAAAACCGTCAATGGTAATTAATCCAGCCTCAGACATGGTATTTGCATCGCTGACACCACCTCGAGATTCAGTTGGTAATGTATAGCCTATTGCTGAATTAATGAAATTTAATAATTCTTCTTGCTTAAGGGTTGGTGACATAACATCTCGTTGTACACCTCCAGTGATACTTATTTTAACACCTTCAACTTTGGCATGATCTACAATGTGATAGATATTTTCTAATACTCTGAGCTTTTCATCAAAACAATTGAATCGAGCTTCAACTACGAGATTTGCTTTTGGAGAGATGGTATTAGCGCCAACACCACCTGAACATTTTCCCACATTAACAGTGGTTTCTTGAGTTAGGTCTGTTAAAGCGGTTAAATCTATAATCATATGTGCAGCAGCTAAATTAGCATTAATGCCATTACTGTATTCATTTCCTGCATGGGCTGCTTTTCCCTCAATTTTAATATTAAAAGTGGCGACACCTTTACGTGATAGTACAACTTCATGATTTTTACCCGCAGCTTCAAATACAAAACAATAATCATAGTTTTTTGCTAACTGACTAGAAAGCGTTTTACTATCATCACTGCCAGTTTCTTCATCACTGACAAGTAGCATATCAATATTTACAATTTCACCAGTTTGCTGCTTTAAATTTCTTAATGCACACAAAGCAACATAGTTACCGCCTTTCATATCACACACGCCAGGTCCATAAATCCAGTCATCATCTTCTGAAAATTTTTCGAATGTACCTGGTGGATAAACAGTATCTAAATGACCTAATAATAATATTTTTTTGCCAGGTTTTTTATTTGATTTAAATAAAATGTGATTACCAATAAGTGCTCTTTCATATGTTTGAGATTGAAAGCCTAAGGGCAGCATCCATGATTTAAATACTTCTGCATTTTGATCTACCCCGCATTTATTTTTACTGTATGAATTGATATTTATGATTTTAGCAAGTTCAGTGAAATTCATTGATTTAATCATGTTTTAAAGCTTCCATAGTGATTTTAGTCGGATTTATCTCCGTATTTAAATATAAAAATTTAAATTTAAGGTTTCATTTTCGTGACCGTTTCATGAACAATTTAGTGATTTTTTATTTCTTCAACTTACTGTCATAAAACTAGATTCTAATAGATGAAACAAAGGCACTATTTACGTTTAGTATGCTTAATTGATAGCAAAATATTTTAAAGGAGATAAAAGATGGCACTAGCAAATGTTGGTTTGTGGTTGTATGAAAATGGTGGGGGAACTCAGATCCAAACTAAAATGGTTGATGCGCTTAAGCAAAGAGATATTAACTGCATTACAGGGTTAAACTTGCGAGAAGCTTATGCTAGAGATGGCAATATTTTTTGTAATAATATTATCATGGAAGAGTTAGATTTATTTTTAAGTTACAACGCAGGACAGCAGAGCCAATATCAATTGTATTTATATGAAGCTATTAGCCAAAGTATTCCTACTATAAACAATTATGCCGCATTTGCATTATCTGAAGATAAATTTAAAACTTCACATTTACTGAATAATCACACTATTGCAACTCCTGAATATCGTTTATGTCATAAAAATGATACGCATGGATTAAAAACAGCCATTAAAGATTGGGGGGGGAAGCTAGTTTACAAACCTACCGATGGCTGGGGGGGCGCGGGCATAGTAAAAATTGAAGGAGAGCAAGCGCTTGATATGCTGTTACCTTTTTTAAGCCGAACTGATTTACGTTACTTTTACCTTGAACGTTTTATTGATTATGATAATACAGATTACAGAATTGATATTGTTGATGGTAAATTTATTGGTTGCTATGGCCGAAAAGCACCAAAAGATGATTGGAAAACCAATGTTACATCTGGAGGTAGTATTTTTGTACGTGAACCTAATGATGAAGTTGTCGCCCTTGCTAAACAAGCGGTAGATTTAGCTGGATTAGAAATCGCAGGTGTAGATTTAATTTATGATCGTGAACAAGAGCGCTATGTTGTACTTGAGATTAATAGTATTCCTGCATTTGCTACTCCTGAGCAAGAAAAGCGAGGGCTTAACTTTAACACTAAAAAATTAGATGCCATTGTTAATTTAATTGACAAAACTGTTTTTCAATCTACATCTAAGGTTGCGTAAAATGAAAAATACGAGCACTTTACCTAAGTTAGGCTTTCTTTATTTAAATCATGTCATGCGCTTTTTCGATAATTCGAACTTTAAAGGTTGGCCAAATAAAATAGAGCAAGTCACTTATCGTTGGGGTAAAGATAAACAGCGTTTCATAGATGAAATAAAAGCAAAAAAAATAGATGTTCTAATAGGTAATATTCCGGCAACTGCTTATGAAACTTTCAGAGAAATTTCAAAAGTCTTACCCCATGTTGAATTTGTACCATCACTTGATGCGCAATTTTCTAATAAATCGAAAGAAAATGTCACTCACTTTTGTAATAAATATAACCTAGCAGCTCCTTTAACAAGTATTTTTTATGTACCTGAACGAGCAGAAAAATATTTAAGAAATGCGACATACCCTAAAATTATTAAACGCTCTTTTGGTCCTTCAAATTATGGTGGTTATTTTGTTCATAAAGTAGATAGTTATAGTGAAGCAAAAGCGTTACTGAATAAACGTAAATACTATCCTGTATATGTTCAAAATTTTATTCCTATGGAAGCTGATATTCGAGTAATGTTGATAGGACATAAGCCCGTATGTGCTTTTTGGAGGAGGCCTCCTGAAGGCGAATGGCTTACCAATACAAGCCAAGGCGGCAGTATGGATTATGCAAATGTGCCTAAGAGTGTACTAAAACTTGCTATTGAAACGTCTATAGCAGCCAATGCAGAATATTGGGCATGTGACATTGCTTTAGGTAAAAATGGTCAGATTTATATTTTGGAGTGTGCGACAGCATTTGCTGCCTTTCCATATATTCGAGATTGGATAGGGCAATATCTAATGTGGAAATATTCAAATGGACAATTTAAAGCCCCACATATTCCAATGTGGAATTGGGAAGAGTTAGGTAAAATTAATGTCAGCTTGCTTCGAACAATGAGGCACATTACATTTGGCAAGCATACCCCTAGCTTCGATGGTAATGAACTGTTTAAGCAAGTTGATGAATTTGGTTACCCTATTATGCGTGTTGAACAAAATGATGATGAAGAATGGCCAAGTGATGTATGGAATTTTCAAGATAACTTTAAGTTAAATTACCCAGGCTTATTTACTCAGCCAGCCTCGATCCAAGTAAGTAAAGATGAAACTAGTGATTCATTAGTGATTGAAGCACCTGACGATACTAATGCGATATCGCAATTAAGTTTGATGTCATTTTTTACTAGCATTAAAGGCATTGGCAATAAAATGGCACAAGAAATTGTAAATACCTTAGGAACGCAAGGTGTCGTTGATGCATTGCAAAATAACCCTCAAAAATTATGTGAAATAAAAAATGTTAAAGCTAAAAAATTAGAAGTAATTCAATCTCATTGGGCACAATTTAGTAAAGACCTATAGATAATGTCTTTGGGGGCAGCTTTTATATTTAAAGTTATCCAATAAAATTTTTGATAATCAATAAAAGTCATTTTATGAAAATACAATATGCGTCATATCAAGAAACTATAGATTTTTTACAACAGGCTATGAGTCAACACCCTAATTTAATCCGTTTACAAAGTATCGGAAATACTTGGGAAAACCGCCCAATAATGATAGCTACTATCTCAAATGATGTTACGTTTGCAGATGAGAAACCAGGCTTACTTTATACGGGATCTATTCATGCCAGAGAATGGATTGGCAATGAGTTAGCGATTAAGTTTATTAAGTATATTTTAGACAATTATCGCGTTAATCCTAATCTAATGGATACGTTAACACACAATACACTTTATATTGTGCCTTGTTTAAATCCAGATGGTTTTGAATACTCTAGAAATCACTTTTCATTTTGGCGAAAAAATAGACGGGTTAATGGTGATGGTACCTTTGGCGTTGATTTAAACCGTAACTTTGATTCAAAATTTAGAAAGAGCTCGGATAGTAATAGTAATACCTATAGTGGACCTTACCCTTTTTCAGAGCCAGAGACTCGATCTATTCGTGACTTTGTCGAAAAGCATTCAAATATAACAGTATCCCTTGATTACCATTCTCAAGGTAATGTGTTTTTTCCTGCTCATAAATTTAATCATGAAGTCGAAATTGAAGGCACAGATCTTAATATTTTATGTGCCAATATGAATAATGAAATTAAGAAAGTGACTGGAAGACAATACGGCATTCATAGGGGAAAACCGCCTGCGAACTTAATTAGGGGTAGTGGTCGAGAGTATTACTATTCAAAAGGCATATTAGCTACGGTTGTTGAAGTTGGTACACGTAATATTCCTGATTATATGAAAAATATGTCACAAAGTATTGATGAAAATATCCCTGCTTTGATACATGCTTTATCGGAATCGATTAATTATTCTGAATTGGCGCCAAAGCGAATTGAAAGGTTTACAATCAAGGGAATAGGGACTGATACCGCTACACTAGAGTGGATTTGTCCTGTTAAAGATAATTTTTATTTTGAAGTTTATCGTAGCGAAACAAATAAAAATATGTGTAATGAACAAACCTTAGTGGCTATTACCAAGTCATCAGAGTTTACTGATGTACAATTAAAAAGTGGTCAAAGTTATTTTTATAATATTAGAGCTGTTGATAAAGTCTCCAAAATAAAATCTCCTTTTAGTCCTGAATTACGCTTAAAAACAAAGTTAGCAAGTAATGAATTCTCTATGACTTTATTTCCTGCAAAACAAGATGTTGGTTATTTAGCTGAAAATTATACAAATAAAAATAAAGAGCACTTTGGTTATAACTCAATGTTTATTGGTGTTAATAAAAAACGTGGTATTAGTTATGGTGTGATACGTTTTGATTTAAGTAATTTACCAGAGCGTAGTGTTATTAAAAATGCAACGTTTTCACTTTATCCAATGAATCGGGTTAATGCAAAAATTGAAAAATTTGGTGAGTGGTCAATTGATATTTTAGATGCGAATCAAATTATCGATATTTATGATTATGATGAAATAGCTAATGCACAAAGTATCTGTAGCTTAGGACAAACAATTGAATCAGATAAAATGACGCAAGGTATTTGGAGTAAGTGGCAGTTTAATGGCATAGAGCGTAATGTATTAGATCAACTTATTTTAAATAATGGCCAAGAAATTTTACTTAGGATCAAAGGGCCAACAAGTCTACCTTTAGGTAATGACTCTCAAATGATGCAATTTGATATTGGTTATGGACCTTTTGGTAGCGGGTTACATTACAGGCCATATGTAGATTTGATATATAACCAGCCTGATAAAAAAATAGAAATGAGCCCCGCAGTACTTAATACAATTCATCCAGAATTTGTACAAAGTGAACAGTTAAAATCTGGGTTTGATCAGCAAGGTCAAATTGTTTATGGGCAAATGGCATTTGCATTAAATGTTTTGCCAAACCCAGATACAACAGTGATCACACAAGCCTATTTATTGCTTAATAATAAAAATCATTTAAATACTTTAAAAGACATTCGATTCACCATTGAGCTGGCGGAGCTTAAAGACGTGGATTATAAAAGTGTGAAACAAAGAAAAAAAATTGAGTATATAGGATATGAAATCTCTAATGAGCAACTCAAAGATAAATCTCAACATCATTTCATTTTTGATAGTTATTCAATGCAAGCATTAGAGAGACTTCATTCAGAGAATAAACCTTTCTATTTTATTATTCGTGCAACTGCAGAATCACAGGCGACCAATGGGCTTGTTGATTTCCATGGCGATAATGAAGAGTTCAAAGCAAAGCTAATTATTAATTACCTGAAACGTCGAAAATATGCATTAGATCAGCCGAAAAACTTAGAGGTGTCGATTGAAAATAAACAAGTTAAACTGACTTGGAAAAACCCAGAGGATTCTGACTTTGTAGGTTCATTTGTTGTTAGAAATCGCTTTCATCCACCCAAGTCACCTTTTGATGGCGTTAAGATATACGGAGGGAAAGACGAATATACATTTGATAACTTTGGTAATACAAATATCCCTAAATATTACAGTGTATTCAGTTATGATAATGTGCCAAATTATTCAGAGGCAAGTGCTATTTATTACTCACAAACTCAAAGTATCAGTTTAGATGAATTAAATGATGATTTACTCCATGAACTTGAAGATGAAGATATGTTTTTAGGAGATGATTAATTCATAATGGTAAAGAAACAGGAATATACCCGTGCTACTTGGCACTCCCGTAGGGCAAGACGATAAGCGGTCAATTGCGTTGTTATAAGATATTTTTTGAGAATGACTTAACGACAAAGTCGCTTGGTGTTAACACATCTTATGTGGATTAGTCAGCATTTCATCATACAAATTTAAAAAGAGAGTCTTATTTAAACTGATAATTTACACATGATTTTAAGCTATGAAAAGGGCTGCTATTCCGACTTAGAACTCAATATATTAACTAAAGTTAGTCAATATTCGGTGCGCTATTGAAACGAAAGCGAACATAAATAATGAAAAGCTATTCACACTTTTTTCGCATAGAGTATCTTACTATTATGTTGGAATTATTGAGGTCGTCAGATACTCCATATTTCATTTACTCTATAATTGAGCAGAGCTTAAATTTATTTGACTGGAAAAATACTCTTTCAAAAAATGAAGCAATAACCTAAGTTTTTTCGAATTGGCAGTACCAGGAGGGAACACACCATAAACATTTATGTCGTTTAATACATAGTCATCAAGTACCGTTTCTAGAGTGCCAGCTTGTATTTTTGGCCAAGCATCATAAATAGGAATACGGGCCAATCCATGACCAGCTTCAACAAATGCGGTGCGTGCCGCGGCATTATTAGTACTAATGCTTCCTTGGGGGGCAATACTGAATGATCGGCTGCCTTTATTTAAGGTTAATACGCCAGAGGTTAATTTGTAGATTACCCATTGATGATCATCTAAATCAGCAGGATTCGTTGGTCGTCCATATTGAAGAAAGTACTCGGGAGCACCACAAAGACAGGTTTTTAGGGTGGCCAGTTTACTTGCTTGTAAACCGGAGTCAGGTAATGGCGCTCCGCGGATCGCCAAATCGATTCCCTCCTTCATGATATTAACCACTTCATCAGTCAGCATGACATCAAGCTCAATTTTAGGGTAAATATTCTTAAACTCATTTAGTGCTGGCACAACAGTCTGTAAACCAACATTTACCGGACAGGTTATTTTAAGTAATCCGATGGGTTCATTTTTGAAGTTTTCAATTTGTTGATTAGCGGCACTGGCTTGCTCAGCAATAACACGACAGCGTTCATAATAGGCTTGACCAGCTTCCGTGAGGTTAATCGAACGTGTTGATCGGTTAAGCAATTTTACCTCGAGTTGTGCTTCAAGCTTTTTCAGGTGATAACTGACTACCGCGCGAGAGAGTCCTAAATGTTTCGCTGCCGCGCTTAAGCTACCTTGTTCAATGACTTGAGCAAAAACAACCATACTCTTGAGTCGTTCAAATGAAACATTCATACACTACCTATTAATGAACAACATACCTCTAGCACTTATTGTATCAATTATTAATATAATATTGTCAATTTTATCTGCATTGTTCACGTAGAGTTCTGAACTTATACTGTTTGTATAGAAAATGAAAACACACTTACTTTTATTGATAAATGGATAAATGATAATGACTAAAAAAATATTGATGGTACTTACTTCACACGATGAGCTTGGCAACACTGGTAAAAAGACAGGCTTTTGGGTTGAAGAATTTGCAGCCCCTTATTACGCATTTATTGATGCAGGTGCTGAAGTCACTTTAGCAACACCAAAAGGCGGACAAGCGCCAATTGACCCAGCAAGTACATTAGCAGACTTCCAAACAGCGGCCACTGAGCGTTATGACGCTGATGCTACCGCACAAGCTAAAATCGCGACTACAGTACTGTTATCTTCAGTTAATGAAGCTGACTTTGATGGCGTGTTCTATCCCGGTGGTCATGGTCCATTATGGGATCTGACTGATAATACCGACTCAATCGCTTTGATTGAAAGTTTTCTTAATGCCGGTAAAGCTGTAACGACAGTTTGTCATGCGAGTGCAGCTTTATTGAATGTAAAACAAGCCTCTGGCGACTTTGTAGTTAAAGGTAAGGCAGTAACTGGTTTTACTAACAGCGAAGAAGAAGCAGTGCAATTAACAGAAATAGTACCTTTTTTAGTTGAAGATGAATTAATTAAACGTGGCGGCGATTATCAAAAATCTGAAGATTGGCATGCCTTTTCAATTCAAGACGGTCTTATTATTACTGGTCAAAACCCAGCAAGTTCAGCCCTAGTCGCTGAAAAATTACTCGAGCAACTTTATGCTTAAACGAACTATTTACTCAACAAAAATATACTGGGATTCAATATGAAAAAATTACAAAGCATAGCGTATACCGCAAAAGCAACAGCCACTGGTGGTCGTGAAGGTACTGCAAAATCTGACGACGGCCTTTTAGACGTTACATTGTCAACACCCAAAGGTTTAGGGGGCGATGACGGGCAAGGTACTAATCCTGAACAGCTATTTGCTGCGGGTTATGCCGCTTGTTTTATAGGCGCGCTAAAATTTGTCGCGGGTCAAGAAAAAATCAGTTTACCTAGAGAGACTTATATTAACTCAGAAATCGCTATTGGTGCAGTTGAAGGCGGTTTTGGCATAGCAGTGAAACTTGCGGTTTCATTAGGCTGTATGGATCAAGAAAAAGCACAGGCTATGGTTGATAAAGCACATCAAGTCTGCCCATACTCAAACGCAACACGTGGCAATATTGACGTGACGTTAAGCATTATTTAACACTCCAATTAACAGATAAAACGCTCAATTTTCTGCTTAGACGAACGTATTTATAAATTACTTTCTTGAAAATTTTTAGGGTATAACAATGCTAAACTTCAGTTTTCAAAACCCAACCCGTATTCATTTTGGTGAAGGGAAAATTACCGCCATTTCACATGAGATCCCAGTAGATGCAAGAATTTTACTGGTTTATGGTGGTGGTTCAATTAAAGGAAATGGCGTATATCAACAAGTGAGTGATGCGCTTACAGAACATACTTGGTTTGAATTTTCAGGTATCGAACCAAATCCAACCTATGACACTTTGATGAAAGCTCAAGAAACAATTAAAGCAGAGAACATTGATTATTTACTCGCTGTTGGTGGCGGTTCAGTTGTTGATGGCGCTAAATTTATTACCGCAGCTGCATTTTATGAAGGTGATGGTGTCGTTAATGCCTTTATTCATACCATCGAGCAACTTGCAGCCTAGGTTACAAGAGGATAGCCAATTAAGACGTTTCTGGGATCACAGAGGAGCAGATAGATTAGATAAAGAAAAACAATTACTAATCGATTATTTATGCACTAATGCGGGTGGTCAATTACATTATTCGGGACGAGACATGAAGCTATCCCACAAAGGAATGAATATAAGCGAGAGTGATTGGCAAATATTTTTACAACATGCAGGAGCAACGATGAGAGCAATTAACGTTCCTCAACAAGAGCAAGTTGATGTTTCTGAGTTTGTTGCAAGTTTAAAAGGCGATATAGTTGAAGTAGATTAGCTTTGTTTAACTAGATTTGGTTATTGTAGTGCCATAATTGTCTAAGCATGCTTACCTCTCCTAATACAAAAGGCTTGCTTTCTAACTTTTAATTTTTCTTAAAAAACATCTAAAAGGTAATATATATGAGCAAGCTAAATAACATTTGTAAAGGTGGCTGTGCGTGTGGTTTTGTACGTTATGAAATTGAACCTGATCCTTTAATACTCACTGTTGCCATTGTCGTTATTGTCAGCGACAAACAGGCACTGCTTTTGCTTTAAATGCACTTTTTGATGCGCGAAAAGTCAACCTTATAAGTGGTACTATCGACGAAATTAAAACAGAATCTCCAAGTGGTAAAGGACTGGATATTGCTCGATGTCCCAAATGTAGGATTGCCCTTTGGAGTAATTATTTTATGGGAGGAATAAAAAAAGGAATACGATTTATTCGAGTGGGTACTCTTGATAATCCAGATCAATTTCTACCAGATGTGCATATATTTACAACAACTAAACAATCTTGGGTTAAGATTCCTGAAAATGCCTCAGTTTTCGAAGAATTTTATGATTATGAGAAAGTATGGACTAAAGAGAAGAATGATCTTAGAAAGTCTATGTTAGCTAAAGTAGTTGAAGTGAAGTAAAGCTCGAATTCAATTAATAGCAACCATAGGCTTATAACGTTCGGAATCGAATATGAACGACAGCTTTGAGCTTAAACCTGCCTCATCAATTAGCTAAAAACTATAGCAAAACTTTTCTCAGATAAGGTGGTTTCATAAAATAATTTTGTCAGTAATAGACTCATTTCTGGCCTAACCAACTTTACGATTAGGTCAAACCCAAAATTGAAAAGTGTCAGATTAAATATGAGCTACAACATCTTATGCAACATCTTATGCTACAACATCTTATGCCTGTTATTTGGCACGCCTCTCGACTTGCTAAAATCGCGTATTTCAATGCAGCTGGGTATACTAAGTCCATTTTACTATTATGATACGCGTCATGCTTAATACGCTAGAAATTTAAAAATGAGCATCACAGAAAACCTAAGAGCATTTTTAGAATATAACAATATTAGTTATAAAGAAATTGATCATAAAAGTGCCGCAACCTGTGAAATATCTGCCCAATCCCGAGGGAAGATATAAAAATAGGCGGTAAAACATTATTGTTTAAAGATAAAAAAGGTTTTCATTTATTTGTTATTTCTGCAAAAAACAAGTGGATTCTAATAAAGTAAGAAAGATACTTAAAACGCAAAAATTTAGATTTACCACTGAAGAAGAATTAAAAGCAATCTGTTATGTTGAAAAAGGCGCTCTACCATCTTTTGGCAAACCAATTTATCCTTATGATTTATACCTAGATGAATCAATTTCATATAATGATAAAATTGCATTTAATGCTGGCATATTAACAAAATCTTGTATATTAAATACACAAGATTATTTAACCTTAATACAGCCACAATATTGTGAATTTGCTAAATAATCTGAACTGTGGTTAAGCGAATTTGTCTAATAACGCTATTTATTATGTGCCTATCTGCGTTGTCCTAACTCACAATCGCCAACAATTGGCTCGTTAAAACGCCTTGATAGCCACTAAAGTTTCGTCACTGGAAATTTTAGTGTGTAATAATAAGTTATTTTGTTCAAACTCAAAAGTAGAATTTATTAGAATAAAAAAAGAAGCAACAAAATGAGATGTTACTTCTAAAGTTTTAGCTTAACTCAGTCTAGCATTAGTATTGCCAAGTTAGATTTAAACCTGAAAAACTAGAATAAGCATTAATGCCTATGTACCATACACCTGCTTGTGGGGTTGTTTGACTACAAGTTTCACTATTACCATTTTTATAAGGTCGACAAACAAAGCTACTTTTTGTAGGTTGACGACCTTGCTGAAGATATAAATCAGCATCCCCGCTACCATCTGCAATTGAAACATTAAAACTTGATGTGCCAGCTGGTATTGTTACTTCATAATAAAGCCAATTATTGGTACTTGTTGATAAATTGGTTTCGCTACCGCTATTGCCACCTGTACTTCCAATTTCATATGATGCTTTTAAAGATAGGCCACTATAGCTACTATAAGCATTTAATTGAACAAAGTAGTCACCTGAAACATTTGTATTGAAACTACAGGTTTCATTATTGCCATTTTTATATGGACGACAATCATAACTTGTGTTTGTTGGCTCGGTGCCTTTTTTAATATACAAGTCAGCATCTCCAGTGCCTCCAGAACTCGTAATTGTTACTGAAGTTGCTTCATTAGGAACGACAAACTTATAATTTGTGATACTGTTTTTGGCTCCTGATAAATTGGTCAGGGGGATGTTATTTTCTAATGTTGGCGTTTCGTGTGTCGCTGTATTAAAGCCCATTTCTATTGCAAAACTGATTGCTAACTTTGCGAAATTTAAAGCATGTTCAGTTGTAGCATCTAATTTATCAGGTGTATCATTAGCACTATGAATATGCGGGTTATATGCATTCATTTTAGATTCAAATGGCATAGCAGCAGGGTAACCTTTATTGTGCCAAGAAGCATGATCTGAACATCCGTAACCACAGGTACTAAAAGCATAATTTACAGTAGGCTGATATACATCTAATAATTGGGTTAAATAGGTATTTAATCCAGAATCTGTATAGTCATCCATAAATACAATATCTTCAGGTCCGCCAATATAACCTGTCATATCTAACTGCATTACCGCAAGAATTTTATCATTATTATTAGCTGCTTGAGTTGCAATTTCAGAGCTACCTCTTAAACCAACTTCTTCCGCTGCATAGCCAATAAATTTGATCGTACGTTTAGGTTGTTCACCTGTCGCTAAAAATACGGTTAAAACTTCAGTTAAAGTGGCAATACCTGATGCATTATCATCTGCACCAGGTGCAATTGTAGTTTCACCAGTAGAAGTGCCACTAATAGAATCTAAATGGCCACCAATTATAATAATTTCATCAGGTTTTTCACTTCCTTCTAAAGTGAGAATAACCGAGTTTTGCTGCCACGCGCTATGGTTGAAAGCTGTTACAGTCGCCCAGCTAATATTGTTAGCTAAGTTATGCCAACGAGTCTGAATTGAATTTGCGGCATTAACACCATGACTTGTTTGATAGTATCGATTGGTAAATCCAGCTAAGTCATTAATAGTACTTTTAATATTATTAGCATTTAATTGACTAAGGGCATTTATTACCTTAGCATTTTGATTTATAACTGGAGGAACAAAGCTTGCTAATGTTGTAGGTAGTAAGCTGGCAGCTATAGCATCTTGCTCTGATGAATGTACGGTAAATCCACCGCATCGTCTATGTTCATCATGCATTAACTTACTTAATTGAATTACATTTTTATCATCAAATTTAGCAATTATTTTTTGAGTTTGTAATATGGATTGCCTATTACTTTTAATTTTAGCATTTACTTTTTGCAGTGTTTTTATTGAATCAGCATCTGCTGTGATCCAAAGTTCTTTGGCAAAACTAGGTAATGTTATTGATGCCAAAGCACAACAAAGAGATATAGCCTTAATAGGTATTGTCATTATTATTTTCCTTAGAATAGTGTCAAAACGAAAAATCGTTTTGTATCCAAATTAAATACAATAAGAACCCACACTACATTGTTAAGTTATCTTTAATATATTGTAATTTTAATGTATTCACTTTCATTTTAAATAGTTAATTTCTACACTTTTATACATTTGCATACAGTATTCGACAAAGCCACTACACATTTTTGACATTATTTTCCCTGTTTTTCAATTAAATTATATGTAAATTAACGACAGGGATGAGCTAATGCCATCATTAAAAATACAATTTAAGTTATCTACGATTGCCATATTTATGAGTTTGAGTTATCAAAATGTCAGTGCGAAAGAAATAGATAAGAAAAAAATAATAGAGCGCATTGAAGTGCTAACAAAGCGCAGCAGTGTATTAACACACATTACAGATGACGCACAAAAACTAACAAGTATGCCTGGCGCAATGGGCGATCCCCTTCAAGCTGTTTATGCTTTACCTGGTGTTGTGGCAGCTGGTGGTTCTATGAGTGAACCCGCTGTAAGGGGGTCAGCGCCAAGTGATAATTTATTTGAAGTCGATTTTATGCCCGCAGGATATATTTTTCATGACTTTGGTGCTTCAATTTTTAATAAATATATCATTCAAGATTTTAAACTATACTCTGCTGGCTATGGCACGAGTTATAGCAATGCAACTGGGGCTGTATTTGATGTATCTCTTAGAAACCCTAAATATCAAGAGCTTAAAACAACATTAGATTTTACTATGTTTAATGCGGGAATTTTTACTGAAGGGCAATTAACAGAAAATACGGCTTTTTATTTTTCGGCTCGAAAAAGTACCTTACCTTTATTTTTTGAAGAAGGTGAAGAGTTAGAAGATGATGAGGGAGAGCTTACTGGCGTTACAGTTAATCAGGCGCCAGATGATCATGATTATCAGGGAAAGTTAATATGGGATATGAACCATAATAATATAGTTACCTTCTCATTTACTGGCGCTGAAGATAGTGCCAAGGCAAATTTTAATCAAAGAGCCGAATTAGCATTAAAAAATCCAGAATATCAGGGAGACGCAACCTTTAGTCGTGGTTTTAATAGTCAAAATATTTTATGGGATCACTATGGTGACGGCTTTCATGTGAAGATGGGAATTGGCTCGTTAAGTGAAGCTGGAAAGTTTGAATATGGTAGAGGCCAAACTGATGGTGGTTTTTACGAGAATGAAACCGAAAAGCAAATTACTTATAAAGCCAGAGTGAACTATCAAGTTAATCAAGTGCATAATTTAGTGTTTGATACAGCATATCATGATAAAAAAATAACGTTTAGTTATGACATGTTTCAATATACTTGTACTGATATAGAACCTGATTGTACTTTAAATAAAGGTGACAGAGTAAAAGATAAAAGAACTGAAGATTTAGATGATCAATTTGTAGGTATATCACATATCTGGCAAGCTTCGGACAAAATACAAAGCGAGTTTGGGGTTCAATGGCAACATAATGATTATTCAGATGAAAATTTTGTTCATCCTAGAGTTGCTTTGAGTTATTTCGCAACAGAGGAAAGTACAATCAACTTTAAATATGGTGAATATAATCGTTTGCAAGACTTAGATACGATTGTACCAGAAATAGGCAACCCTAACTTAAAATCGCAAACAAGCAAACATACCAGCTTAGGCTTTCAACAAGAGCTAGAAAATGAGTGGAGTTGGTCAATTGAAGGCTATTATAAAACCATGTCAGATTTGCCTTTAGCGTTAACTGAAAACGAAGCAGATTCGGATCTTTTATATAGTAATGATGTTGCAGGGAAAGCCTATGGATTTGATTTCTTAATTAATAAGAATAAAACAGATAAATGGTATGGTTGGATGTCACTTAGTTATGCCAAAAGTGAACGTACAGACTTAAGACGCGATATCACAAGAGATTATTATACAGATACACCTTTAGTACTGAATGTGGTATTTAATTACCAAATTAGCGAACGTTGGAATGGTGGTTTTAACTTTACCGCAAGAAGTGGACAAGCATATACACCTATTACTGGTGTCACTGATAACCCAGATCATCAAGGTAAGTTTTTACCACAATATGGCGAACCTTTTTCAGAGCGTTTTGATATTGCTCATAGATTAGATATTCGCTTTGAAAGAAAAACAGACTTCTTTGATTTGGATGCTATGTTAATTTTTGAAGTAATGAATGTTTACGGTCAAGATAATGTCAGTTACATCGATTTAGATTACCAAAAAATTCATTCAACAAATGATTTAATGATTAAAGAAGAAACTGATGACTTTGAAATGCGACCTTCAATTGGTTTTAGTGTGAGTTTTTAACTTCTTTATTTTAATTTAAATTTAGTTATATTTTTGAAAAAATATGACTTTTAACTAATAAGGGTAAGTATGAATAATCGTATAGAGGGGTTTGATGTAGCACGCGCTTTAGCAATTTTTGGTATGATTATCGTTAACTTTAAAATTGTGATGGGGGCTGATCATGGTAATACAGCCTTGATGACTTTCTCTAGCTTATTTGAAGGTAGGGCGTCTGCATTATTTGTTATTTTAGCGGGTATGGGGATCACCTTTTTAACCAAAAATAAGCAGCATCGCAGTAGTCACCTTGAAAAATTAAGGGTTCAAGTCTCACTTTTTAAGCGTGCGATTTTATTAATTGGACTAGGCTATCTCTTTACCTTAATTTGGCCTGCGGATATTTTACACTTTTACGGTTTTTATTTTTTTATTGGTTTAATTTCAATTAATTTAAGCGATAAAAACTTACTTAGGCTGACAATTGCCATTATATTAACTTTTCCTTTATTAATGGGGGTGGTCGATTATGAATATGGCTGGAATTGGGAAACTTTAAGTTATCAAAATTTTTGGACTCTTGATGGTATTTTAAGACATCAATTTTTTAATGGATTTCATCCTGTGTTTCCTTGGTCTGCATTCTTAGTGTTTGGCATGTGGTTAGCACGACAAAATTTATTGGAGAGAGCGACACAAAAGTCAATTTTCACAACTTCTTTATTAACACTCGTGGTGATAGAGAGCGCATTTTACGGTTTAAGGGTTTTTGCCATAGATAATAGTGAAATTGGCTTATTAAAAGAGGAAGTGATTTTTTTATTTTCTACTGCAATTATTCCTCCCTTACCACAGTATATGATTTCAGCCATATGCTCATCAATGCTTATTATTATAGCATGTGTCTATATTTATCAAAAAAATCAGCAGTCCCATTTACTAAAATACTTAGCTAAAACAGGGCAGTTATCTTTAAGTATCTATATTGCTCATGTCATTGTAGGTATGGGGATAATAGAATATTTGGGCTTATTTGATACAAGTTCCATAGAGGTGGCATTATTAAGTGCTTTTGGCTTTTGTATTGCTAGTATTGTTTTTAGCAATACTTGGCTGACATTTTTTAAATCTGGGCCCTTTGAAATGCTTTTTAAAAAAGCAGTCAGTTAATTGTAGTTGGATTAAATTTCGACCCTGCATATATAAACCACATTTTTTAAGTGAAGTTCAATTGTATTAAAGGGTTGACAGTTTTTTGTTTGATATATCGAAATTATTTTAATAAGCCACATACTAAGTGTGGCTTATTAATTAAAGTTTAGGACTACTAGCTTGCGATAGTGTGTTTTTCAGTAATATAAGCAACAAGATCTTCAATCGACAACACTGGCATATCATGTTTATTAGCAAATTGGGCTACTCTAGGTAACCTCGCCATTGATCCATCAGGGTTATTTAATTCACAAATAACACCAAAAGGGCGTAATCCAGCAAGTACCATTAAATCTACAGATGCTTCAGTATGACCTCTACGTACTAGCACACCACCATTTTTTGCTTTTAAAGGAAATATATGACCAGGACGAGATAAATCTTCAGGTTTAGCATTTTTCTGAGTTGCAGCTTTGATTGTAGTAACACGATCAGCAGCCGATACTCCAGTGGTTACACCTTCTTTAGCTTCAATAGTCACAGTATAAGCAGTATTGTTTTGACTGGTATTATTTTGCACCATTTGTGAGAGTTGAAGCTGTTTTGTGCGTTCATCAGTTAAACATAAGCATACAATGCCACTACCTTCGCGGATCATCATCGCCATTTGTTGTGTGGTTAAATGTTGGGCTGAAAAGACAAAGTCACCTTCGTTTTCACGGTTTTCGTCATCAACAACTAATACGCCTTTTCCAGCACGTAATGCGGTTAATGCTTTTTCGACACGAGCGTGAGGCTCGCCAAATTGAGTTAATAAAAACTGACTCATGGTAAATTCCTTAAAATTTATGATTACCAGGATCAGGGAATGTAGAGTGACATGTTTTTAATCATGCAAAGAAAATACCCTCAGATTTAACTGACTGTATTTTTTATTCTCTCTCATCCGGACTATGACCGTCGGCTCTGGACTTTAACCAGATCTGCTGACCTCTATTATAGATAAATATATAAAGCGCTCGCGGGCTCATTCTAAGCTGAATTTACCGCCGGTGGGGAATTTCGCCCCGCCCTGAGAATGTGCTAATTATTTAGCAAGCGCATTTTAACGCGACAAGGCTGGAATTCAAAATTTAAATAATGAATAATCGAGATAATTGTTTTTAGTGAAAAGAAGTTAAATTATATGATGCAGTATAAAATCATTCCCGTTACCCCATTTCAACAAAATTGTACTTTATTTTGGTGTGATGAAACAAAACAGGCGGCAATTGTAGATCCTGGAGGCGATGTGAGTACAATTTTGGCTGAGGTTAAAAAGCAGGGCGTAACTCTGACTAAAATATTATTAACCCATGCCCATTTAGATCATGCAGGAGCAAGTGCAGAGTTAAGTGAAAAGTTATCTTTAACGATTGAGGGTCCTCATAAAAATGATCAATTTTGGATTGACCTATTTCCAGAGCAAATTGCGCAATTTGGTTTTCAGCCAGTAGAGGCTTTTTCGCCTGATAGATGGTTAGACCAAGGTGATAAAGTGACCTTTGGTAATATCACATTAGATGTATATTTTTGTCCCGGACATACGCCAGGGCATGTTGTTTTTTATCATAAACAAAGTAAGTTAGCGCAAGTGGGCGATGTTCTTTTTAATGGAAGTATAGGTCGAACTGATTTCCCAAAAGGTGACCAACCAACCTTGATTAAATCAATAAAAGAGCATTTATGGCCGTTAGGAAGTGATGTGCGTTTTATTCCTGGGCATGGTCCTATGAGTACATTTGGTGAAGAAAGGCGTTCAAATCCTTATGTAAGAGATTAAAAATGTTAATTTTTAATCTCTGCTGGTTTTATTTTATATCGAGCATATTGTATACTCTCCATGAACAAGGATAGAGTATACAAGTGATATGGAGTCATAATTGAGAGCAAAAGGAAAATTAATTTCATGGAATGATGAAAACGCGTTTGGGTTTATTTCACCATTAGCAGGTGGTGCTGATATTTTTATACATATATCGGCTTTTTCAAACCGTAATTTCACCCCACCACTAAATGCAATTGTCACATATACGCCTTCAAAAGGAAAAGATGGTAAACCCTGTGCAAAAAATGTAATTTTTTCTGGTAATAAAGCAAGTATTAATCAGACCAAATGCTCAGAAAAAAATCAATTTTCAATCTATCTTGCATCACTATTCTTAGTAAGTATTACCTTTACTTTTCTATTTATAAGTTTTTCTCAGGGTATCGTAATAGCGTATTGGCTAATGAGTTTGGTTACTTTTACGCTTTATGCTGTAGATAAAAATAAGTCGATAAAAGGTAAGTGGCGTATTCAAGAAAGCACCTTACACATTTTTTCTATTTTTGGTGGTTGGCCTGGAGCTGCGTTAGCACAACAAATTTTACGACATAAATCGCAAAAAACATCTTTTAGATTTGTTTTTTGGTGCACTGTTATTGTTAATTTAGCAGCATTATTATATTGGTTTAATGAAGATATTAGTTATTCTATCAACCAATTATCAACCAATTATCAACCAATTATCAACCAATTATCAACCTATAAGTCATAATAAAGTTTGTTAGTTTTGTGAAACTAAAAGAGCGTCATTTTCATTATTTTCATTATTTTCATTATTTTCTTGTATTTTTTTTCTGTGATGGATTAATTTATTACTCGCATAAATAAAGAGCCCAGCAACTGATATTAAACCTATTTCAGTTGCAATCACGGTTTTAATCTCTTGCTGCCATAATTCTAATATCACAAAGCCAAACATTAGCCAATCTAGTATCACAACTGATAACAAAATGATTCCTGATATTTTTAATAAATAACCTAAGAAGACTTTTTTATTTTTATTAACAGGTAATAAACAGGCAACAATCACTAAAGTAACAATAAAGCTATATACCATATAGTCTGGTCTTTGTGAAAAGGTAATGGGTATTACACGCTCTGTTATAAATGCTACCGCAGTTGCTAAAACAACACCTCCGGTACTCCATAGAGTAAAGTTATTTACAAAAGCTAATGTTTTTACTGAGTGATTTCTTTGTTTACTGCGCTTTTCAATCCACAATAGGTTACCTGTCACTATAAGCGCACACACACCTAAACCTAATATAAAGTATAAGATCCTCAAATCTAATCCAGCGTAATCTCCAAAATGTAATCTAGAAATTACATATAAGCCTTTAACTAAAGTGTTAGGGTTATTATTATCTTTGATATAAAGCGCTTGTTGATTTGATACAGTGATTGCAGTTTCGTATCTATATGCAAACTCTGATTGGATTTCACCTCTGATCTGCATAACAGCGCTGTTATCGCCATAATTATAAAATCGAATCAAGCTTGGTTCAGATTTATATTTCGCTTTTATATTTTGTAATATTTGATCTACTTTTGGGTTTTCCCAAGGAGTATTAGTCCATTTAGGTTCAATAGCTTGATATCCTGCATCATCTAATAATGCCTGTTGATCGCCTTTATATAAAATAACGGCAAATGCGATTTGATAAATAATTACTAAGTTAAAAATTAATCCACTAATGGCATACATAATTGTAAAAGGCAGACTCATCACTCCAACAACATTGTGCATATCAAGTAATTGGCTTCTTTTTTGTTTTTGGGCACGATATTTAAAGAAATTTGAGAATAACTTTCTAGCATGCATAAAGATGCCAGAAATGATAGCAAAGAAGAAAAAGAGTGTTATAAATCCAATAATATATGAACCAGCAGGGATATTTAAATCATAATGCAGTTCATATATAAAGTTAGCTAAATAGAAATCATCTACACTTGCTATTATCTCGCCGGTAATAGGGTCAATTAATAGCGCATCATGATCTTCTTGTCCTGGTTCATGCTCAACATCAACATATACTTTGTAATATGGGCTATGCTTACTAGGTTTAACAAGTGTTAAGTGTT
The DNA here is from genome assembly GCF_002276045.1 of Pseudoalteromonas sp. NBT06-2. Taxonomy (GTDB): domain Bacteria; phylum Pseudomonadota; class Gammaproteobacteria; order Enterobacterales; family Alteromonadaceae; genus Pseudoalteromonas. The sequence continues at coordinate 2,926 of NZ_NQMR01000112.1, read as the reverse complement.
CTTTCGGCTCGAATGCGCGGTCTTTTATTGCAATTTCTAATATTTGACTTACTGGTAGTGGCGCTCCTCTACTTGGTTCAAAGTGTGGTTGCATTGACCATTGTGTTATTTCAGCTCTAAATAATGCAATTGAACCAGCAAAGAAAACAATAAAAAGTAAACCTGAAATGATTAAACCAAGCCAACTATGTGCATCTGTAATTCTTTTTAAAAATTCTTTCTTCATTATTTATCTCATTACAAAAATAGCGTTTAAACAAACTGACAGTAATAATACTGAAAAACATCGTTTCCATGCTTGCTTACCGCCATCGCTGACATAACAGTAAACCATCATAATAATCCATAAAGGAAAAGCGCATAGTAACCCTATAAAAAGACGCGTATCTACTGCAGTAGGTAATAAGTAGTTAAGGTTTAGCATAATAGAAACTGAAACTAGGCAACCACCAAAAATCGCAGGTATGCTTTTTGCCCACATTACAGACCTCCTAATTGTGCTAAAGCAAGTGAAAATACGGCCCCAATACAGGCGAATGGCAAAAATTTTATTTTTAAATGACCGTGAGCGATGATAATTATTGTCCAAAAAGCCATAACGAGTGATAAAACGACAAGCCCTGAAGTAACAGCAGGATAGAGGTTTAATAATAAATACCAGCTAAATACACAAAACACAGTAAATATTGCCCATGTGATATTTTTTGATGGGCGTTTAATAAGTAACTTTTGATTAGGGCTAGAGAGAAATACAGCTAAGCATCCTATCCATAGAAATAACACTGAAATCGTCATGGTAATACAAATCATTGTTGTTTACTTGTTAGGTTATTATATATATTGTTTCGAAAATTCAAAGCGATAATTTCTTTATTTTAAACACGCTGGACCGAAATTAGGTATGTTTTCAGCGATAATCATGTCAGTTTAGAGTTTTAAAACTAGATTTTTTATAGTCATTGTTATTATTATCTTCATGAATTGTAATGAGAGTTATTTTTGTTATTTCTTTCTTTATAGAAATATGAGGTTTAACAGGAATTTAAAAATGAAAACTAGCTACCTTGCTCAGGCGGTTCGTATCGGGTTATTACTAACAAGTAGTTTATCTCTATCTGCTTTTGCACAAGAAGACTTATCTGGTGTTGAAAAAATAGTTGTTACTGGGTAAAAGATTGATCGTTCTCTACAAGAAACGGCTGCAAGTGTTACTGTTTTTACGCAAAATAATCTAGAAGTGGCTTGGGTATAATGATATTTAGTCACTTACTTCAATAACTAACTATGTGGTAAGTGATTATAATTATCAGTGGGATGGTGATGCCGATGTTAGTGAATCACAATCAGTTTTAACTGATGATCGCACTGATAAAACATTCAGTCAAGAATTTAGAGCAAGATTTGAATATGATCAATTAATAGGTTTAGTTGGTTTATATCACTCTAGCTTAGATGTCGATGATGTAAATGGTGGGGGACGAAAGATAACTTTAGCTAGATTAGGAGTACCTACTTTACTAGTGGTGCCTCCTGAGTACGGTGGTTTAGGATTACCGCAAAATTATGCAGATATGATTTTAGGTTTATATCAAGCTGCTGACCCTGTGCAGTTATAAACTCACGGTAAAATTGAGCAGCAAGTAGTTTCAAGTGCAATTTTTGCTGATTTTACATATCAAATTAATGAACAGTGGGATATTTTAGCGGGCATACGTTGGGATCATGCAAAACAAGAAAATGAAGGTGAAAGTGTTATAAGCGTTGCAAATGGTGATTTATTACCCGATCCAACAAATGTAAACTTTGATCCTATGACAGCGAAAATAGTAGCAGGTTTAAATACTAAGCCATTTGCAATGGCAGCAGATGCATCTGGTAATGAACCTTTAGTTGATGCGAGTTTCAATGCATTTTTACCTAAACTAGGTGTGAGCTTTCATATCAATGATGATATGACGACTAGCTTTATATTCCAAAAAGGATACCGTTCAGGTGGTGTGGGTACAAATATTGCTCGAGCAGCAACTTACACATATGATGCAGAATATACTAATAACTATGAGCTATCTTATAGATCTTTATGGCTTGTAACCAATACGATAAAGAAACAAGAAATGCAGGTAGCTTAACTGTAAAAGGATTTGAAACTGAAATTTTTTATAAAATGAATTCAAATATCACGCTTTCTGCTGGATTAGTAATGTCAGACACCGAATTTAAAGATTTTCCATTAAATCCAGATGATAATGAATTTAATTTAGCCGGATTTAGTTTTAGAAATTATCCAGAGTGGACAGGAAACATCGCAGCAACTTATAAAGGTGATAAGGGATTCTTTGCTAATATAAATGCCAATTATGTGGATGTATCGCGTGCTGTCTCAAATCCATATGCACAATCTACAAACCCAAAAGAACAGCAAGAGGCAACTCCTAGTTTTGATCCGATGAATGATTCTGTTGCATTAGTAAATACACGCATTGGCTAGGAGTGGAACAATATGGGTGCTTATTTAACAGCCGTTGATAGGGTTATATACCCAAGCCACTTCAAGATGTGAGGTTCAGGACTGCTGAGCAATTCATGATCTAAGCGCATCTTTGCATTAATGGTTACTCCCTTAAAAAAAGATGGAACAACGAGCATGATTTGCTCAGAAGTCCCTGTAAGGTTGGTTTATAAATAGTTTATGCAGCGTTATTGATTTTGAAAAGGGAATAACCATGTTCTTCAATCAATGCCTTACCTAAAGTATTTCTCATTCCAACTGAATCCTGCATCTTGAAGTGGTTTGGGTATAGTAGATAAACTTATGGTGCACCAAGAGAGATGGCACTTAGATTTCATGCAGAGTTTTAATTTCTAATTCAATTATCTTGATAGGCTTACTCGTAGTAAGCCTATTTTTTGTTTGCCCAGCGAAGCT
>NZ_NQMR01000111.1 GCF_002276045.1 Pseudoalteromonas sp. NBT06-2 | reverse complement strand
ATATTGAGCGAGAATTGCTGTACTCATAACGAGGGATTTGCAATTGGGTTATTCATCAGGTTAGATGTAACTGTTTAGTTGTGCACTACGATAATACTAAACACTAACGTCTTTAACTTTAGCTCGTTGTATCTTCACTAGCGCTTACTATTAATCTGAGTACAGATGAGAATTTTTTTAAGTTTCTAATAGTGGATAATGTAGACTGCGAAAAGTGCAGTCTACATTATCTTGTAATGGATTTATTGCTAAAAATTTATATCTATACTGTAAGATGCATAGACTTTCACATCATCATCCTCTAAGTCAGTTTTACTGATACCTAAAGTGAAACCCGATTTATTTAAACTTGCACCATAATCAATAAAGCTTTCTCCAGCATAAAAATCATCAGTACCTTTGCCAACATGTAATGCCAATGTAACTTCAGGCATTAGCTCAAAGCTTACATCAGCAGAAATATAAGAATCATCTGCAAAATCAGCTCCTTCTGCATCAGCTAACACAGCATAACTGAGTGAAAAAGCTCCGTAGGATAAACTCGCGTTAATTTCACTGAAATCAACATCATTTTTACTATCAGGATAAGCATAATAGATAAAACCAACGTCAAACCCTAAGTCTTTGATTTCACCAGAAAAACCAGCGTAAAAATCGAGCTCATAGGTCATTTCATCATCCCAGCTCGCATTAGAAACCCAAGTACCAGCATAAAAGCCTGATTGGGCCGCATAATCAATTCCACCTGATAATGCTGCGTCGCCATTTGTTTGTTGAAGACCACGCCATAAATAGTTATTTGTTATGCCGATATTACCAGATAAACTATCAGCTGCTAGACTAGTTGGACTAAATAAAAAAGCATTTAAGCCAACAACTGTTATCAATATTACTGAATTTTCATTGCGCATTTTTATTTCCTTTAGTTCAAGTTTACTCATGTAAGCTATTATAATTCAAGTTATTTTCCGATTATGTTAAGTATAGTTATGTTATAAATTCTTGCATTTTTTCTTCTAAAGTTTTGACTAATTCATCCAGTTTTTTTACATCTTCTTTACTTAAGGTGGCTTTTTCAGATATGTTATGGGAGTTATCAGCTATTTCAGTCACATTTTTGTTAATGTCATTAATAACCGAACTTTGTTGCTCTGAGGCAGTTGCAATCTGAATATTCATGTCACTAAGTTGCTCAACTAACGCAAGAATATCGGTAATAATGTGACTATTCTTTTCACATGACTGTATACTATGAACGGCCATTTCACTGGATGAACTTACCATTGTTACAGTCGCTTGAGTTTCTTTTTGTAAAGAGTTTATTTTCTCTCGAATATCTTCTGTGGATTGCTGTGTTCTACTTGCTAGAGTTCTTACTTCATCAGCAACGACAGCAAAGCCACGTCCTTGCTCTCCAGCACGGGCAGCCTCAATTGCTGCATTTAGCGCCAGCAAATTTGTTTGTTCAGCTATTGATTGAATAACATCTAAAACAGAGCTGATAGATTGACTTTCAATAGCAAGTTTTTCTATTGATTGAGAGGCTGAACTCATGCGCTGATTTAACACATCCATATCATTCTTTAAATCTTCGGCTGAGTGTGTACTGTCATTGCATTTTACAGCTGTATCTTTTACAGTCTTTGCTGCATCAGCGGCATTACGAGCAACTTCTTGGATAGTTGCTAATAATTGGTTCGTTGCAACGGCCATACAGCCAGCAACATCAGACTGATTCACTGTTTGGTTGGTTGTTTCATCCATATTAGTTAATATCGTTTTAGTTGAGTCTAAGAGGGTTTCAGATAACTTTTCAACACAGTGAAGTATTGTTTGCACCTCACCAATTAAATGATTAAAAGAATTTGCAAGGCTAAGTAATTCATCGTTGCCTTTATATTCGACTCTATTGTTTAAATCCTTATTACTGACGATATTATTAACTTGACTAATAATCTGTTTAATTGGATTTGATATCCCTCTGCCAACCATAAAACCGGACATAAGAGTTATTGGAATTAATACTATTGTAATGATAATGATAATGAACCAAATGCTTGATACCATATCTTCTCGATCTTGCATTGCTTCATCAACATCTATTTCACTTAATATTGCCCATTGAACACCTTCAATATTTATTGGTGCATATGCTGAAAGCACATCTACTTTACGATAATCTTTAATGCTCTTTATGCCTGTTTTTCCAGCTATTGCTGCATTAGCACTTTCGGTCATTATTTTATGTAAACCTATGCCTGAATTACTTGCTATAATTTTGTCTAATGTTGCTTTATTTATGCTGGAAGCTTTGAGTGATGCAACATAATTTTTTTTATCTTCTATTAAAAATCGACTCTGACTTCTAAGTAAAAGATCATCGCCAACCAAATAAGTTTCTCCAGACTCACCTAAACTAGCTTTTCTCCATTGCTGATTATAAGTCATCAACTTATTTATTTCTGCGATTGGCATTTGGAAAATCAATATGCCAATTTTTTTTCCCGAATCAGAGAATATAGGAGAAGAAATAAAAGCGGCTGCTGCGTCGTAGGAAGGAAAATATGGTTTAAAATCAATTAAAAAGCTGGTGTTCTTTTGTGTACTATTGTTTGCTATATTAAAAGCTTCAGCTATGCCTGTATTTTTATAAGGGCCAGTAAGTAAAGACGTTGCAAAGTCAAGCTCTTTAAAAACTGAATAGATAATATAACCCGTGTCAGGCTCTACCAAAAAAATGTCGTAATAGCCAAAAGCATTTAAATATTGATTTAAATGTGGATGATATTTTTCATGGAGCTTACTGTAGCCTGTATTATCATTAGCTGTTATTAATGCATTTTTGTTACCTAGAGGGTTACTATTACCACTGATATAAGCGTGTTGTAAAGATTTTGAATTTTGATTGAGTTGATTCAGTTTATTAACAGAACTTATACTTGCTGAAGAAGATGGATTTTGCGTACGATATTCATTATCGAATTGTTGTGTGTAATATAGTTCTAAATCGTTATTGCTTCGCATAGATGTTTGAGTATTATAGGAAAAGAACTTTTCGGGTAATTGCTCCATCAGGTCAATTATCATGCGATCATTTGAATAAGTGATTATTTGTTGTTTTATAGTACGAAAATAATTTTCTATTTGAGTTTTTTGTACTTCCCTAATCGATACTAACTGACTGAAAGCTCTTTTTTCTATTACTTGTGCTGAAATAGTTGATGCTTGCCAACCAACTAAAGATCCTGTTATTAATATAGCTACTGCGGATAAAATAACAGATGATAGTATTATTTTATTAGAAATTTTCATAAACACCCCATTAAACATAAATTATAAAGACAAATTTTTCTTTATATAGAATATTTAGTACCTACTTCAGAACGAGTAATTAGTTAGCAAATTAATTATAGGATGATTATTTTAATTTTTACAAATGCTTAAAAAAATAATTTTTTATTATTATCGTTAATTTTAATAGTGAAATGAAAGTGTCCTTGCTTTTTATCTGAAACTTTGATGTTCTACTGATGTTGTTCTCCATTATCACTGCATACTTATGTTTTTTATCGTGTGATATGGCTAAAAGAATCTGGAAAATTTTAAATCCTAAACTAAACTAAACTAAATTAAGTAATGACCTGTTCTCGCTCCAAAATGCGTTAATTTAAAGTTTATTTTCAGTCTTATATATCTAATATCGGCATAAATTTACATAACACCATGTAAACAATATTGAAGTTAAAGGTTAACTAAGACATAGGTATTCAAAAATTATAGGATAGAACATTATGCAAGATGGCACCTTGATAGAGATAGCTGAAAATATCAATTTATTATGGGTTTTGATTGCTACTGCATTAGTACTTTTAATGCAGGTTGGCTTTTGTTTTTTGGAAGTTGGTTCTGTACGTTCTAAAAATAGTATTAATGTTGCCGTTAAAAACATATCAGACTTTTGTGTCGCTAATGTTGTTTTTTTATTATTTGGATTTGCTTTAATGTTCAGTAATAACGGCTCTGTAATTAATACTGATTATCTTTTCCTTCATGGAGTTAACTCTGCAAATCTCTTTGGTTTTTTTGT
>NZ_NQMR01000110.1 GCF_002276045.1 Pseudoalteromonas sp. NBT06-2 | reverse complement strand
CCTTCATGGAGTTAACTCTGCAAATCTCTTTGGTTTTTTTGTTTTTCAAGCAATGTTTTGTGGTACGGCAACAACCATATTGTCAGGTGCAATTTCTGAACGCGCCTCTTTTTTAGGGTATTTAATTCTGGCTGTGTTTGTTTCTTGCTTAGTTTATCCTATTTTTGGCCGAATGGCTTGGGGAGGTGCGATAGAAGCTGAAACAGTTGGTTGGTTAAATCAACAAGGTTTTGTTGATTTTGCAGGTTCTAGTGTCGTTCACTCGGTTGGTGGCTGGGTAGCTTTGGCTGCTATTATGGTTATAGGACCTCGAATTGGTCGGTTTAATAAAGGTTTACCTCCTATTCAAGGCCATAGCATTCCTATGTCTACAATAGGTGTTATTATTCTATGGTTTGGCTGGATTGGGTTTAACGCCGGTAGTACTCTAGCTATGAATAATGCGGTTCCTAAAATATTATTAAATACGAATACAGCGGCAGCATTTGGTGGTTTAACAACATTAATTTTAACCTGGATATTAATGAAAAAGCCCAATGTACCACATATTTTAAATGGTGTATTAGCTGGCCTTGTAAGTATTACGGCCAGTTGTCATGCGGTTGAAGTTTACCAAGCGGCACTGATCGGCGTTATCGGTGGGGGGTTGTATTTGTATTCATGTCATATACTGGAAAAATTTGAAATTGATGATGTTGTCGGAGCGGTGCCTGTTCATGGAGTGTGTGGTTTTTGGGGTACATTAGCTGTCGCCTTTTTTGGTAATAGTGATTTATTAGGAACAAGTCTAAACTTTGAACAACAATTATTAATTCAAATAATGGGCTCAATACTTTGTTTTATTCTTGCGTTTGGTGGTACATATTTTTTTCTATTATTAATAAAAGGTATTGTTGCTTTAAGGGTGTGCAAAGAGCATGAAGTGCAAGGATTAAATGTAACAGAGCATGACGCATCCACTGAGATTTTAGACTTGCTTTATAGCATGGAAATGCAAAAGAATAACGGAGATTTCTCAGAGCAAGTATATGTTGAGCCGAATACTGAAGTTGGGCAAATAGCATCTGAGTATAATCGAGTACTTGTTAAAGTGAATGAAGAAATGAACATTTCTCTAGAGGCTAGAAAGCTGGTTGAACTTGAACATAAAAAAACGACTGACAGCATAAATTATTCATCATTAATTCAACACTCAATTTTGCCAGACAATGCTTATTTTAAAAATAATTTTTCTGATTTTTTTACAATTTGGAAACCAAGAGATGTGATTGGTGGTGATATATATTTATTTAATGAATTTGAAGAACGAAACGAATGCTTATTAATGGTGATTGATTGTACTGGGCATGGTGTACCTGGTGCTTTCGTGACTATGCTGGTTAAGGCTATAGAACGTCAAGTTATAGGTAAAATTAATCAAGATCCTAATATTGAAATCAGCCCAGCTTGGATATTAGGTTATTTTAATAAAGCGATAAAAACATTACTCCATCAAGAAAGTGAAAAAAGTAAATGTAATGCCGGTTTTGACGGTGGAATTATTTTATACAATAAGAATAAAAATTTAATTAAATATTCAGGAGCTGAACTTCCTTTATTTTTAATTCAAAATGGAGCAATTGAGGTAATTAAAGGTGATAGGCACTCTGTTGGTTATCGAAGTAGTGATTTTGATTTTATTTTTAAAGAGCATGAGATAATAATAGATAAAGATAGTTATATATATCTGACTACAGATGGATATATTGACCAAAATGGCGGAGGTAAAAACTTCCCATTTAGCAAAAGTAGATTAAAAGAAACTTTATTAAATAACCATAAAAAAAGTTTCGCTAAACAAAAAGAAATACTATTACAAATAAATATGGACTATAAGGGACAAGAAGAAACAACAGATGATATAACCTTCGTTGGATTGAAAATTGAAACAAAACTATAAATTGTAGTTAATAGGCAAGGCAATATTAAAGAGCGCGACTGATGATGTAATTGCCACTGGTGAAAAATGTCTTAGACGGCCACACAATATTAAACGCAATACAGATTTCGAAAGAAAAACATATGATCTAGTAACTAAAACAGGTAAATAGTCGACCCTGTAACAGATGCTTCTATAGTGGCTATATTTTTAACTGCTTAACCTAGTAATCATACAGAAATCGAAAATACTCAATAGATAGTAGTGTTTGGTTTTCAAATGAATTTATTGATTTCTAGTTAAACATTATCATCGGTAGAGCAAGTTTTTTATTACTTTGTCGACTATTGTTTGCTTTCATTATTAGCAACTCAAATCAGTTTAAGTAGCCTCACTGCTCAAGTATCATGACACATTCTCAGGAAATAATTTGATCTATTGAAAGTGCGCATTATCATAATACTCAGAAAATCATGATTATACTGCACACTTGGATTAAATATTTATCTTGGATCTATAGTTAAAGGTAATAATTTAATTTTAGCATTAACACTTGCGCCATAATGGTCAGAATAACTTGTGTTTTCAAATAGTGTATAATAAACATCTATGTAATCATCATCATTGGTAAACTTAGGGATAATAGCATAACCTTGTACTTCAGGATCAGGGATAGATTTCATAACTTCTACTGCGATCTCTAATAACTTAGAAGCTAAAGTTTTATAATTTGTATTATCATCTTGTTCCATTAAGATCATATCTGCTGCTTGCCAACGATATCTTTCCCAATGAATAATGATTTGATTTGGGTAGTAATCTTTACCATCAGAGTCTAAATAAGGCATATCTACAATATCAAGAATGGGCTCATCTCTAAAAGGGTTTACTCCAGTCACAATAGCGTAGACTTCAGCATCACCAGAAATCCAAGGCTCTTTATCATCCTTAAGTTTAATTTGTTTAATAACACTTGTAGATATATACCCAAGCCACTTCAAGATGTGAGATTCAGGACTGCTGAGCAATTCATGATCTAGGCGCATCTTTGCATTAATGGTTACTCTCTTAAAAAAAGATGGACCGGCAATATGCTCCTGCATTGCTCTAGTACCTACATCCATGCAGGCAACAACGAGCATTATTTGCTCAGAAGTCCCTGTAAGGTTGGTTTATAAATACTTTATGCAGCGTTATTGATTTTGAAAAGGGAATAACCATGCTCTTCAATCAATGCCTTGCCTAAAGCATTTCTAATTCCAACTGAATCCTGCATCTTGAAGTGGTTTGGGTATAGGCTGATCTGCTGCACTTTTAAATTCAGATTTTACAGCTAATGTTTTGGGCTTAAGTATGCTTCTCATTATGCTCAAACCAGATTTTAAAGTTTTTTTACTATCTAATTCAATTATAAATGTGGGATGTGAAGGTAGTTCAATTACATCAAGAAAATGTATATTTCCCTGGGTATCAAAGCTTCAATTTCTTTCCAATATTTGTCATTTCCTGCAGGTTCAAAAGCAAAAAGATGTTCTTGCCCATCATTAAGTTTCTTAACCATAGACTTATCAGCTAAGCGTATTTGTAATAAATTGTCTTGAGACGGCTTTAGTCCTTTTAATTGACTAATTGAAAAATTTTTTTGATTTAAATTCAAATCTTTTGATAGAGTGGAATGTTTGATTAAATCACTAGAAAGTACTAAGTTTTTATTTGAAATATTTTTTTGATAAATCGTACTCGAAGCAGTGTAGCCTAATGCGACTTGTTGAGCAAAGTTACGCTTTATATTGGTAATAGATGTTTGTTATCTTTTATTTGTGCACTTACATTAGCGGTTACAATCAATGCACAGCTTAAAATAATTTTTTGTGTAATTAATTTCATTTTATCTCCTATTTTTGCTCCTAAATAGTAGACAGTAATTAGAGTTTTCATTCAATTTTTTTTATGCTTTATCAATTATTCATCTACGTGAGTTCGTATCGAACAATGGCTTTTCTCAGAAAAACGTTCTTAACCTTGATAGAAATTCCATATAAATGTGAGCTTTCGGCTTTTTAATGCAAAAATAGAACGCCCATCTTCAATTACAAATTGAATGATTTCCCTCTATGGGTCATTGTATTTGCTATGACAACAAAGGATAAGATTTATTTGCACTATAAGTGTTTGAAAATTAAACTATAAAAGGTAATGCATCAGTCTTACCTTTTGGTCATACTTATATAATATTTAAATGATATAGCATAGATATCCTGTGTACTTTTTATCTGAGACGCATTGTGTATAACAGGATTGGTAATTTTTCTTATATTATTTACTACTAGCTTAGCGGTTCAAGCAGAGAGATTAATATATCATCGGTTAAACTCAGTTTATTTTCACTGACTTCTTCAGATAGTAATGCCTTTGCGAGTTCAGCTTTATTTTGCTGTATTTTTTGAATTTTTTCTTCTATTGAATTTTCAATAATATATTTGTAAACAAATACAGGTTTGTTTTGACCAATACGATAAGCTCTATCTGTGGCTTGGTTCTCTACAGCTGGATTCCACCAAGGATCAAAGTGAATAACGGTGTCCGCAGCCGTTAGGTTTAACCCCACGCCACCAGCTCGTAAGCTTATTAAAAATATCGGTACTTCACCTTGTTGAAACTTATCAATCGCTAATTGTCTTTTTGTGGTTGCGCCCGTTAATTTAACAAAATCTATACCCTCAGTAACCAATTCATCCTCTATTAAGGCAAGCATACTGGTAAATTGTGAGAAGATTATAATTTTACGCCCTTCATCAATTTGTTCTGGCAGGGTATCCATTAAATGATCAAGTTTTGCTGATTGGCTTATTTTTTTAGCCCCTTTAAGTGATAATAATTTAGGGTGATTACATACTTGTCTTAGCTTTAATAACGCATCTAATACTTCAATTTGACTCCGTTTTAAACCTTTTTCAGCAATGATGTCCTTTAAACGAGTATCCATGGCTAAACGAACTGATTCATAGAGCTCAGCTTGTTTACCTTCAATGCGTAAGGTTTGAATTATTTCAGTTTTAGGAGGTAGTTCAGTGGCTATTTTATCTTTGGTTCTACGTAGGATAAATGGCTTAATACGTTGATTTAATAACTGTTTTCTTTCTTGGACTCCATGTTTTTCTATTGGGGTCCTAAATAATTTTGTAAATTGCTTTTGTCCACCTAAAAACCCTGGCAGTAAAAAATTAAATTGAGCCCAAAATTCACCTAAGTGATTTTCCATTGGCGTGCCTGTTAAGCATAATTTATGTTGCGCTTTAAGTGTTAAAAACGCTTGGTATAATTTGGTTTTTGAATTTTTTATGTAATGTGCTTCATCAAGAATTAGGTAATAAAATTTTTGCTCACTATAATTCTCTAAATCTTTAGTAATTAACGCATAGCTGGTAATGATTATATCAACCTCTTCAAAACAAGCGAAGTGCTGTTTACGTTTACTACCGTGTAATACTTGATAAGAAAGTTGCGGGGTAAATTTTTCTATTTCATTAGCCCAGTTAAAAATAACGCTAGTAGGAGCTACAATTAATACCTGTGTATTAAGTCGGCCTTGCTGTTTTTCTATTAGTAAGTGTGCCAAGGTCTGAATGGTTTTACCTAAACCCATGTCATCAGCTAAAATACCATTTAATTGATATTCGCGTAAAAACTGCAGCCAGTTTAGGCCTTGATGCTGATACGTTCTTAAGGTCGCGTTTAAACCTGTAGGTATAGAAACAGAGGTTACATGTTGAAAGTTCTTAAGTTTATCAGCTAGAGCTCTTAACTTACTTGCGCCTGTTGCTATTAGTCCTTGATCATCTAATATAGATAGCGTTTGATGTCCTTGAAAACGTGATAGTTCTAGGGTGCCATCTTTATTTAAAGCATTAGGCATAAACAGTTCAATAAACTGTTTTAAAATTGGCTGAACACTTTCATAACGCAAGGCAATAAAATCACCATTTTCTAAGTTAACATAAATTGGGGCGTCGGGCGAAATAAGCTGTTCTTTATCTCGATCAAGTAATGCCGACTTTGGTAATTGCTCAATAGCACTAAGTAGAATAGGGAACGCAGGCATTTTTTTATTATCAATGCTTAAATTTAACCCTAATGAGAAAAAATCATGATCATCAGTTTCAATAACTTCGGCATCAAATATACTATCGGTAGAGAGTGCTTTATAATAAAAATCATCAGCAAAGGAAATACTCCACCCTAATTCTTTAAGTAATGGTAATTCCTGATGTAGCAAGTGATACCAAAAATTACGACCTTGCAACAGCATTGAAAATTCAGCGGTCTTATCTATATTTGAATAGCCTTGGTTGGTATAAGTGTAACTTTTTGGCTGAACTGAAAATTTAAACGAAGTAAGTTTATCTATCACCGTTTTTTCAAAGGCTAAATCACGATACAGCTTAACCTCGTTTGAGTTTTTTGGTGTAACCGTAACATGCTCATTATGTGGATTAACTAAACAACCTTGATACGAAAAACTAACCTGAACATAACCCGTTTGAGGATTCGTTTTTATTGGTGTAGTAAAGTGTAAATGCACTTCTGGTTTTGTTAATTCTTGTGAGAATTGTGTTTTTGGTTTAGGCAAGCGGTGTACTGCATCACCTAACGACAAAGAGAGTTTATTCATTACCCAAGGTAATTTATCTTCTTCAAAAATAGGAGAGTTGAGTAAGTCAGCTTCAAAGTCACATTGTGTATTGGTTTTTATTTCTCCAATACAATTTTGTTGTTTATCATAATAACACAGCGGCTGCGCTTTGATTATTTGAATATTGCTCGATGGCTCCATTAATTGCAGTTCTAAGGTATATAAATTATTTTCAAGTGTTAACCACTGCCATTTTGCATCTAATGGCTTGCCTAAAGTTATCGGTACGTTTAAGTCGTAGTTTGTATGCCAAAAACAGCGATTAGTATTTATAATACACTCAAATAAATCAAAATATTTAATGCTATCGCTATATTGATTCGTTCGTATATGTTCTGTAAGTATTACAACATCATCGTTAGTAGCATAAGGACTATTAATTAACGAACTTGCTGAATATTCACTGCTAAGTGAACGACTCCAGCTGCCATTTTTTTTTGGTCGTGTTGATTTAATGTCTAAAGTAAAATAATCTTCTTCGTTATAACTATTGGGCTTTAAAAAATACAATAACGATTTTTGTAGACTATTAATTTGATACCTATTTGGTTGCGCTTTAAAGTTATTAAGCCACTTATCAATCACTTTTTCAGGTGAAGCCGTGCTGTTATGATTAAACTGTTCATGAATAAAATAAAGCGCCAAGGCTGCTCCATGTTTACAATCACGACCGACATAACAATCACAGTAACTGGCGATACTATTATATTTAATATTAAAAACTAAACGTGTTGCATAGGCCAGCTTTCTACCACGCTCACTAAAAACCACACCACGAATTATTTCACCGTCAAGGGCGCAGGTTTTTATGCCTTTCGCATTTAAAATTCGAGTGCCTTTTTTCCATTCATTTTTGGTAAAGTGGTCTTCAAGTAATTTAGGTGTAAAGGTTATTTTGGCCATAAGTATTTAATTATTATAATTTAAGTAGATGATAAGTTAGATAGTTATTTAATGTAAAAGCGGATGTCTCATTATGTCAGTCAAATTATACCATAGGCCTTACTTTTTCATAAGTATGGTAACGTATTAATTGTGGAAAGTTTCTTAGTAATTGGTCTATTTAAAGCTTAAAAAGAGTAATACTAAAGTCTCATCTACAATAAGTGAACTATATGGCTGCGCTTTAAATCGAGCACAAATTTTTTTAATTATAAATTTAACCCTGTACGAAATTAACTTTATGAGTTTTAAATTTGATTATTATTGGAATAAATGCTTTTATTTAATAGATAAATCACTTAACGAGTTCAAAGCATGCGGCATGAAAAGTATTCTGAAGAATTAAAGGATCTCGCTATTCCTTATAATGTGGCTACTTTAACTTACGAAGCACCTGAGCTTAATGTTAATTATTGGATTGTTGATGATTTTTTTTGTCATAGAGATGCAATTACAATTACTAATAGATGCCTGAACAAAGAGAAAAAACGTTGGAAGCTAGGGAGTCCTTACACAAATGAATTATGGCCGGGAATGCGTGCAGCAAAAGCACTAAAAAAAGCAGAGCTAGAAAAAATAGAAGCTTGGATTAAAAGTAAAATAAATAAAGATAAAATATGGGTAGTAGAAACTGATGAGCTCATTGTTGATTCAAATACTGCTATTTTAGTTGGCGAAAAAGAAGGTAAAGCACGACCTCATGTTGATAATCGTAAATTGTGTAAATATGGTGCAGTGTTGTATTTAAGCCAAAATCCCACTCAAGAATCTGGAACTTCATTTTATAGATTAAAATATGCTAATTGTGCTGCTGGTGGTAATTTAGTTCAAGATCCATATGTTAATTTAGTAGATGCATTACATACGCACGCTTTACCAGCTGATGCTTGGTATGTGGATCACAGTATTGAAAATAAGTTTAATCGATTAATTTTGTTTAAAGGTAATATGGTACATAGTGCCAGTGGCTATTTTGGGACTGAAAAGCGAGATAAACGTTTAGCAATTACGTTTTTTTGGATGACAGATTAAACATTATCATTACTAGATGTGGTTGTGAATAAAGGCCATTTTATTGTCTTTTAAAAGAGTGAGGATACCATCCTTGTAATAGAATATAATAAATAATATTAGCATTATTTGAAAACCAGAGTATCCTTAGTACCTATATTGGAACGGCCCGATTTTTATAAAACTAAAAAACGATATAACAATGAAAAAGGATTTAAAAATGACAGCTACTTTAGATAATGCATATCATGGATTACTCCCGTTCGATCAAGATCAAATCAGCCAAGCCTATTTAACCTATTTAGAAAATGGCTTACCAGTAAGCGAAGCCCCATGTAAGAATATATTAATTGTGGGTTGTGGTATATCTGGTATGGTATCAGCCACTTTGTTACGCAAAGCTGGTCATACTGTAACTATAGTAGAAGCGAATACTCGGGTTGGCGGCAGAATTAAAACATTCCGTAATACTGAGGCTAAAACTTATTTTGAAGATTCAAGCCTTTCAGGTGAAGCGGGTGCTATGCGTATTCCTGATATGCATAAATTGGTTCAATTCTTGATTGATCAGACGGGTGTTAATAAACAGATTTTCTTAAACAAAACAGTATCAAAAGCCGATGCAACTTCCGATAAAATTGACAATCCTGATCGCGATGAAAACGATAATATTATTTTACCAACAGCATCAGGTAAAAACTTTTTACACGTAAATTACAAGCATGTATCGCGTGGTGAATACGATGCAGAAGGTGCAGATGTAAACGCGATGCTTAATTTTAACCTCAATGAGAATGAAAACACTCAATCTAGCGTATTATTAGACAACGCCATTGGTGCATTAACCAAAATGGTTGATGAAGATCCAAAAACTGCTTGGCCATATATTATCGATACTTACGGCGAATATTCTATGCGCCGTTTTTTAACTGAGTATGTGCACAATAATGAGAGTTACTCAGAAAATGCTATTGAAATGATAGGCGTTATTGAAAACCTAGCTTCGCGGATGTCTTACTCATTTATTCAAAGCTTTATAGAATTAGCCATCATAAAACCTGACACTGCTTTTTGGTTAATTAAAGGCGGAACTGATTTATTCTCTACTGCTTATTATAAACAAAATGACTTAAGCAATGTAACCTTGACCAATCAAACTTTAACTAATTTATATAAAGATGATAAAACAGGTAAAGTTCGCATTACGACCAAAATGTCTAAGGTTATTGAACCACGACGTGAACAAGATATGGCTATCACAGATGAATTGGCTGAACGTGAGTGGGATGAAGTGATTGTTACTATACCATTTACCAGTTTTAGAACTGTGCATATTTGGCCCGAATTTAGCCAACGTAAACGCCAAGCAATTCGTGAGTTACATTATGATGCCGCGACTAAAGTTTTACTAGAGTTTAGAGAGCGCTTTTGGGAAACTGAAAATGATATTTATGGTGGTGGCTCAAATACAGATTTGATAAATCGCTATATGTATTATCCGAGTGAACGCATGGGCTCAACGGGAGGCGGTGTTATGTTGGTGAGTTATGCTTGGGCCGATGATGCACAAAAATGGGACCCAATGTCACATTACGATCGCTATTGCTATGCGCTAGAAAATGTAGCTGTTACACATGCTATTCATAGTGCAGATGCCAGTTATGAAGAACGTTTAATAGCCCAGAAAAAAATTAAAGACTTATGTGTTTTTGAACCAGCTAAATATGCCGACGATCAAGATAATATTGTAGGTGCAGCAAGTGTTAGTTGGATGAAAAACCCGTATGCCTTTGGTGAAGCAGCTATTTATTATCCTGGACAGCTAAAATTATTTCACAAATCAATAATCTCTAGTGAATGGGATGGTATAGCACATTTTGCTGGTGAACATGCATCTTTAAAGCATGCTTGGATTGAAGGTGCCATTGAATCTGCATTGAATGCTGCATTATTAGCAAACGAAAATCCTCTGCCAGTTTTGTCATAATACACGTTTTTTTCTTCGTACTATACCTTACATACCGTCAAGACAATTCTTGCTGAATATCAACAAGAATTGTCTTTTACAGGAGATGAAATTATGAGCACAGATCAAGTAACAGTTGCACAATACCTTAAAATTAGACTTGAAGAACTGGGTTGCGAACACATATTTGGTGTTGCAGGTAATTACAGCGCCGCCTTGTTAAATACAATATCAGAAGATCCTGAATCTACAATTAAGATCTCAGGAAATACTAATGAAATAAATGCCGGTCATTGTGCCGATGGTTATGCCAGAATGAGTGGTAAAATAGCGCCAGTTTGCGTTACTTATGGCGTAGGAGCATTTAGTTTACTTAACCCAGTGGCAGGCTCTTTTGTTGAACATAATAGAGTATTAGTACTTAATGGTGCGCCTACTTATTCAGATCAAAAACGCCAACGGGTAGAAGGTTTACTTTATTCTCATATGACTGGAGATGAAAAAAGTAATATTGATGCTTATCGCTCAGTCACAGTTGCAGCAGAGCAAATTAAAAATGCATCACAAGCACCTGCGAAAATTGATGCTGTACTTACTGCTATCATTTCAGAAGGTCGTCCAGGATATTTAGAATTTTACGAGGATGTCTGGCGTAAAAAATGTAATGCACCTTGTAATAAAATTGAACTACAGCCTCATATAGGAGAGGTCGATGAAACACAAAAAGCTGTTGCCGCCACAATAGATTTGATTAAACAGCGCGGTAACCCAATATTATGGGGAGGCATTGAAATTCAACGCAAGCAACTACAGCAAAAATTTCAGTCATTGATTGAACAAACTAATACGCCATTTATGACCAGCATATTAGCTAAATCTGTTTTGCCTGAAAGCCATGAAATGTTTCGCGGTGTATACAATGGTAAAGCAACTCCGCAAAGTACCAGAGACTTGTTTGATAACGCAGGTTGCAGAATTGCTCTAGGAGTATGGAATACCAGTAAAAATCTTGGTGGTACTTCGTCATGGTCAACAGGTATGGTAATGGCTAACAACGAAGGCGTCAAAGTGGGCCATCATATTGATAGCGATGGAAATGAGGTTAGCACACAGTACTTTCCCAATGTTATATTAGAAGACTTTATCGATCTGTTAAGTGCACAAATTTCTAACATTGAATTTAAACGCCACCAATCTACCATGAGTCCATTAATGCAAAGTGTACCTGCAGGATGTGCCCAGCAACTCACTTACGATAGTTTCTTTAGTGGAATAGACCATTACTTACGCGAAGAACACTGTGTTGTGGTTGATGCCGGATTTCCATTACTAGGCGCTCAAAACTTAAAAATTAATCACTCAGATGGATTTGTGAGTGCCGCAGCTTGGCTATCTATTGGTTATTCAGTTCCTGCCTCACTGGGCGTTAAGTTTGCAAAACCTGCAAAACGACCATTAGTATTTGTTGGTGATGGTGCATTCCAAGAAACTTGTCAGGCGGTATCTGGACATAATTATTACAACACTAATAATGTAGTATTTGTGTTAGATAACGGTATTTATGGCATTGAGCAAATGTTAGTAAATCCAAATCCATTTCGTACAGGAGATGATAAGGTTCATTATGAAACACGGCCACAACAAAATGATGTATATGACTATAACAAACTGAATAAATGGAGCTATGAAAAGATAGTCGATATGGTTGGGGGTCGTGGTGCAGTAATAAATACAAATGCTGAGCTACAACAGGTATTGATAGAGATTGATAATAATCCTAATGATAACTATGTCGTAAGAGTAATGTTAAACCAAACTAATATACCTCAATCTATCGCTTATCGTACGCAAACTCTAGGTGAAGATGAGCAAAAGGATAGTGTGCCAGTAGATATTACTGAACAAACAGACTATTCATGTGACTAATGTGGCAAGTAACAGATTAATGCTGCTACAGCTTATAAGAACTAGGAAAGGATAAAATTAAGTCTTTTTATTTTATTATTTCTTATATGCTTTAAACACGAATTAATACTCAGCTAAAACAAAAACACCGCTAATTAGCGGTGTTTTAGGGTTGAAGTTTGGTATTTAGTTTAATCAAATTATTTAATCCTTATTATTTACTTGTTAAAGCATATGTTGCGCTCATTACTGTAATTGCGATTATTGAACCAATTGCGACCGCTGAAGCCATACCGTTAAATGTTAATACACTCATTAGCACACGTTAGGGAATTTTTATGAATTAATAAATCATTACCGTATAGCTGCAGTTGTCGAAGCAATTAAAACGCGACCTGTCACAGATAACTTAGTTACTATTGCTTATGATTGTGGGTTTAATTCAAAATCCAGTTTTAATCAGATTTTTAAAAAACACTATCATCAAACGCCAAGCCAATTTAGAAAATCTATAAATAAAAAATAATGTATAAATTGAATTATTTATCAATAAAGAATTAAATATTAGCGTTTAAGTTTACAAATTACGATGGCTACTATAATAAGCATTTACAACTTTAGGCGCATATTGTTTAGCACCTTTGCATCAATTGCTTTGCTTATATGTCGGCTTGCAAAGAATAAGATCGTTTTTGGAGACTAACTTGTGTTGTTTAACAAAAGGACTCAAGCCTAGCAAGACATGCATGTATTTCTCTATTTCTCTATCTCCGCAAACTCTATTGTTCTTTTTTCGGATTTGATAGTAGATAGCCCAGTCAAATAGCAGTCATTGTTTTTAGACCAGTTTATATTTTATTCGTCACTTTTTAATACCATGTTTTACAATTAGGCCACCTGACTTTATCGGCAGATAAGTAAACGTTTCCTCTGATCCGTGCAACCTAATTAGCGACTCCCTCAAAAATGTATTCAAAGAGACAGGGTTTGAGGTTAGAGAACTCCGACTATCCGATTAGGCATCTTTACTCTGAATGATCAAATATAAATGGCTATTAGGCCAATCATCGTTTTCCAAATGTCTGCAAATACAATTGCATTCATTAATAATTTCTAAAATTGCAGGTATATACCCAAGCCACTTCAAGATGTGAGGTTCAGGACTGCTGAGCAATTCATGATCTAGGCGCATCTTTGCATTAATGGTTACTCCCTTAAAAAAAGATGGACCGGCAATATGCTCCTGCATTGCTCTAGTACCTACATCCATGCAGGCAACAACGAGCATGAATTGCTCAGAAGTCCCTGTAAGGTTGGTTTATAAATACTTTATGCAGCGTTATTGATTTTGAAAAGGGAATAACCATGTTCTTCAATCAATGCCTTGCCTAAAGCATTTCTAATTCCAACTGAATCCTGCATCTTGAAGTGGTTTGGGTATACCTATCGCTGCATAGTCGAGTATTTGTCCAAGAAATTCATTACTTCCATCGCCAGGTTCATCCACCGCACCACTTGTATAAATTAGAACGCCTTTAGGTGTTAAAGCATTACAAAGTTTCTTGAGTATATTTTCTTGCTCTTCTAATGGAGCATGCCAAACACTGTCCCATGCTGAAATAAAATCATACTTTTTAGGAAAGTCCCACTTACAAATATCAGCATGATAAAATTGAACATCAGGGTGACTTTGTCGAGCAATGTTAAGCATTTCAATTGATAAATCTAGAGCTTCTACGATAAAACCATCATTCAATAATACATCGATTATACGGCCACTGCTGCCACAACCAACATCAATTGCTTTTTCTTTTTTCTTTACAAGTTGTAGCGCACGTTTATGCTGTTCAATTCCATTATCACGATTAAAATTTTCACTTACCCAATGATTGGCTATTTTGTCGTAATTATCAGCTTGCTTCAATGGTTCCATATATATGTGCCCCTGTTATATCCATATTCGTTTGACTATACAGGTTTAGGGGGTAATTTAATATAGTGGTACACACCAATAAATAATGAACATGAAAAGCAACTATTTGTTACGCAAAAAAATTATAATATTGTGATGATATCCAATATTTAAATGCACACTCTATTCATCTGCTGCTAATCGACAAATGACACGAGCCTAGAGCACCGATTAGTTTAAAATACGAACACCAGAATGGTCCAAAAATCACACAGGCAAGGCGTATTAGTGAATGGAATAGTGGGCTATTTCTAGCTGATACAACGTAGCATGTGTGATTTTTGGCCATTACCTGCGGGCGAGGCTAAAATTTCCACTCTCGCTGGTGACTATATTTTAAACTGATCGGTGCTCTAGTGTCATACCTTGCAATACCTGAGTTAAAAGCGACATATATTAAATGACCAAGGTAATTACTATACCTTGATCTAAACGAAAATTATTCCATAGATTCAATTTGTAATAATCTTGCTCTGGGTGAAAAAAGGAAACGTGATAAATATAATAAACCCTTGTTATATTTTCTGATATAATCCCGCGAAATTAAAGAATTGAGAAAAATTATACTTATGATCACAGCGAATAACATTACCATGCAATTTGGCGCTAAGCCTTTGTTTGAAAATATATCAGTTAAATTTGGCGAAGGTAATCGTTATGGTTTAATCGGTGCAAATGGCTGTGGTAAATCTACATTCATGAAAATTTTAAGTGGTGAACTGGAGCCATCAGCAGGTAATGTAAATACAGATCCTAATGAAAGAGTAGCTAAACTTAACCAGGATCAATTTGCATATGAAGAATATAGTGTAATTGATACTGTGATCATGGGCCACAAAGAGCTATGGGAAGTTAAACAAGAACGTGACCGTATTTATTCTTTACCAGAAATGAGTGAAGAAGATGGTATGAAAGTCGCCGATCTTGAATCTGAATTTGCTGAAATGGATGGGTATTCAGCTGAGTCTAAAGCAGCTGAATTATTATCTGGTGTGGGTATTCCAGAAGATATGCATTACGGGTTAATGTCAGAAATCGCACCTGGGCGTAAACTCCGAGTGCTCTTAACACAAGTCTTATTCTCAGATCCAGACATCATGTTACTTGATGAACCAACAAATAACTTAGATATTCACTCTATCAGTTGGTTAGAAGAAGTATTAAAACAACGTAACTGTACTATGATCATCATTTCTCATGACCGTCACTTCTTAAACTCGGTTTGTACACATATGGCTGATATAGATTATGGTGAGTTACGTTTATTCCCAGGTAACTATGATGAATATATGTTTGCAGCAAACCAAGCTCGCGAACAGTTATTATCTGATAATGCCAAGAAAAAGACTCAGATAGCTGATTTACAATCATTTGTTGCACGTTTTTCTGCAAATGCTTCTAAAGCCAAGCAAGCAACATCACGAGCAAAACAATTAGATAAAATTGAATTAGCTGAAGTTAAAGCATCTAGCCGTCAAAATCCATTTTTACGCTTTGAGCAAGAAAAACCTTTATTTAGAAACGCACTAGAGTTAGATAACTTAACACAAGGCTATGATGAAGAATTATTTTCAGGTCTTGATGGTTTAGTTGAAGTGGGTGAACGTATTGCTATCATTGGACAAAATGGTGCAGGTAAAACAACACTCTTAAATACTTTAGCGAGTAAAAAATCACCTACCTCTGGTGCTTTTAGATGGTCTGACAATGCTAATATTGGTTATTACGCACAAGACCATGCTGAAGATTTCGAAAAAGACCAAAATTTATTTCAGTGGATGGAACAATGGCAGCAAGAAGGTGATGATGAACAAGTTGTTCGTGGTTACTTAGGTCGTTTATTATTTTCGCAAAATGAAATTTCAAAGTCTGTAAATGTAATATCAGGTGGTGAGCAAGGTCGTATGCTATTTGGTAAATTAATGATGCATAAACATAATATCTTATTAATGGATGAACCTACAAATCACATGGATATGGAATCAATCGAGTCTTTAAATACTGCCCTTGAAAAATATGAAGGTACATTATTTTTCGTAAGTCATGACAGAATATTTGTATCATCTCTTGCAACACGTATTTGGGAAATCAAAGACGGTAAGATTATTGATTTTAGAGGCACTTATGAAGAGTACTTAACTTCACAAGGTATTGAAGGATAATATTTTTATTGTGCAAATAGTACATCTGAACATCAAAATGTAGTACTAAAATAGAACCATAAATTAAATTATATCACATATCAACCTTGGGTATTTGATGGTTGAGTATTTTTGAGGAGCATAGAATGACAGTAGGTATTATAATGGGGTCAAAATCAGACTGGCCAACAATGCAACATGCAGCGGATATGTTAGAAAGTTTTGGTATAGCTTACGAAACAAAGGTTGTTTCTGCGCACCGTACACCTCAGCTATTATGTGATTATGCAAGTTCTGCTGCAGATCGTGGTATTAAAGTCATTATCGCTGGTGCTGGTGGTGCTGCGCATTTACCTGGTATGGCAGCTGCGTTTACTAGTCTTCCTGTATTGGGTGTTCCAGTGAAATCTAAAGCTTTAAACGGCGTTGATTCATTACTTTCAATTTGTCAGATGCCAAAAGGTGTTGCTGTAGGTACACTTGCTATTGGCGAACCGGGTGCTGCAAATGCAGGTTTACTTGCGGCTCAAATTTTAGGTTGTCAAAACCCTGAAATCTTCGCGAAGATTGAAGCTTTCCGCAAAAAACAAACAGATACAATTTTAGATAATCCAAATCCTCAAGGCGAATAGCATGAAGATACTGGTTTTAGGATCAGGGCAATTAGCGCGCATGATGAGTTTAGCTGGTGCGCCATTAGATTTAATCGTGAAAGCTTATGATGTTGGGACTGAAAATATAATTCATCCACTTACTGGTGAAATATATGAGCAAGACTTACAGACAAGTGTTGACGATGTCGATGTAATAACGGCTGAATTTGAGCACATTCCAGATGATGTGTTAGAGCTATGTTGTAAAAGTGGTAAGTTTTATCCTGGTAAACAGGCAATTAAAACTGGCGGCGACCGTGCAATTGAAAAAGCTTTATTAGACGAAGTAAATATACCTTGTGCTCCATATAAACTTATTTCTGAAAAATCACACTTAATTGAAGCTGTTGCTACTTTAGGAAGGCCTTTAGTAATTAAAACTTGCCAAGCAGGCTATGATGGAAAAGGTCAGTGGCGTTTAAAATCAGATGAACAAATAGATCAAATATGGTCAGAAATGACTGATTTTATTGCGACTGGGTCAACGAATCAGCCCCATACGGTTATTGCTGAGAAAATGATTCCATTTTGTCGTGAAGTATCTGTAATAGGTGCCCGTGATAAATATGGTAATATGGCAATTTACCCAGTAACAGAGAATGAACACACTAATGGTGTATTAACATTATCTATCGCTAGAGAGCTTTGTGAAAAAATTCAATCACAAGGTGAGTTAGCCTTTAAAAAACTGGCAACTAAAATGGACTATGTTGGTGTATTAGCAATTGAGTTTTTTGATGTGAATGGCACATTAATGGTTAATGAAATTGCACCACGCGTTCATAACTCTGGACATTGGACACAACAAGGCTGTGCTTCTAGTCAATTTGAAAATCATATGCGTGCTGTATGTGGTTTACCATTAGGAAGTACTGAACTTTTACGTCCATCAGCAATGATCAACGTATTAGGCCAATCATCAATTCCTACTCAAGTACTCAATACTTCAGAAGTGTTGAGTCATTGGTATGGAAAAAGCCAAAAACCGGGTCGTAAGATGGGGCATATTAATATTTCAGCTTCCAGCAATGAAAAACTTGGAACTAAGCTCGAAGCTTTAGCTAAGATTTTACCGCAAAGTGATTATCCAGGAATACTTAAAGCTTCAGCTTTACTTAAAGGTTAATTATTATCAAATGAATTAAACCGGAGTTTGCTCCGGTTTTTTATTATCAAGAGTAATTATTACCAAATAATATTTATATAAATTTAATTTTTGTTCTCTTTATCTATGCAATATGAGAAATGATCATATTATTTTTCACATTCACAGTGTTATAGTATTTAACCAAGTCATTAACTAATTCTAAAAGATGAAAAATAACAAAACGGTAGTCGTTAAACTAGGTACGAGTGTGTTGACGGGTAATGGCTATCACCTTGATACACGTCACATGGTAGAACTTGTAAGACAATGCTCCATGATGATGGAACTAGGCCATAAAATAATATTAGTATCAAGTGGCGCAATAGCCGCAGGTAGATCACAGCTTGCTAAGCACAGCTCGCATTTAGATTATGATAAAGATGTACTGGCAGCTGTGGGTCAAAGCAATCTCATTCAAACATGGCAAATATTATTTAACCTTTACAATATCCCTGTAGGTCAAATGCTTTTGACTCGTGCTGATTTAGAAGATAGAGAAAGGTATTTACGCGCCAAACATACTTTAAATTCTCTTATCAATCATAATATTTTACCCATAGTGAATGAAAATGATGCCGTTTGTATTGAAGAAATAAAAGTGGGTGACAATGACAATTTATCAGCATTAACGGCTATATTAGCTAAAGCAGATGAATTATATTTATTAACAGATCAACCAGGTTTGTTTTCAAGTGATCCCAGAAAAAACAAAGACGCAGAGCTTATATCTACAGTTAATAAGATTGATGATAAATTAAAATCAATAGCAGGTGGTAGCGGTAGTAAGGTTGGGACTGGCGGTATGGCAACAAAATTACAAGCGGCAGAAATTGCCACACGTTCAGGTGTTGAAGTGATTATAGCTAAAGGTCGAGAGCCTAATGTCATCACTGATTTGGTTAATAACAAACCTGTAGGTACACGTTTTAAAGTAATGAATGACATTGTTGAAGGAAGAAAACAGTGGCTCTTGACTGGTCCTGCAAGCTCAGGTAGCTTAATAGTAGATGACGGTGCTCAAAAAGCACTTTTAACTACAGGCTCAAGTCTTTTAGCTAAAGGGATTTTAAGTATTAATGGGGAGTTTGATTCATCTTCATTAATAGAAATCAAAAATACTAATAACGACATCATTGCCAGAGGCATAACTTGTTATAGCTCAACAGATCTCCTTAAAATTAAAGGCCTTCATTCAGAAGAAATTAAAAGCAAGCTTGGTTTCATAAATGGAACTGCAATCATTCACAGAGACGACTTAGTTGTTGTTGACGCTTTATAAGATTAATTTAGACCTATTCAACAGGATCGTACAATGTTAAAAAATATAGCTGAAGCCGCAAAACAAGCTAGTTTTGATTTATTAAAAGCTTCAACAATACAAAAAAATACTGCACTATCAGCAATAAAAAAACATATTTTAGATAATAAAGACATCATTTTATCTGCTAATGAGTTAGATATGAATACGGGTAAAAGTAACGGCCTTAATGAGTCTCTATTAGATAGGTTACTTCTAACATCTGAGCGTTTAGATACAATATGTGCTGATATAGATACTGTTATTGGACTCGATGATCCTGTAGGCGCTGAATTTGATGGTAAACAACTTGAAAGTGGGCTTTTTCTTAAAAAGCGAAAAGTACCTTTAGGTGTGATAGGCGTAATTTATGAAGCAAGACCAAATGTAACCATAGATATTGTGAGCTTGACTTTAAAAACAGGCAATGCGTGTATTTTACGTGGCGGTAAAGAAACGCTAAATTCTAATATCACTTTAGTCAAATTAATTACTAAAGCGCTTGTATCAGTTGGTTTTAATGAAAACTGCGTTCAATTAATTGAAGATCCTAATAGATCCCTTGTACTCGAACTATTAAAAATGGATAAGTATGTAGATATGATCATACCAAGAGGTGGTCAAAAACTACAACAAGTATGTATTGAAAATAGCACTATTCCAGTGATCACAGGTGGTATTGGCATATGTCATCTTTTTGTGGATTCCAGTGCAGATCAAACTAAAGCATTAGAAGTAATCGAAAATGCTAAAGTACAACGTCCTAGTGTGTGTAATGCTTTAGATACTTTACTTGTTCATAATGAAATTGCTGCTGAATTTATTCCAAAATTAGTCGTCTCCTTAGGAAAAAAAGATGTTTTCTTAAAAGGATGCTCTGATAGTATCTCTATTGATAAACGTATTGCGCCAATCCAAATCGATGATTATGACACAGAATGGCTAAGTTTAACGCTTGGCATTAAAATTGTAGATACAGTTGAAGATGCTATTTTACACATTCGAACTCACTCTACAGCACATTCTGATAGCATATTAACGCAAAATATTAAAAATGCAGATCTCTTTGTAATGTCAGTAAACTCGGCTGTTGTTTATGTTAATGCAAGCACACGTTTTAGTGATGGTTCACAATTTGGCTTAGGTGCAGAAGTTGCTGTTTCTACGCAAAAATTACATGCTAGAGGCCCTATGGGATTAGATGCATTAACGACTTATAAGTGGATTGGACAAGGTGATAATCTAATACGTAGTTAGTCAATACCCATGATACCTCAAAATGCGCGATTTCAGCGAGAATTAAATAGGATTTAGGTAAGGCATTAATTGAAGATAATGGTTGTTGCCTTATCAAAATTAAAAACCCAGCATAAACCCAGCATCAAAACGCCTTGAATTGTGCTCACTTAGATAGCTCTGAAACATGCATTTTTAAGTAACATGGTTATAGATACCAATCTTAGTGCTGTATTTATGTAAAGGCAGTGAAAACTGTCTTATTTATTTCTTAAATTAAAAACTGATATTTAATGCTTGAAAAGAAAAAAATCCATAATTTTTATATAAATGAAGAACAATCAATATATTTACTTTCTCATTCAGATGCTAAAAAACACAAACAATGGCTAAAGATTTGTATTAAGCAACTTGAACTTTTGGGTTATAAAGATGTTGAAGAAATTGGTTCAGGTGCATTTGGTTTTGTATTTTCTGGAACTGATGTTCATACAATTCCTAATAGTCAATGGGTATTTAAATTTTCAAGAATAACATTAGCGCAAAGTGTAAGAGATCGTCTTGAAGATGAAGCATATATGCTATCTCAAGTTGATAATCCACTCGTGCCAAAGTTTTTTGCGTTCGAAAGAATAAAAAAGCAAGGCATACTTATGATGGCAAGAGCACCAGGTATAAATCTTGAGCAAGTGTCATTAATAAAAGGCAAAATGTCAGCTAGATTTATCACTGATCTTGCGCTAAAACTCAGAAATGTATTACTTGATTTAAGAGAAAATAAACAAGGGATGTCTCTGTGTCCGATAGTACATGGTGATGTAAAGCCTTCTAACTTAGTATGGCTAGATAATCACGATAAGCTTTCACTTGTTGATTGGGGATCATCAGTTTTTGCCCAAGAAGATGGTTTTGGTAATACAATTGCAACCAATATAATGGACTTAATGTCTTCTGATATGCAGCGTTCTAATGCACGTATGGGAGATGTTTATTTTATAGGTGATGAGCAAATGGAAGGTGCAAAATCTTCCCCTAGATTTGATGAACAAGGTGTAGCCTCTACACTCTATGCATTAGCATCTGCACAGTCCTGCCGCTTTGGCGCGCAAGTGATCCCAGCTACCAGTTTAGGCTTGCCCATGGAGTTAGCAAAAGTAATCGATGGTATGTTATCAAAGGATAAAACCGTACGTGATAAAGCGGGTGATTATTTTATGAAAAACATGCCAAAAATGGCAAAACTCTATTTACCAGAAATTGAAAATAATGAAATCAAGTCTTCAATTCCATTTTGGCATAATGAACTTACAGATTTACCGGATACTGTTGTTTATAGCTCCCGAAAATCATTTTTAAGAATAGCAGATAAAAAACAAGCACTATTGGATGTAAATGACGCACAACTGGATCGATATTATAGAGAATTTTTATTTGATACCGGGGATACAGAGAAAGCATTTTTAGCATCTATTAGTCGCTTAGCTAAGTTCCCTGTTGTAGGAGGGTTGAGTTTTCATTGGAAGGAAAAGCAATTATTCATAGAATCTAGTTTAATTTTACATAAAAAAGAGCTTTATCATTCTTTTTCCTCAGCAATTAACAATACAGTTAAACTCGCACAAGGAATACAACAGCAAGGTTTATTTAAATGTTGTTTATTTGATGCAAGGAAGACAATTCAAATAGAGAAAAATATGCATGGCAACTTTGTGTATGAAAAAATTCCAGAACTTGAATATCAAGTTATGAGTGCAGTTCAACTAAATGAACTTAACAGACCGCATTCTTACTTTGAAGATGGAAATGATCCCGATGAGCAACTTAAATTACCGAAAGAAGTATTGAAGTGTGTCTTTGCATTAAATCAAATACACCATACAGGATGTATTATTTTTGAATCTTTACCAGATAGATTAAAAGTTCACCATTATTACAGGTTACTAGATCAAACAAAAGAACCACAGTTTTTAAACTTACTACAAAAAATAATGCAAAATATAGTAAAAATTAAATCAGTTGGTGTCGCTGGTTTTATGAAATTACCATATAAAAATACACGTGAGTTTAATTTATGTGAAAGCCAACCTGATAATTTTTACCCTAAAAATCCAAAGAAAATAAATTGAACTTTTTGAATTATTTGTAGAAGCAAGCACTTACAAAAAAACGTAAAAAAACTTCTAAAAATTATAAAAAAGATCATTGATCTTGCTGCTCATATATGTTTTTCTAGTAATCAGACGCAATGATAATCTTTATTATTTAAGAATCAATTTTAATTGAAATTCCTTAATAATCAACACATTAAAAATCATTGTTGTTTTTTGTAAAGTTTATTTGTTGAATTTAACGTATTTATTAACTATTTGTTAAACAGTGATGTATATAACATCACACATATCAATAATAAGGTGAGGACGTTACCTATGAAGAGACAGAAAAGAGATCGTCTTGAGAGAGCTCATACTCAAGGCTTTAAAGCGGGTTTAGCTGGACGATCAAAAGAAATGTGTCCGTATCAAAGTTTAGACCCAAGATCTCAGTGGCTCGGAGGTTGGCGAGAAGCCATAGAAAGTCGTAACATGTTTAAAGTCTAATTTAAAAAATTTAAACGTAAAGAATTGGAGAAAATGTCCCGAAAGGGACATTTTTGATTCCTGTAAATAAAAAAGTGTAAACGCTCCGAAAGGGAGTTATATTTATTATTAAATTTAGAAATTAGTTGTATCTTGGAATAAACCAACTTTTAAATCTTTTGCTTCATAAATTACGCGACCATCTACTGAAACTGTACCATCTGCAAGGCCCATAAATAATTTACGTTTAATTACGCGTTTCATATTTAAGTGATAAGTTACTTTTTTATTTGTAGGTAAAATTTGGCCTGTGAATTTAACTTCACCAACACCTAAAGCACGGCCGGCACCAGGACCACCTGACCAACCTAAGAAGAAACCAACTAATTGCCACATCGCATCAAGCCCAAGACAACCAGGCATAACAGGATCACCTTTAAAGTGACAATCAAAGAACCATAGTGAAGGATCGATATCTAGTTCTGCGATGATAACACCTTTTCCATGTTCGCCACCGTCATCATTGATTTCAATGATACGGTCCATCATAAGCATGTTGTCACTTGGTAAACGACAATTGCCTTCACCAAATAATTCTCCATTACCACATTGGATCAGTTCTTCTTTTGTAAAACTATTTTGTTGTTCCATTATCTGCTTCTTTCACTTGTTCAATAAAATTGACGATACTTTAGCTAACAGTTGTAAGCTTAACAACTCCGAACAGTTGTTTTTTGATAAAAAACACTAAAAAGAATAGTTTTAGCTGTATTTATCAGCCTTGAAACAATTATAATGTACGCTGAATAATTTTCATTTAAATAATTAAGTAAATAGGCAAGCCATGATCCTTTTTGTAAACGACCTTACTGTTATTGATTTTTCCTATTTATGCGATCAAAGAGGTACTGTTGGCGAAAGTTGGATTGTTGATATGTTTTTACACGGTAATTTAAATGACGAATCTATGATTTTAGATTTTGGTTTAGTGAAAAAACAAATTAAAAAAATTATTGATGATACCTTAGATCATAAATTAGCTTTACCACAACAAGCAAAAGTTGAAGTATTAGAAAAAAATTCTCAAACAAATGTGAGTTTTGATTATGCGAATAATAAAACAATTCATATTAGTGGTCCTGCACAAGCTTTTTGTATGCTTAACAATAATAAAATTACTGAACAAGCCATTTCAGATTATTTGATTGCTCAAATAATGCCAAAAATGCCAAGTAATATAACAAAAATTGAACTGGTGGTGAGAGCTGAAGATATTAATGGATTTTATTATCACTATAGCCATGGCCTAAAAAAACATGATGGCAATTGTCAGAGAATCGTACATGGGCACAGATCAACTATTGGTATTTTTGAAAATGAGATGAAAAGCATCCGGTTACAAAAAGAATGGGCACTAAGATGGCAAGATATATATTTAGGTAGTAAAGAAGATTTAATCGATGCTCATTTTCTTAAATTTATAAAACCAGTTAAAGAGTCATATAATTTCTCCTATGAAGCAACACAAGGTTATTTTGAATTAAGCATAAGCAAAGTTGACTGTGAAGTTTTACCTGTTGATACAACAGTTGAATGTATAGCCCAGTATGTAGCTGATGAACTTAAAAAATCAAATAATGAATCTCAATATCAAGTGATTGCCTTTGAAGGTGTGGGTAAGGGCGCCATTGCTTACTCTTAATCTCAAATTTTAATTCCTAAGGTATAATCAAGCATGATAAAAAATATTTTATTTTTGATAGCCTTGTTAATAAATTCACCTGTTAATGCCCTTGAGCTTAAAGGAAATTTAATTCAAGGTGGTATGGTCATTGGCCAACTTCCTAAAGCTAAATTAGTTTATCTCAATGGACAAAAACTTAAACTTGGTAATAGTGGATTATTTGTTTTTGGCTTTGGTAGAGATGCTAAATTAGACCATGTTCTATCTTGGAAAGATAACACTGGGACTCACCATACAAAGCCTTTTCTTATAACTAAGCGTGACTATAAAATTGATAAAATTGAAGGAATTGCAAAAAAATATGTATCACCGCCAAAGTCAGTTTTAAAAAGAACAAAGGCAGAAGCTAAAGCCGTTAGGGAAGCAAGAAATAAACTATCTGATAGAGTTGATTTCTTAGAGCCTGTTTATCGACCTGCACAGGGGAGAATATCAGGAGTTTATGGCAGTCAAAGGTACTTTAACGGTACACCAAAAAGACCTCATTTTGGATTAGATATTGCAAATAAAACGGGCACTCAAATATTTTCTCCTTTACCGGGTAAAGTTATATTTTCAAACCCTGATCTTTATTATTCTGGAGGTACACTGATCATAGATCACGGTTATGGTATTACATCGACTTATATTCATTTAAGTAAAGTAACAGCTAAACTCGGTCAAGAAATTAAAACAGGTGATAAAATCGCAAAAATTGGTGCGACTGGCAGAGTAACTGGACCCCATTTAGATTGGCGATTAAATTGGAAACAAGTCAGGTTAGATCCAGAATTGGTAATGCAACGTATACCTGCGAGTAACTTTACAAATAAATAATTAAGTCGTGATGATTCAGCATGGATGTTTATCATAAACCACCCATGTTGTTT
>NZ_NQMR01000011.1 GCF_002276045.1 Pseudoalteromonas sp. NBT06-2 | reverse complement strand
GAATCCTCCTGCGCCCACCACTTTATAACATCTAACCTAGATGAAAAATAAGTAAACTCTAAATTGGGTGCATAGCTCAGCTGGATAGAGTACTCGGCTACGAACCGAGCGGTCGGAGGTTCGAATCCTCCTGCGCCCACCAATTTAGAACTGTAATGTGGTATTAATTCAATTTTTAATGAATGTTTTAAACTATTCCAATACTCAACTTTTTATCAATCAAGCATCTCACTTCATATATTTTAAAAAAATTAGATTTAAAAGCCTTTTAATACACTCATAAATAAAGGATATAAAACCGGTAAGATAACAGAAGTTAATACTGCACTCACAATAAGAGAGACAGATGCAAAAGCACCTATTTTTGAGTTGATTTCTACAGCTCTTGCTGTTCCAAGTGCGTGGCATGCGGCTCCCATAGCCAAACCCTGAGCAGGTTGATCTGATACACCGATAAACTTTAAGAATGGATGAGCAAAAATAGCACCTAATACTCCAATCAAAATAACGATGGCAGCAGCAAGTGCTGCAACGCCTCCTAAAGAGTGTGATAATGCCATTGCAATAGGTGAAGTAACAGCATTAGGGGCGACAGAAGCAATTATCTGATTATCTGCACCTAACATATAAGCTATGAATAAAGCTGTGCCTGTTGAGCTGAATACGCCAAAAGTACAGGCAATTAAAATATTTTTTAATTGCGATTTAATGTAAACAAATTCTTTATATAACGGCATTGCTAATACAACGATAGCGGGTTCTAATAAAAAAGTTAAAGGTAAATTACTTTTTGCGTAGTTTTCATAAGTGCTCTCACTTAAAATCAAAATGAGAATAATTAAAAGCATTGTCAATAGAATAGGGTTTAAAATTAGCCAAGTTGTTTTATTTTGTATGTTTTTAAATATAAAAAATAATAAGATGGTAAGAATAATGCCGATATAAATCATAATGCTGACTTATTTAACTTCTGAAATATAAAACCAACAACCACTAAAGTAACAATACAGCTTGTAATAACACTTAAGCTTATAATCATTAAATTGTCTTTTAATAACTCTAAATGTTCCATAAGGCCAACAAGTGTTGGAATAAAGAGCAACGGCATATATTTCAATAATGGGGTGGTGCAAGGTAGCATAGTATGATATTTAACAATTCTAGTTATTAATAAAGTAAAGAGAATTAACATACCAAAAATAGCACTTGGAAATGTCAGGTTAAATGAATAAGAGATTAGCTTGCCTATGAATAGGCAAGCTAAAATGATGGACGCACTTATTAAATATTTAACCATGTGGCTACCATTTAGATCTCGGTAAAAACTCAGCTTGTTGTTTTTGCTGATTTGCTTTGATTACTTTTTTAGTGTTTTTACTAAGTAATAACCTAATTTGATTATATGTTTCTCTGGCTAAGATTTTTCGATTGTTTGAATCATAGCTTGTTTGATATAAACGCTTTATAGAGGACACAGTATCAGGTGATTTTTTTATTATCTGTCCTAATAAAGCATTGGTTTTTTCATCTAAATCATTAGCTATAAAGCTAATTAAGTTTTGCTCTAAAGCTTGTTGAGCATTAATGGGTTCGGCATGTGTTGTTAGCCAAAGAGCTTTATCATAAGGCATTAGCTTAGATAGTTGTATACTAGCTCCCATATCTGGACATAAACCCCAACGGGCTTCCATAATAGAAAAACTACTCTCTACATGGGCTATGCGATAATCAGCACCCAGCACTATTTGCATACCACCGCCCCAGCATCTACCTTGAATTTGTGCTATTACGGGAATAGATAAAGATTGCCAGCCTAAAGTGACTCTTTGGGCCAAATTAGCGTTACCTGGTAGCCATTTGAATAATAGTTTGAAGACTTGCATTGGATTTTTCATCACACTGGCGACATCTAAACCAGTACAGAAGTCATTACCATTTGCTTTTAAAACGACGGCGCGAATATATTTATCTTTTTTTATTTTTTTTATGGCTCTGTCTATTGCTATAAACATAGAAAAATTAAGCGCATTAAGTTTATCTGAACGATTAAATGTGATTACGGCTATTTGGTTTTCAATATTCAACTGTATTAGCTTGTTACTCATCGGACCTCCTTTTTTAAGTTAGCGTAAAATTTTAAGACTAAAAAGTAAAGAGGGCATGTGGAACTTGAAGGTAATATATACCCAAGCCACTTCAAGATGTGAGGTTCAGGACTGCTGAGCAATTCATGATCTAGGCGCATCTTTGCATTAATGGTTACTCCCTTAAAAAAAGATGGACCGGCAATATGCTCCTGCATTGCTCTAGTACCTACATCCATGCAGGCAACAACGAGCATGATTTGCTCAGAAGTCCCTGTAAGGTTGGTTTATAAATGCTTTATGCAGCGTTATTGATTTTGAAAAGGGAATAACCATGTTCTTCAATCAATGCCTTGCCTAAAGCATTTCTAATTCCAACTGAATCCTGCATCTTGAAGTGGTTTGGGTATATGAGTCTACCCATGCTAAGTTATTAATCGTTTAAACACAAATCAAGGGGTTTGGGTTTCAAAGGTAGAAGTCACACTTAGTAGGCCTTTAATAATATATAATAATTTTATTATTTTTCAGCATAATAAACTATTTAACAGATAAGTAATATTTTATATATTGATCACTTTACTATTGATAATTATTAGTATTTGCAACTACACTTTATTTTTAAATTAAATTTAAACAGTTAAATTTAAACAGTTAAATTTAAACAGTTAAATTTAAACAGTTAAATTTAAACAGTTAAAGGAAAATTATTTATGTTCGGGCTTTATTCGCTTAATAAATATAATAAACAAATAGAATCAAAATTGATTCAAGGAGTATTGATATCTTCAATCGCTTTAGCTGCCTGTGGGAAACAAGAAGCAGTCAAAAGGGAAGCACTTCCAGCAGCTGTTTCTGTTTATACAATTAAAACGGATGAAGTTGGTAATTATCGAGAATTTGTAGCCCGTACTCAAGCGCATCAAGAAGCGGAGATAAAAGCACGTGTAGAAGGTGAGTTATTAAAAAAACATTTTAATGAAGGTTCATCAATTTCTAAAGGGCAATCATTATTAGAAATAGATCCAGCAGAATTTAAAGCAAGCCTTGTTCAAGCTCAGGCTGATCTTAAAAGTAAAATAGCGGCTGAAAATGGCGCTAAGAGAGATTTGGAACGTGGTAAAGAAGTTGCGCAGCAAGGATTTATTTCTCAATCTGATTTAGATAAATTAACTACTAATGCAGCACAAACAGTCGCAGCAGTAAAGTCTGCAGAAGCGGCACTTGAAAAAGCTAAGCTAAATTTAAGCTATACAAAAATATCAGCACCGTTTTCAGGAAGAATAGGCAAAGTTAATTATAATGTTGGTAATATTATTGGTCCTCAAAGCAATGCTTTAGCAACTTTAACCTCAATCGATCCTATCTATGTGAACTTTCAGGTCGAAGAGTCTGATTACATCACTTATTTACAAAAACATAGAAATATTAAATCTGCAAAACAAGTGCCTATGGATTTAGCGCTTCGTTTACCAAATAATACTCAGTATGGGCAAATGGGTAAATTAGATTTTGCTGATATTAAGATCGATCAAGGTACTGGTACTGTTGAAATGCGTGCAGTTTTTCAAAATCCTGAAGGTATTGTATTACCAGGCTTATTTGTAACTTTAATCGTAGAAAGCCAAGATAAAAAAGCCATGTCCTTAGTGCCTCAATCCTCAGTACAAGAAAATCAACTCGGGAAGTTTGTATTAGTAGTAGATGAAAATAATAAAGTAGTGACACGTCATATTAAGTTAGGACGTCGTATTAATGCTATGTGGTTAGTTGAATCTGGATTAGAGGCTAATGAAAGTGTGATTATAGAAGGTTTACAAAAAGTTAAACAAGGCGTTGAAGTAAACCCTGTAGAAAAATCTGTAAATGCAATTACAGGCGTTATTAATAATATAAACGCAAAATAGAGGCCGACTATGTTCAGTAAAATTTTTATTAGTAGACCTAAGCTAGCCTTAGTCATTTCTATAGTAATCACTTTAGCAGGGTTAATTTCTTTGGGATTATTACCTGTTAATATGTATCCGCAAATTACACCGCCTCAAGTTCAAATTATGGCTATGTATCCTGGAGCCAGTGCGCAAGTAGTAGAAGAATCAGTACTTCGTCCAATTGAAGAGCAAATCAATGGGGTTGAAGATATGATGTATATCGAATCAACCGCATCAAATAATGGTACAGCTATTATAAATGTATACTTTAAAGTCGGAACTGATAGTGATATTGCGCAAGTCAATGTTCAAAACCGTGTTGCTTTGGCTGAAAGTGGTTTGCCTGAAGAGGTCAAACGACAAGGTGTGAGTGTGAAAAAAC
This sequence comes from Pseudoalteromonas sp. NBT06-2, assembly GCF_002276045.1. Taxonomy (GTDB): domain Bacteria; phylum Pseudomonadota; class Gammaproteobacteria; order Enterobacterales; family Alteromonadaceae; genus Pseudoalteromonas. The sequence continues at coordinate 67,115 of NZ_NQMR01000011.1, read as the reverse complement.
AATCTACTAGTATGTTAATGGGTATCACTTTATATTCTGAAAAAGAAAATTTAGATGAAGTTTTCTTAAGTAATTATGCCACTAATTACCTTGCTGAACCAATTGGCCGTTTAAAAGGCGTTGCTGCAGCATCTGTTATGGGCGAAAAAAACTATTCTATGCGTATTTGGTTACGCCCAGATAAAATGGCTTCACTTGGTGTTACAATAAGTGAAGTACAAAGGGCTTTAAAAGAGCAAAACTTAATTGTAGCTGCAGGGAAACTTGGAGCTCAACCTTCATTGCCAAATCAGCAATTTGAATACTCAATTCAAGCTAAAGGGCGGTTACAAACAGTAGAGGAGTTTGGTCAAACAATTATTCGTGCAAATACCGATGGTAGGTTTGTTCGTTTAACGGATATCGCAAGCATAAAGCTTGGCTCTCAAGATTATAGTATTGAAGCTAAACTGAATGATAATGATACCGCATTTTTAGTTATTTATCAGCTATCAGATGCTAATGCGACGGAAGTCGCTGCTTCAGTAAAAGCACAAATGGAAATATTATCAGATCGTTTTCCTGATGGGCTGAAATATTCTATCCCATTTGATACAACAAAGTTTATAGATAGATCTATTCAAGAAGTTGTAATAACACTATTTCAAGCGGTTGTATTAGTTGTCTTAGTTGTCTTTTTATTTTTACAAAATTGGCGTGCAACGCTGATACCTTCAATAGCAATACCGGTATCACTGATTGGTACCTTCGCTTTTATGATGCTTATGGGGTACTCAATTAATACCATTACTTTATTTGGTTTAGTATTAGCAATAGGTATTGTGGTTGACGATGCCATTGTTGTTATTGAAAATGTTGAACGCTTACTTAAAGAAGATAAATTACCAATTAAAGAAGCTGTAACTAAAGCGATGAAGCAAGTTTCAGGGCCAATAGTTGCAACAACTTTAGTGTTACTTGCGGTATTTATTCCAGTTGGTTTTATGCCAGGTATAACGGGGGAGTTATACAAGCAATTCTCTGTTACTATTTCTTTTGCTGTAATTATTTCATCTATAAATGCACTTACTTTAAGTCCTGCATTATGTGTATTGCTATTAAATGAGAAAACGATGAAGCCAATATCTTGGCTTGCTCCATTAGAACGCGGTATTAAAAAGATGACTGCAAGCTACTCAAATAAAATAGACTTCTTATTAAAACGTTCTGCACGTATTGGTATTTTAGCTTTAATTATGTTCGCAGCAACAGGTTGGCTAACGAAAGAAGTACCTACAGGATTTGTACCTGGTGAAGATCAAGGTTATTTATTTGTAAATATTCAACTGCCTGATGCTGCGTCTAATGGTCGTACAGCTGAAGTAATGCGTAAAGTGGGTGAGGTGATTAAGGAGGACCCTGCTGTAACTGATTTTATTAGTGTTGCAGGTACATCTTTATTAAGTGGCGCGGGTTCTAATAACGGTTTAGGTATTATAATCTTAAAAGACTGGGAAGAAAGAACGACACCGGAGTTAGGTCTTCGCAAAGTAATTCACCGTATTATGGGACAATTATGGGCTATGCCAGATGCACAAGTGATGGTATTTAATCCGCCACCAATTCCAGGTTTAGGGAATAGCTCAGGTTTTGAATTTAGACTGCAAGACACTGAAGGGCGCGACCCTATGGAGTTGGCTCAGGTAATGAATGGTTTAATTTACGAAGCTAACCAAAGACCTGAATTAATGCGTGTATTTAGTACTTTCAGGGCAAATGTACCGCAATATTTCTTAGACGTTGATCGCAATAAAGCGAAAGCACAAGGTGTTGCTTTAAGTGATATATTCACAACACTTCAAGCACAGCTTGGCTCTATGTATATTAATGATTTTAATCAGTTTGGTCGTACATATCGTGTTATGATCCAAGCCGAAAGTAAATTTAGAAAAGACCCTTCGGATTTAAGGCATTATTTTGTTAGAAATACTGATGGTGATATGGTGCCATTAACTACTTTAGCTAAACTTAAGCCCATTTTAGGGCCTACTAGTATGAACCACTTTAATTTATATCGTAGTGCAAGTATTACAGGCTCAGCAGCTGCAGGTTACTCAAGTGGTGAAGCAATTGAAGTGATGAAAGAGTTAGCTGAAAAGTTACCCGATGGTTATATTTATGAATGGGCGGGTCAATCTAAACAAGAGCTTGAAGCTGGTGATTTAGCACCGATGCTATTTGGTTTAGCAATTATATTTGTATACTTATTTTTGGTTGCACAATATGAGAGTTGGACAATTCCATTCTCGGTTATTTCAGCGGTGCCATTAGCTGTATTTGGTTCTATGCTAACTTTATATACCCTAGGCATGGAAAATAATATTTATGCTCAGGTTGGTTTAGTATTATTAATTGGTTTATCAACTAAAACAGCCATATTAATTGTTGAATTTGCAATGGAATTAAGGGCACAAGGTCAAAGTGTTTATGAAGCAGCTCTCAATGCTGCAAAGTTACGCTTTAGAGCAGTATTGATGACTGCATTATCATTTGTACTCGGTGTATTGCCTTTAGTATTCTCATCGGGCGCAGGTGCAAGTAGTCGTATTTTCCTTGGTATCACAGTATTAGCGGGTATGATAACTGCAACAATATTTGGTACTTTGTTTATTCCTGTATTTTATTCACTTATTCAAAGAATGCGTGAAAAGTTTAAAGGTCAGCCAAGCGAGGACGTTTAAACTTGAATGTTTTTTATAAAAGCCAAGTTTTACTTGGCTTTTTTTTTGATTAAGGTATAACGATTCAATTAAATAAATTAGGTAAGATAATATGGAAAATCAATCACATTTGTGGACATTAGAAGAAGTTGGCAAGCAAGCATATGATGTTTTTTTAGAACTGGCGCCAGATAACTTAAAACCAGAAGATATCAATAAGTTTAACGAAGATCGTGAAGAACTTGGCTTTATTGAAGAAGATATTGCAGATGAAAGCTGGAATGCCTTTGTTGAATTTGAAATAGATCCTGAGGATTACGCTCAAGTTATTGTTGGATTAGAATATGATAGTATTGGTGTAGAAAACAAAGATGTTATTTTTGCAAAAATATTAATTAGTCGTGATAAAGCGGCACCGTTTTGTCACGTGATTTGGAAAGATTAGGAGATTAAAATGTATTACCGAGTATTGATGTTGGCTTGTACTTTGGCCAGTTTCACAACTCATACTAAAGAGTCTTTTTTTGAAGAGTTATCTGAGTATGGTCAATTGGATGATAATGAAATTCATAATAAAAGGCATGGAGAGCTATTTTACGGTAATACCGAGTTTGGTTTTATTGTAACCTCAGGTAATACGGATTCATTAACTGTAAAATTAAAAGCAAATGTTTTTCAAGATTTTGATAAGTGGCGTAATCAATTTAAGTTTGATAGTTTGCTTAAAAAAGATAAAAACACTGATACAGGCGAAATTGAAAAATCTGCCGAGCGTTATTTTGCTTCTGCGCAAGGTAACTATAAATTAGGAGAAAAAGAAGCATCTTTTTTTATCTATAGTGATTATGAAAAAGATAAATTTAGCGGCTTTGATTATCAAACTTCATTATCATCAGGATATGGTAATCGTTTATATTCTGGAAAAAAAAACACGATAGATTTTGATATTGGTCCAGGTGTAAATTATCAAATGAAAGAGGAAAATATTTCAGAATCAGGTTTTCTTATTCGTTTAGCTTTGCATTGGCAAAAAAATATCTCTGAAAGAACTCGCTTTAACCAAACTTTAAGCAGTGAAAAATCATTGTCAGGGCTAAGCTCAAGGCTAAAATCAGAAACATCTTTAATTAGCCAAATTAATAGTGACTTTTCTTTGACGTTTTCATATTTATATCGATATAACTCGGCGCCTGAAGATGACAAACTGAACTTTGATGGTGAGACCAGCGCTACCATAGTATATAACTTCCAATAATTAACATATAAGCTAAAGAGAATTAATTTTGAATTCAATATCTAAATATCAACATAAACAGTTAGCTTATATTATTTTTATTTTATTAAGCTGGATAGCAACGTTTGCTGTATTAGCGATTGTTTTATTAGGCCCAATAATTCCTATTATTTTATTTTTGATTACTTTGTTTATTGTTGGTTTTTTATTTCATGGATTAACTATTAAAGTAACAGATGAAGAAATTTCTTGGGGTTTTGGCCCTGGGGTATTTGGCAAAGAAATAAAATTATCAAATATTAAAAATGTTAAAGCGGTAACAAATACATTTCGTCATGGTGTTGGTGTTAGGATCACCCATGATGGTTGGGTATATGCAGTACATGGTTTTAGTGCTGTTGCATTAGAGCTTAAAGATGGCACTACAATTCGTTTAGGAACCAATGATCAAGAAAAATTATTAGCTTCTTTAAATTCAGTGTTAGAAAAATAATAAGTAGCATCAAAAAAGCAGATTGACTTCATTGAAGTAAATCTGCTTTTTGTGCTGTCATTCAGTATTAATGCTTACAGTTTTCGTCATGTTCATGTTCATTATTACTATGATCGTGGCCACAACCGCCAGCGCCGTGAACATGGCCATGTGCTAGTTCTTCTTCTGTTGCATCACGTACTTCAAGTACCTCAACATCAAATGTAAGGTCAATACCTGAAAGTGGGTGGTTACCATCAATTACAACATCATCACCTTGAATTTCGATTACAGTAACTGATTGCTCACCTTGCTCGGTAGTTGCACGGAACTGCATACCCACTTCTACTTCAATGCCTTCAAACATATCCATAGATACAGCTTGCATTAATCCTTCATGGCGCTCGCCATAACCATCAATAGCAGGAACTTCTATTGTGAATTTATCACCAACTGTTTTTTCTAAAAGCGCTTTCTCAAGACCTGGAATTAAAAAACCACTACCAATTATCATTTCAAGCGGTTCATTATCAAATGAACTATCAATTGCATTTTGGTCTTTATCCATAACACTATAGTGCATTTTTACAACTTTTTTGTCAGTTATTTTCATTTTAAAATTTCCAGATTAATTTTCTTCAGTAAGGCTATATGGTAAGGCCTTAATAGTGAATGAAATTGGGTTATCTTGTTTTGTTCTAAGAGGTGTTTCTAATGCAATATCGTTTGGCATCACAGCTAAGGCATATACCTTATTAGTATCAACATCAAAACTGCTTTGCAGCAGTTTACCGGCACGTCTCCAGTTTTTACCTAACTGTTGCTCTACTTCAGTTGCTTCTAGAGGTTCTGATGAATTAGCTTCTAGAATATACATAGCACGTTTATTTTTGCCTAAAAATTTCATTCTAGCAACGGTTTCTTGGCCTTTATAACAGCCTTTTTTAAAGCTAATACCGCCAATAGATTGTAAGTTGACCATTTGAGGTACGAACTCACAGATTGATTGGCTATTGAGCTTAGGTTCCCCTGCTAATATAGCTAGGCTATTCCAACTATGTTCATTATCTAATTGGATTAATGAAGCAGGAAGTTGCGCTAGACGTGCTTTTTCAATACATAAAATAACACGGTTATTATCTAACTTAATAGCCTTACCTAAACTGAAGTCAGTAGCGCTGTTGCTTGTTTCAGAAAACTGTATATTTAGTTCATTCAGTACAATTGAAAGATCTGCACCGAATATACCAATAAGCTGATGGTTGTCATTGAGTGTTATTTCTACTTTTGCAAAAACAGCATATTTTTTAAATTCAGCTAATGCATTTTCAAATTCATCTTTTGATGTAATAGCAAAAAAATCATTTTGATAATTAAACAGTCGTAAGATGGCCCAAAGCTTACCCTTGGCATCACACTGTCCTGCCCAATGGAATGAATCATTGGTAAATAAATTTGTATCTTGAGTGATTTGACCGTGAAGATATGACTTTTTATCTTCTCCAGTAAATTGGAGTAATTGATCCGATAAATGGCAAGAGTATATTTGAGACATTAGCTTATTAGTATCAGTTGATTTATCTGTATATAATAACGTATTTACAGTGCTAAACATTAAAAATTTGATAGAATAAAGCCAATTAAATAAAATTACAGATGATTAAGATGAGTAACTTAGATAGTAAAGCTAAATTACGTTGGGCTTGTCGCCGTGGTATGTTGGAGTTAGATGTATTGTTTATGCCTTTTGTTGAAGATGCATATGATTCATTATCAGATAATGAAAAAGGGATATTTCAGCGGTTGTTATCAGGCGAAGATCCTGAGCTTTTTGCTTGGTTTATGGGTCATGAAGAATGCAAAGATGAAGAGTTTAACTCTATGATTAAATTAATTTTAAATCGCGTTAAAGTTTAAAGATTTGGCTGATATAAACTCAAGCTATAAAATTACTTTTAATGAAAATAAAATAGAGATGTCTCTTATTGCGCTTTTTTTTATTTTCATATTTATTATTTTAATTATATCTAGTACACATATCATCTCATCCAGTATAAGCTTTTTAACGTGCTTCTTTAGCTATTTATTTTGTTACTTTAAAATACATCAAATATGGCCAGAATCAGGTTCTTTATTATTGTTTTCTAGAGATAAAATAATAATGAACTTTTCAGATACTTGTGATAAAAAAATAAAGTATGGTAACGCGTTAGTTGCTCAAGTATTACCATCAAGTATTCATAATGAACGTTTTATTGTACTACGACTAAAAACACAATATAAACATTCAAGTCTTAAAGGTTGGCTTATTTTTACAAGCGAGAGCATGAACACAACCGATTTTACTCGGTTGCGTCGTATGTTGATGGCTTTAAAGCTCTAAATATCACTTTAATTTATAAAGTGATATTAAAATTCATTATAGTTTGTTTGATTAGGCTTTAAAATTGTTGGTTTTGGATTTTTTAATTGTTCAGGATAGTCTAAATTGTAATGAAGTCCACGACTCTCTTTACGAGAAAGAGCGCATTGAATAATTAACTCAGCCACTTGTACTAAATTTCTTAATTCTAATAAATTATTACTGACTTTAAAATTAGCGTAGTAGTCCTGGATTTCTTGTTGTAGCAACTCAATTCTTCTTTGTGCTCGCTCAAGACGTTTAGTCGTTCTTACTATGCCAACATAATCCCACATAAATAACCTGAGTTCATGCCAGTTATGCGTAATAACCACTTCTTCGTCAGAGTCAGAAACGCGACTTTCATCCCAATCAGGTATTACATTATTAATTGATGACTCGCTATTATCTAGTTTAGTTAAAATATCTTTAGCAGCAGCATGAGCAAAAACAATACATTCTAATAATGAATTGCTGGCCATGCGGTTAGCACCATGTAAACCTGTATAAGCAACTTCACCTATCGCATAAAGATTATCTAAATCAGTTTTCCCATTAAAATTAGTCACTACACCTCCACAGGTATAATGTGCTGCGGGAACTACAGGTAAGGCTACTTTTGTGATATCTAAGCCAACACTTAAACATTTTTCATAAATAGTTGGGAAATGTTCGATAATAAAGTTTTTATCTTTATGGCTAATATCAAGATAAACACAATTGGCGCCTAAACGTTTCATTTCAAAATCAATGGCGCGAGCGACGATATCTCTTGGAGCAAGTTCAGCGCGCTCATCAAAGTCAGGCATAAAACGAGAGCCATCTGGGCGTTTTAAGTAGGCTCCTTCACCGCGCATAGCTTCAGTAATTAAGAAGTTTTGTAACTCAGGATGATATAAACTTGTTGGGTGAAATTGGTTAAACTCCATATTGGCAACACGACAACCAGCTCGCCATGCCATTGCAATACCATCACCACTGGCTATATCTGGATTCGAAGTATAAAGATAAACTTTACTCGCTCCACCCGTTGCAATAGATACAAATTTTGCTGAAATTGTTTCTACTTGCTCTTTACTCCTGTTCCAAACATAAAGACCTTGGCAATTTTTTTTATCTGTTTTAGAAATAATTAAATCGATCGCATTATATTTTTCAAGTAAGGTGATGTTTTTATGCTCATTTACGCGAGAAATTAAAGTTGTTTGAACTGCTTTTCCTGTCGCATCAGCTGCATGAAGTATACGTCTATGGCTATGTCCACCTTCTCGAGTTAGGTGATAACGCTCTCTTCCTGTGCTATCACGCTCCGTATCAAACGGTACACCTTGCTTGATTAACCATTTCATGCATGATTTAGCATTACTAGCTGTATAATACACTGCATCTCGGCTACATAGCCCCGCTCCTGCGACTAAAGTGTCTTCTACATGAGAATCAATGCTATCATTTTTATCAAACACAGCCGCGATTCCGCCTTGTGCGTATAAAGTAGAACCTTCTTTCAAAGGGCCTTTACTGACAACTAATACTTTACAATGGCTAGCTAAAGTCAATGCAAGAGAAAGGCCTGCCGCGCCACTGCCAATAATAACGACATCTGTATCATGGTGTTTTTTTTGGTTCATCTATGTGTATCACTTAGGTTACAATGCATATACTTGAAAAATCTGGGACACTGGTTTAAAGATTGTTTAAGTATACTTTTCATTTATTTTAAAAAAAATTGCAAAGAAATAGAACTTTTTATTTATATCTTGGTCTGATTATTTGAATTAAGATTTATTGTAATAAAAAACAGTAGTAAAAAGTAACATTGATTTTGCGAAATAGAAATAGGAGTGCCGGCTCGAATGAGCGAGCAGGAATTAGATTTAGCGATAATAAGAAAGGTACAGCAAGGAGATAAAAATGCCTTCAACCTATTGGTCAGCAAATATCAAAACAAAGTAGCAAGTTTGATATCACGTTATGTGTCAAATCATGCTGATGTTTCTGATGTAGCGCAAGAGGCTTTTATTAAGGCTTATCGTGCATTACCAGGTTTTAGGGGAGACAGTGCATTTTATACTTGGTTGTATCGGATTGCTGTAAATTGCGCTAAAAATTATTTGGTGGCTCAAAAGAGAAAGCCACCTGCAAATGATGTTGATGCTGATGATGCTGAATTTTATGATGGTGCACATGCTTTAAAAGTGAGTGCAACGCCAGAAAATTTATTGTTAAGTGAAGAAGTTAAAAAGGTGATTTTTTCTACCATTGAGACTTTACCTGACGATTTGAAAACTGCAATAACTTTACGTGAACTTGAAGGCATGAGCTATGAAGATATCGCTGTGATTATGGATTGTCCTGTTGGGACAGTGAGATCTCGTATCTTTAGAGCACGTGAAGCAATTGATAGTAAGTTAAATCCTTTAATCGAAAATGACTAAGCATTATAATTTATAAGATGCAAAAACAGGCGAGCTAGAATATGACTATTAAGCAGTTAACCGAACAAGATAAAGCTGATATTTCTGCATTTTTAGATGCTGAAGAAGGCATGAGTGATTTAATGGCTCAATCTGATGCGGGAAAAACGCTAGAAAGATATTCTTTAATTGGTGATGCAATGCGTGCCGATGGTAAAGATTTCATTCATTTAGATATTGCAAGTAAAGTGGCAAGTCAATTAGAGCATGAACCTATTTTTGCCGACTTTAATAAATCAGAGTCAAGTACAGAAGTGGTTAAAGAAGATAAAGTGTCTGAAAATGTTGTAGCATTTAACTGGAAAAAACCATTTAGCCAAATTGCAATTGCAGCAAGTGTTGCGATGTTTGCGATTGTTGGTGTGCAAACAGTACCTACAAATGAAACTCAATTAATGCCTGAGTCATTACCTATTTTACAAACAATTCCTTTTGGGGGTATGGCAACACCTGTTAGTTATTCTTCTGAGCAGTCAGCTCTGCAAAGTGCAGCTTCGGGTTTAAGAAAATTACAACAACAGCGTATTGGGGCTTTAGTTTTAGAACATCAAAGACAAACTCGTATTGCTAGTTCTGAAAAAAAACAGCAAAATGAAGTTTTAAATAATTTTGAAAATGAGGATGCCAAATAAAATAATGAGAAAACTAGCCTCTGTATGTAGTCTTTTTCTTTTTATAGGCAGTATTGCGCCAGTTTACAGTAACACTGTAGAGGCGCAAGAGAGTGAAATAATAGCCGAATTAAACAAAGAAACACGTCTTGAAACAGCAAAGTCATTGCTGATTAAAATGTCTGAAGCCGTTCATAAAAACAATTTCAATGCCTCGTTTGCTGTTGTCAAAGGTAATAACATGGAACCTTATAAGTGGTTGCATGGCATTAATGGCAATGATGAATTAGAACACTTAAGCCTATTGAATGGCGCAGGGTTTGAAGTTTTTAGAGTCAATGATAGAGTGACTTATTTTGAAACGCAATCAGCACCTTATACCGTATTAGCTAAGCATATTTCTGGTCCTATTCCCGATGTGTTATTTCAGGATATAACTTTATTAGAACAAGCATATGATTTTACTTTAGGCGGTAAAGGTCGAATTGCTGGGCGCGCTGCGCAATTAGTGAAAATTGAAGCAAAAGATGAATCTAAGTTCAATTATTGGTTATGGTTAGATTTAGAATCAACGCTATTACTTAAAGCGGCCTATGTTAATAAAAAAGGGGAAGCACTAGAACAGCTTCAATTAACCCATGTTAGCATGACGAAACATATCGCTCCTGAACTTGTTGAAATGAGTAAGAAACAGTTCCCTCCGGTAACACTAAATGAAAAAAAAATCTCAACAGGGGATATAAAAGATGCACAAGGTAATTGGCTAATAGGTTGGTTGCCAGAAGGGTTTAAATTACTAAAATCTGATCGCCATAATTTAAATTTAAATAATGAGTTGACTGATTATTATCTTTATGGCGATGGTTTAATTGAAGTGTCTATTTTTGTACAGCGACCATTACCTGGTAAAAGAAGAGGGGGGGGGTTATCATCTGGCGCAACATCTATATTTGTCCATAACGCGGATGGGTTTGATGTATCTGTTGTTGGAAATATTCCTGGTATGACTGCAAAAACAATTGCACAATCAGTTCAACGAAAATAATTAATTATTTTTAATCTTGAGTAAATTACGTGATTGAACAAACTTTAACTGTAACATCTGTTGATGGCTTAAAAGCGTTTTTAAAACCGCAAGAAAAACCAAATTGTGAAGGCTGTAACGGGCAATGTGGAAGCAAAATATTTAGCAAGCTTTTTGGTGATAAATCACCTGAGCTTGCTTTTGTTTTTGAAGAACAACTTAACATTGGGCAAAAAGTTAAAATGGCACTGGATGATAGCCATGTTTTAAAAAGCGCATTATTGGTTTATTTATTACCCCTTTTATTTGCTTTTATTTTCTTGATAGTAAGTGCCGTGTTTATGTCAATATCCGAAGTTTGGCAAATATTATTGGCATTTATCGGAGGCTCAATTGGCTTTCTTCTTGCAAGAAATCAGCTTGAAAAAGTCAATTATGATATAAAAATCATAAAAATTTACCCAAATAGCCTACCATTAACGCAAATAGATGGTGATTAGGCGCATTTAATTGTAAAATTCTCCTTTCTCGCTATTGTCATTATCAATAGCTGTCCTTTTTCTTATTGTAGTATTGAATCCAGTTTATGAAGCATATCCGTAATTTTTCGATCATCGCCCATATTGACCATGGTAAATCAACTCTCTCAGATCGTCTGATCCATTTTTGTGGTGGTTTATCAGACCGTGAAATGCAAGCGCAAGTTTTGGATTCAATGGATATTGAACGTGAACGTGGTATTACCATTAAAGCGCAAAGTGTTACTTTGGACTATAAAGCTAACGATGGTGAAACGTACCAATTAAATTTCATCGATACCCCAGGCCATGTAGATTTCTCTTATGAAGTATCTCGTTCATTAGCAGCTTGTGAAGGTGCGTTATTAGTAGTTGATGCTGGACAAGGCGTTGAAGCGCAGACTGTTGCAAACTGTTATACTGCTTTAGAAATGGGGGTCGAAGTACTGCCTATTTTAAATAAAATTGATTTACCTCAAGCCGAGCCAGAACGTGTATCTGAAGAAATTGAAGATATCGTTGGTATCGAAGCGACGGATGCGGTGCAGTGTTCAGCTAAAACTGGCATAGGTATCCAAGACGTATTAGAAACAATCGTTGAAAATATCCCATCACCAAAAGGGGATTCTGAAGCACCTTTACAAGCCTTAATTATTGATTCTTGGTTTGACCCGTATCAAGGTGTTGTATCTTTAGTGCGCATTAAAAATGGCATATTAAACTCAGGCGACAAAATCAGAGTTATGTCGACTGACCAAATACATAGCGCTGATAATATAGGTGTTTTTACACCTAAACAAACAGCAACAAAAACTTTAAAAACAGGTGAAGTAGGATTTATCGTTGCGGGTATAAAAAACATCAATGGCGCGCCAGTTGGTGATACTATTACTTTAGCACGTAAAGGAGCTGAAGAGTCTCTAGAAGGTTTTGAAAAAGCTAAGCCACAAGTTTATGCTGGCATGTTCCCTATTTCTTCAGATGATTACGAAAACTTTCGTGATGCACTTGCTAAACTAAGCCTAAACGATGCATCATTATTTTATGAACCTGAAAGCTCAACGGCATTAGGTTTTGGTTTTCGTTGTGGTTTCCTTGGTATGCTTCACATGGAAATTATTCAAGAACGCTTAGAGCGTGAATATGACATGGATTTAATTACCACAGCACCTACGGTAATTTATGAAATTGAAACAAAACGTGAAACAATTCAAATTGATAATCCGTCAGAGTTACCTCCGCTTAACGATATTATTGAAATTCGAGAGCCAATTGTCGAAGCACATATATTAGTGCCAAAAGATTACTTAGGTAATGTAATTACTTTATGTATCGAAAAACGTGGTATGCAAACAAATATGTCTTATCATGGAAACCAAGTTGCTTTAACTTATGAATTGCCTATGGCTGAAGTTGTAATGGACTTCTTTGATAAATTAAAATCTACTAGCCGTGGCTTTGCATCCTTGGATTACAATTTCAAACATTTTCAAGCATCTAAAATGGTACGTGTTGATATTTTAATTAATGGTGAACGCGTAGACGCTTTAGCAATTATTGCGCATCATGAAGGTGCTCAAACACGTGGACGTCAACTAGCTGAAGCATTAAAAGAGCTAATTCCACGTCAACAATTTGATATTGCGATTCAGGCTGCAATAGGTGCACATGTTATTGCACGTACCACTATTAAACAATTACGTAAAAATGTAATTGCTAAATGTTATGGTGGTGATGTGAGTCGCAAGAAAAAATTACTTAAAAAACAAAAAGAAGGTAAAAAACGAATGAAACAAGTTGGTAATGTAGAAGTACCACAAGAAGCGTTTTTAGCAATCCTGAAAGTCGGTAAATAAGGAAAAAAAGTATTATGGCAGGATATTTTTCAACATTTTTAGTGATTTTGACATTAGGAAGCGGCTTAATTTGGTTAGTTGACCACTTAATATTTGCACCTAAAAGAAAAGAGCGAATAGCAGTAGCACAAAGTGCATCCGGTGTGGAACTTGATGAAGAAGCGCGTGATAAAATTGCGCCATTACCTGCGATAACGGAATCTGCAATCTCGATATTTCCGATGATTGCAGCAATCACTATTTTTAGATCTTTTATATTTGAACCCTTTCAAATACCGTCAGGTTCAATGATGCCGACATTATTAATTGGAGATTTTATATTAGTTCAAAAGTACACTTATGGTATAAAAGATCCTGTGTGGCGTACACAATTAGTAGAAATGGATAGCCCTAAACGCGGTGATATTACCGTATTTAAATATCCTTTGGATACTAATGTAGACTTTATAAAACGTGTTGTAGGCCTACCAGGAGATATAGTTGTTTATAGCGATAAACAACTATATGTAAAACCACTATGTAAGTCCGGTGAAACACAAAATGCAGGACTTAAATGTGGTAAGTTTAATAAAATTGGTTTAACCCTTATAAATGAAGATGAGTTTTCAATGCAAGGCATGGCTTTACCACGCTTAACTGAAGAGTTAGCGGGTGTTGAACATGATATTTTAATTAATCCGATGGCACTTGAATCAAAAAGTCGTTACTTCCAACAGCCAGGTACTAAAGTCGATGAGTGGCGTGTTCCTGCTGATAGTTATTTTCTTATGGGTGATAACCGTGATAATAGTGCAGATGGTCGTTTTTGGGGATTTGTTCCAAAAGAAAATTTAGTAGGTAAGGCGGTATTTATCTGGATGAGTTTTGAATTTGATAATACAAATGATGATTTTTTACCTGGTTGGGTACCAACTGGCGTTCGTTTTAATCGATTAGGTTCTATCCAATAAGCCTTAGTTATACAGCGTAATTTAAAGAAATGAAAATTAGATAATGAAAAAAGACGCAAAAGATTTATATTCTAAAATTGGGTATACGTTTATAAACTCTCAGTTATTAGATCAAGCATTAACACATAGAAGTCATAAAGGTCAACATAATGAAAGACTTGAGTTTCTAGGTGATTCAATATTGAGCTTTGTTATTGCTGATAAACTTTATCATCAATTTCCAAAAGCAAGAGAAGGCGATTTAAGTAGAATGCGCTCAACTTTAGTCCGAGGGCAAACCTTAGCCGAGTTTGGTGTTGAATTTAAATTAGGTGACTTTTTAAGGCTAGGCCCTGGAGAGTTGAAAAGTGGTGGTTATCGCAGAGAATCAACATTAGCAGATGCTGTTGAAGCCATAATTGGTGCTGTATTTTTAGATTCTGGTATCGATAATTGTCAGGAGCTAATATTAAATTGGTATGCATCTCGCTTAGAGGCTATTTCTCCTGAGATCAATCAAAAAGATCCAAAAACCTTATTACAAGAGTATCTACAAGCGCGTAAATTACCTTTACCTAGCTATACTGTAATAGATACGAAAGGACAGGCGCATAATCAAATGTTCACTGTTGAATGTATTGTTGAAGGCATGGATAGCTTTACATGTGCGGGAACTTCTCGCCGCAAAGCCGAGCAAAAATCAGCAGAGCTTGCGCTACATAAATTAAAGAATGAAGCTAAAAAATGAAACCTGAAAACGATATAAAACACGACAATGCACCTGATAGTATTTTATCTGAAAGTTTAGAGATTAAGCATGATATTCCAGATACTCACTGTGGTATGGTTGCCATTGTAGGTCGTCCGAATGTAGGTAAATCTACCTTACTAAATGAAATTATTGAACAAAAGGTAAGTATTACTTCTCGCAAACCACAAACGACCCGACATCGTATAATGGGTATACATACAGAAGATAATTATCAAGCTGTTTATATCGATACTCCTGGTTTGCATATAGATGAAAAGCGTGCAATTAACCGTTTAATGAATCGCGCAGCAAGTAGTTCCATTGGTGATGTCCAATTAATACTATTTTTAGTTGAAGGGACTCATTGGACTGAAGATGATGAAATGGTACTTAATAAGGTTATACTGAGTGGTACACCTGTATTACTACTAATTAATAAAGTTGATTTAGTTAAAGATAAGGAATCGTTACTGCCTCATTTAGAGTTTTTATCTAAAAAAGGCAAGTTTTTAGATATTTTACCAGTGTCCGCTACTAAAGGTAAAAATATTGATATCATTAAAAAGCATGTTAAAAATCACTTAGAACCATGTGAATTTTATTTCCCTGAAGACTATGTTACAGATAGATCAATGCGCTTTTTAGCGGCTGAAATCATTCGTGAAAAATTAATGCGTTTTATGGGTGATGAAGTACCTTACTCTATTACTGTTGAAATCGAGCAGTTCAAATGGAAAGATAATGGTGTTTGGCAGGTAAACGGCTTGATACTCGTTGAGCGTGAAACTCAAAAACGTATGGTAATTGGTAATAGAGGTGAAAAACTTAAAACCATAGGGCGTGAAGCACGTAAAGATATGGAAGCCATGCTCGATAACAAAGTATTTTTAGAACTTTGGGTTAAAGTGAAGTCGGGCTGGGCGGATGATGAACGTGCATTGCGTAGCTTAGGTTATGGTAGTGAATAACAACTCATTATAAAATAGAATGAATACACTCCTTTACAATGCATATTTATTGCACCATAGACCTTATAGTGATTCGCAAATAATGATTGATATGCTTGTAGAAGGCGTAGGGCAAATTAGAATGCTTGCCAGGCTTAAAGGCAGGCATTCAATTAAACACAAAGCACAATTACAACCATTCCAACAACTTCTTATCAGCTACTCAGGCAGAGGTGATTTAAAATACCTCACTCAATTTGAATTACCTGGCAAAATTACTTTTCTTAAAGGTAAATCGCTTTATTGCGGGTTTTATTTAAATGAATTGTGCCAACGTATTATTCCGCATAATGAGCCTATAGAAGATGCTTACGTGCTTTATCATCAACATATTAATTATTTGCAGCAAGATAATGAAGTTGAACCTTATTTGAGAACCTTTGAATTTCAATTATTAGAATTGTTAGGCTATGGAATTGACTTTGAATTTGATATCGCAGGCGATAAAATTAAAAGCAAAGCGCAATATCAATTTTTTGATCAAATGGGTTGGGGTAAAATACTGCCAAATGAAGCTGATTATAATAGCTATCAGCAGGCAGTATATGGTGAACAATTATTAGCAATCTTAAACTATGACTTTAGTAAGTTAGCTGTAAGGCAATTGGCGAAACAATTAAGTCGTTATTTATTAAAACCCTTATTGGGGAATAAACCTTTAAAAAGCAGAGAGCTATTTATAAAGCGCTGATTTTATAAAATTATAAGGCAATAACAATGAAAGATGTTTTATTAGGTATTAATGTTGATCATATAGCTACATTACGCCAGGCAAGGGGCACAACTTATCCAGATCCTGTTCATGCAGCTAGTGTGGCTGAACATGGCGGTGCTGATGGCATCACGATTCATTTACGTGAAGATCGTCGGCATATACAAGATAGAGATGTTGCTGTAATGAAGCAGACGATACAAACCAGAATGAACCTTGAGATTGCTGTTACAGAAGAAATGATTGCGATCGCAATAGAAACTAAACCTGAGTATGTTTGCTTAGTACCAGAAAAACGTGAAGAGCTAACGACTGAAGGTGGTTTAGATGTTTTTGGTAATCAAGAAAAAATTGCAGATGCAGTGAAACGTTTAACAGAAGCAGGCATTAAAGTCTCTTTATTTGTTGATGCAGATGAAAAGCAACTTAAAGCGTGTTCTTATGTTGGCGCACCATACATTGAAATACATACTGGCGCATATGCTGATGCACAAAATGATAAAGAACAATTAGCTGAGCTAAATCGTATTAGAGATGGTGTTGCCTTTGCTGTCGAGTTAGATTTGATAGTAAACGCTGGCCACGGCTTGAATTACCATAATGTAAAACCAATCGCTGCCATAACAGAGATTTACGAGCTAAATATAGGTCATGCAATTATCGCTCGAGCTGCTATCGATGGGCTTGAAAAAGCAGTAAGAGATATGAAACGTTTAATGCTTGAAGCAAGACTTTAAACCTCGTTTTAACAACATTATTAGCGAGTCAAAAGTACTCGCTAATTTGATTGTTATTTTATAGTGACTAATCTAGGGATTGATAAATACGTTTATTTTCTTCTTTAGTTAATGTAATTATCTCAGTTTTAGCTGCGTAATCTTGTAAAGCACGTTTATTTTTAAAATCAATAATAACCAATAAATTACCGAGACCTAATAATGAGGTTAAAACCCTAATAATTGCCTGCTTTATAGAGATATTACTGCCATCTAAATTTTGTACTTTTAAACGCCATGAGCGCATACCAATTGTTTGCCCACCTTTAGTCCAAAAATAAACAAAAAAAGCACAGTTTACACCTACCAATAAAGTACCACGAATAACTTCTAAAATTAGGTTGCTTTCAATTAAATCGGATACATCAATTGCATTGCCTAATGTCAGTAAATCTAAAGCGATTAACCCTTGAACAGAAAATAGAAAAAAAACAGTGGTTACCATCGAAAAAGCCACAACAACTAAAGCGTCATATACCCAAGAAGCCAGCCTACGACCTAACCCGGTTCTGGGAAAATTTATTTCTATATTTGTCATTTTAGTCCTAATTTATACAACGCGTTCTCGAGATACTTTATTTTATCAAAACCCATACCGTGAGGGAATTTATTCGATGAAAATGTTTAGAGCCGTTAATCTATATTGTTACTATTCATAACAATAATCATTAAATTGAATGATTACTAAGCAGTTAACGCTGTGAATGTAAAAAATACTTGCTGCATGATGTCATCTTTGTATAATGCATTGCATAGAGATGAGAGCATCTAATAAAAATAACTTTTATAAAGCTTAAGCTCTGAAGTGGTTTTTCTTTATTTTTTCATCTGATTAAATCGAGAGAGTCAAAGAAAAATTATGCCAGTATGATGGAATTGGTAGACATAGGGGATTCAAAAGGCAATAGGTCTTGCGCCTAACCAATTGAATTTAAAGGGAAAGCTAGTTAAATATTAGCAATTGTTAAATGTATATTGATGTATAATAATCAGCTGCTAATATTCCAATATATAGTAATTGATATAGCGGAAATACAAAGGATTGTATAAAGTTTAATTGAAATGGCCGAATGGTGGAATTGGTAGACACGCCGCATTCAAAATGCGGTTCTTTCGAGAGTGACGGTTCAAGTCCGTCTTCGGCTACCATTGCAATTAAAAATCAGCTGCTTACGAGCGGCTTTTTTTATGCCTGAAATTTAGATATAAAAAAGGCACCTCTCGATACCTTTATCAATCCTATTTATATTTAATCATGTGGCCCAAGAAACCTATCACCATTAAAGTGAATCATATGGGTCGGCGCTTCCGACATCCATACTTCAGTTTCCCAACTAATCTCGCCTAAATATTTACCCATGATTTTTCTGTCAGGAAATGCAGTAACGTAAACAAGACCAGGCTTTGAATCCTTGAACAATTTCGCAAGCTCTCCGTGGCGCTTACCATCAACAGGACCATGACTTGTCACAGACTCAATAAGTAGTAGCCAGTCACGTTCAGGCCAATACAATACAACATCAGGCAGTTTGCCTTTACGATCAACAGTAACTCCTAGCTCTGCCAATCTGTCTTTCCTAAAGAAGTCCTCTTTTGCTCCTGTATCACCCAAATAAATCACTTCTGAGCCAGGCGCAAATCTGGGACCGAACTCAATCACAATGTCGTGAATTAATTGGCTGTGAATACCAGGGCTCAATTTGATTTCAGTGCCATCATCCAAAGTAAGAGGTATCATCTGCATTTCTCGCTCCATCGCATACTGTTGAGCTAATGTCTTGCGTAATTTTAACCAACCTTTTAGAGCTTTTTCCCAGCTAGCTGTCCCGTATTCCAATAATACTTCAAACAATTCAGGAGCTATCTGATAGCAAGCTTTAGGGCTGTTAACCGGCCTGTCTGGTTTGTCAGGGTTATAAAGAGCAAGTCCACCATCAACGAACTGGTGAAGCGTCTGCCTGCGGAATGTCTCGCGAGTATTGGGTGCGTACTCTTTACCGTAAACATCTCTGCACCAGTCCATAATTGGCGTTACGCCGAACAATGGCTTCTCAAGCTCTTGCCAACTGCCCTCAGGATGTAAGTTAAGTAATGTAAGAAAAGTAAGGGCTGATCGTTCATTTTGTTGAGCCCTAGGCATTCCTAGCAGTGTGATAACCTCTAATGCTTGATCTATTTTTTCTTGCCCACTTAACGGGTTATTATTTTCTACGCCGGTCATTTGACTGATTTCCCTTTCTATTAGTTGATCAATTTCTTTTTGTGTTAAATCTGGTGTTTGAACCTGGGCTCCAATTCTACGCAACGTATCAGGCTCAGGGTAGTGAATAGTACGTAAATCTGTAGCGTTAACCTGAGTATGACCACCAAATAAACGGTAATACTTATCCAATAACGTACAGTTCAAATAAACATATAGTCCTAAAGCTAACTCTCTATCTAATCCTACCTTTTTGCTGTGAAATACATTCAACTTGTTTTCAAAGCCAATTAGCTCGCCAGCTAATGAGCTATCGTAAGGTGTTGCAACAATTCGGCGCTTTTCTTCTTTAGAGCTAAACCTGCGAACAATTACAAAGTAGCCCTCATGCTTCCAGAGCCAACTTTTTGACTTGTCTGAGACAGATATAGCGTTTGGCTTTTTAGACTCCTTTGGCCAGTTCACACCGCCATTTAAATGGACAGGGTAAATCAGAGGTACTGCACCTGGCTCAATGTCTTTGCGAAGATCATCTTTAAGCCTGAAGTCCACAACGGGGCCAGTGGAAACCTGAGCACTTATATCTTCCAGCGTAGAATTAAACACGCTTAGTTTATCGATAATTGACTGATCACGATTATTGGCGGCGATATGAATAAATTGCTGTTTATCGCCAGGGTTAACGATTGAACTAAAAGGTACTGTTCGTGTAGTCATGTCAGAAGCTGTCACCGTTCCTGATTCATCGTCCTGATGAAAGTCCGCGACAGGGCTTGAAGTAATCGTAACTTCTCTTTGTTCTTCGCCTTTTACAAGATGTAGAATAATATTCTCTTGCAATACATCATCGCCTGAAAATGCATTTGATCGGCTGTCAAAGATATGAATGTGCCTGATGGCTGCTTCATTTATTAATTGCTCTCTGAATGGCTGATAGTAGGGTCCATTGCAGAATGAGCGTGGAATAATAGCTACCAATTCGCCACCTTGCTTGAGTCGCTTAAGGGCTATGGCTACAAATGCTGAATATAGATTAACCGTTTCAATTCCCACTGCTCGTAGCCACTTTCGATGATCGCTTGAGCTAGCTATCTTTTTGTATGGTGGGTTCATGATAATGTGTGAATAGTGCTCAATTGGGCCAAACACAGCCTCACAGTCACTATAGTTTGTAATGTCGTTACTGAAGTTCTGAATAAAATCACCGAAGTGAAAAGTTGGATTAAGTTTAATCCCAGCTTTTTTTGCCACCTCTTCACATACATTAACACTCTCTACAATGTGAGACTTTATACGCTCTTCGATTTCATGTGCATCAATATTAATAGTTGATACATTTCCTCGCTTAATTGCCTCATCAGTGAAAGCGGCAGCTAAAGAACAAGGCCCGCATCCAGGATCGAGCAAGTTAATCTCGTCTGCCATGGATTCAAACAAAGAAGCCATAAACATTGATATAGGGGCAGCTGTATAAAACTGACCTAGTTCACCTTTTTTCTTAGGATCTAGCTTTTCGTTCGCAGCTATGCGAATCAAATCTACTTCATTAAGAATTGTCATCTAAGCCCTCTAAAATTATAGTTTCTTTATTTTGTTCATATTGCTCAATGCCTTTCTTCATTAAGTAGTTGTATATGAGCTGCTTGTTTCCTTTAGTGTTTTTTTCAATCCAGTCTATCACCTCTTTGTCTAAGTGGATGCTGGTGAGCTTCGTCCTATCAGCTCGGTCATTTAACCTTCCTGTTGCCAATATTTGTTTTTTCATACTATGAACCTACATACGATTTCATCATAATGGTACCACGTATAAATACTTGGAGTATATGTAGCTACAAGTATTATATGTATTGACAAGGAGCTTTGTTTATGATAGTATGTTCATCCCGTCGCTAAGAGAGATTGTGAATGTCCAATGTTGAAAGAAACGATAACTTGCGCTCTCAGCTTTCAAAATCACTTGATGAGCTACAGCAACTTGAAGACAAACAAGATCTAATACTTTCTTTTTCAAACGGCATTTGCTTATTAATGAAAGAAAACGGCGGAGCACATCCTCTTTTATCAGCAGTTTCAACATACAAAATTAACAGAGAGACAGATCCGTTTTGTAACCACTCAGCTGGCATGTTCACTTACTGCCAAGCAACTATGTTTTTTAAAATTTCACATCACCAAAACACAGCTCACATTGATATTGGTCTATACAGCGAGACAGGCCAAATGCGGCAACAGCGTAATAACTATCAGTGGTACGCGCTTAAAGCTGTTATAGATTTCTAAAACCTAAAAAAACAAAACACATTTGATTTCAAACTTTTGGAAGGACTAATTATGTCTGAAGAAAAGCTGAGTAAATTACTGAGCATGATTGCTGATCCTGTTAAGCGCAAACACCTTATCGAATTTAAGGTCATTAGCATTTGCACATCCAAACAAGTTGAAAGAATTATTGAAGGTAAAGGAGAGATGTTTTACCAGATTCTATCAAAAATTGTAGTTGATGATAATTGCTATGCTAATGCAGCTATCGATCAGTTTAAATTATACATAACAATTTTTGAAGTTCGTGATGAGGAGCGTCAGGCGGAAGGCACTGTCTTTTTTTATGTTGTTTCTCTCGATGAAGAACTTGAGAGAGAGCTTGAGCAGCAAGATATAAAACAGTTTTTGGAAGGAGCAATAGAGATTGAGTAGATTATTAGACCGTATAGCTACCCTAAATTTTAACGTAGTTAGGGTTTTGCATGAGCATCCACTTCAAGCTCGCAAATACTTGAATGGCGGAACGGTGAGGGTTGTGATTACGCCAACATTGCAAAAGATTATTTGCACTGAAGAAGCTGAAAAATCAGTAATCAAAGCACTTAAAGCTCAATTTAAAGGACGAATTAGTGAGTTGGATTTATGTCAACTTGGCTTCTTTCACTATAAAAATCTGAAACTAGGATGGTTCATACAGCCAATGCTTAAAAGCGATGAGTCAATCCTTTCGGATGATATGTTTGATACTAAAGGCAATATATTTTGGGTGGTTATTAGCACTCAGAGAGGGCTTAAAAGGTATCACAAAAATCGAATTCAACTAGTTAACACAAAAAGGAAAAACTATGAGTAAATATCTAATTGTCAGTATCCTTTCTTTATTTCTTGTTGCGTGTGGTGGCGGTGGTAGTGATTCAGACTCAGGAAGCAATGGCAGTGCTAATAACGGCGGCAATTCAGGTGGTATGACTTATGTTACCGGTGAATTTAAGTCAGCTGATATTACTGGCTTATACGCTCCGAGTGACCCGAGTGCTTTTGGTGATTTTGGAGAATGTCATTCAACATTTAACCGCCATTATTTCGAATCAGCTAATGCCATGGTTTATGGAGATCCAAGCTTGCCTGATGACGATTACAAGCATGCAGCTTCACTAGTTGAAGGGCAGTTGCAGACTGCTTATAGCAAAACAGGGTTTAGTGAAGCAGAGTTTAAAGAGCTACGGCCTGCGTATTCTGTTGAAGTTCAGCGATTAACCATTATTGATTATTTGGTTATGCATTACGTGCAAACTGATGGTGAATTGGATGAACTCGACATAACTGATGTTGATTCTGAATTTTCCGCACCGGAAAACTGGAATGAACTTGAGGATAATGAACGTGTCCCTCTAGTGACTTCATATTGGAATAGTATTAGCAAAGACAAACAAACCGAATTCATTCAGCAGTATGAAGCGCTATATAACTTTGATCTGGTTGGACACAACACTATTCCAGAGAAAGTTGTCGTGTGCCTTGATGCCAGGATGAATAGTAGTATGTGGGGCCAAGGGACTTTATTGGGGATGAACATTGCGCCGAATTCTGTTGCAGGCCGTTCTGATTCTGACCAAGTGGTTTTGCATGAGCTTATTCACTGGATTCAGTTGAATGTTAGTACGCCTGTAGAACCAACAATTCAGATTCATGGTAGGTGGTTCATCGAGGGCATGGCTACTTATTTGGCAGGGCAACAAGTAGCAAAAGAAGTGTCAGGATTTTATCCAGTTAATGTGGTTACTCATGAAGATGAGAATGCGAACTTCAATGATCCTGGTGTGGCTTATGGTCATTATTCAAAAGCGTTTAGCTACTTATATGAAAATAGTGGACCTGAGCGAATTAAAGAGTTATTGCTGAAAATGCGTTACTCAACAGAAGTAGATCGATATGCGTTTTCTGGTGAATCAAGTAATCGTTTTAGCTATGCGTTTGATGAGTTCATGTTGAAGAAAAACGGTGAGAGATTGATGCTTGAAGAGTTCAGAAATAACTATCATTCACTTGTAGAATAAGGAGTTCACAGGTCTCAAGAACGAGTTTTTGGAATAGCAATAATCAGTTATACGCTGTATTTAGTTGCTTCAAAAAATCTTTATGAAACGCGACATTTCTTTAGGTTCATATTTGGTTGGTTACCTTTTAATTGGTCGTTTGAATTATCTTACCTTTTTACTGATGATACGATCTTGTTAATTCTCTGTTTTGCTGTGCCATTTGTTCTGTTCTCCGGTTTTTTCAGGATTAGATTATGAAAACAATAGTCAGAAATTGGGCTTTGATTACCATAGTAGATGAGCTATCACCATTTAAAGTGCTGTGGGCCGTAGTCGTGAGTGACAATGTGAGAAATCGCTTTAAAGAAAATGACTACTTATGCTCATCTCGAATTTTATACATTGAAGACAATCTTGTAAGAACTCATACAGGAAGCTGCTATGAATTAATCGGAGAGGGCAGCGAATACGTTGCTAGTTATGCTCAGCTTATTTCATTAATCGATGGGCTTAGTCCTGATGTCTTAAAGTTGGAAAAAAAATGATCGGTGGAATCGTTGGGAACTTTATTGGGCTTGAGTTCGAAAGCACAACAATTAAGACATACAATCTTCTTGAGCTAACAAGTGCTAAAAGCGCAATTTCATCGCATTCATTAATGCTCGCTAGTACAGCAGATGCATTAATGAATGATCTTGATTTTAGTGAGTGTTTCATGAAGTGGGGCCAGCAAAATACTGTTACTAATTTTGATGATGCTACTGAATTTTGGCTGCTGCAAGGCGATATAAACTACATGCAAGAAAGCACTGGAAGCGGCGCAGCGATTCGCGCAGGGGTCATTGGAATGCTGGATATCCCCCTTTTCCAGATACTGGAATTGGCGGCTGAGAGCTGTCGGTCTACCCACAATAGTGATGAAGCTGTTTTTAGTGTTCAGGCAGTTTGCTATGTTGTTTATGGGGTTAGACAAAAGAAGTCAGTAGATGAAATTTATGCTTACTTGCTAGCTAATTTTAATTATGAACGACCTAAAGATCACATTGAGCTCCAGCAAAATCTAAAGATTAATGGTGATGCTAAAAATGTAGTCTTGGCTGCAATCTATATCGCATTGTCAACGAAGAATTGGGAAGACTCTATACGCTCAACCATATATTATTTTGGCGGTTACAATACGAATTCAATTATGTGCATCGCATCACTAATCAAGTCTCAAGCATGCTCCGTCAGTGAGCGATATAAGCAACAAACGAAGCGCTGGTTGTTCAAAAATCATCAGCCTGTACTGCAAATGATTGAGGAATTTGAGCACAAAAGATGGATGTGTAAACTGCCTTTTTAATAAGGTGGTAAATAATGCTTTTTTCTGTACGCGTGAGTATATTTTTAGCGCCTCTGACTTATATTTATCTTAATATAAAAGTTATAAGACAAGAGTATAATTATTATTTCTATATTGATATAAATTCTATACTGTCACTTGCATGGCGTTGATATACTTATCGGTATAAGTAATATATACATGTTTATATATCCTTATTGTAAATACTGATATAAATAAAATATTAGCACTTATATGCCGTCACATTCATATGTTTGATGGCAATTAATTGTGTTATTAAAAAGATAATAAAATTGTAAATAATACTTGATATAAGAGTGTGAGTTGGTAAAGTAAGGGTATAAGAATAAGAGGTGGGAGAAACAAAATGAAGCCCTTTGAAGAGTTTACGCTAGATGACCTTCTAGCATTTTTCAAGAAGCATGGTCTGGTTATATATGATGGTCGTGGATCGGTAAAACAAATATACGATTACGAAAAAATATCTGGCATTCTAGGCTGCAAGCCACGTAATGCAGCACTACTTTGTAATAAGCCATTTAGACTGCAAAGACATCATTATGACTTACTTGCGTTACATTCAGGGAATCTTAAACCCTGCTTGATAGCATAATGAGAGGTGTTTCATGCTTGGTGAAATTACAACTAAAGAACAAATCAACGAGCTAACTCATATGCAGCATCTTGAGTATTCAGAATTAGCAATTGCCCATCTTCATGATGTAGATTGGAATGGCTATAACAAAGCCAAGCAACAGCCTAGAGTATCTGATAGTGATAACTTCCTTAAAATAGCTCCTGCACCTGCTCCGTACCGCTCATGGCCTGAATTTCACATGTTTAATAATACTTTGCTAAAAAATGCGAAGTACGAACCGATTGAGCACAAAGTTGAATATTCAATAAAACACACTCATCAGCCTGACGCTGTTTCTAATTTAAATAAGCGAATATTTTTTGAAATTAAAGGCTGCTTTAGAGATATAGCTGAGGCAATGAAATACATACATATTGCTGAACAGCTTGGCATTACATTTGTGTTCATTCTTCAAGAAGAAGGAATACATTTGCCGTGGTGTAAGGTCCGTAAAGATGGCTCAACGCGTACTATAGAAGAATGGTGTGAAGTTAATGGTTTTTATTACTGTTACACGCATGCGTTTGATGAATTCGTTCAAGGCGATGCGTATAAGCGCCTGGTGGCAACTGCATAATCTATTGAGGCCTTTGTTTACTTTCATGTATTAGGCCTCTCCCTTCATTCAGCTCAACCCCCTCAACACCAGTTGAATATCGGGGTGAAGAAGATAGCAAATACGATAGTTAGAGATACTGTACTTCGCTTGTTGAGCTCCCACATTAAAACTTCAGATAAGGCTATAAAAATAATGATAACAGCTAAGCTAACTCAACCTCAAATCAAGCCATTTGTACTAAAGAAACTTGAAGAACAAAATGGTATCTGTCCTGTGTGCCAATTGCCTATATTAAAAGATCCAGTTGGCGATCATGATTACGGCACTGGTCACATGAGAGATCCTTTGCACCGACATTGCAATTCGCTTGAGGGAAAGATTATTAATTGGGCGAATACCTTTGGCAAAAGTACTGATATTAAAGTTGTTTTTGAAAATCTTCTTAAGTATTGGGCTAAGGACTTTAGTCATAATCCGTATCACTATAAGCATAAGACCGATATTGATATAAAGATTAAAAAGCTTAAGGCTCTTGCTAAAAGTGCAAAGAGGCCTGAAACCATCGCTAAACACGAACAAGCAATCAAAGAATTAAAGAAACAAGTAGCACGCTACAAGCTCTAATTTTGCTTTATGCCGCCGCAATGCGGCGAATCTTAGCCAGTATTATTTCAGCCTCCTCTCCTGTGATTTTCAACTTTACCCACATTAAACGCTGTTTTTCTTTTAAAGAATATTAAAAAACCTCAACTAATGTGGGTGACCATCATAAAAGAGAACTGGCTCTCCTTAGCGCGAAGCGCTGCCCAAATCAAAAAATAATAATAACAAGGTCCCATTATGACTGGCAGAAAACCAAAGCTTACAAAGGCGCTCATAGAGCAATTTGAGAAGTACCGTGAGCGACTTCCTGCTAAGTATGCAGCAATCAAAGCTGGCATAAGTGAACGCACTTATCATTACTATCGCTCACATGCTGAAGAGCTAATAGAGCAACTTTCCGAAGGCAATATAGAGAAGTCAGACTTAACGGCATTAGATAAGCTTCATTTGCAGTTTTTGCGTGAGCTTACGGCAGCATAGATCAACTTCCATTTTGTGATCTGATTTAATGAGTGCAACCTCCACTACTAGGATGCAATCATGTTAAACCAAGATCAATTATCAATAGTCGTTACTGCTTTTGAGCACTGGCGTAGCAACCGAAATGGCCGTCAAGTGCCAACACCTACCGAATTGCGTGAGCAAGCCGTCGCATTACTTCATCATTATTCCTCTAGCCAAATAACATCTGCACTAAGGCTCAGCGGCAGTCAGCTCAAGCAATGGCGACACTGTACTGTGCCCACCAAGGTAAAGCCGCAATTTGTTCATTTACCTATTTCAGACTCACCAACACAGCCGTCTGTAAAGGTTGAGCTGTGCTTTGCCAGTGGCGATCAGATGCATTTATCTGGCGTTGTTAATAGTGACATGCTTATTTCACTCGTTGGCGCAATGAAGTCATGATCCACCTCACCGCTGATACCCATATATTAGTCGCTATTGCACACGCAGATTTTCGTCAAGGTATTGATGGTTTAGCCGCTATTTGCCGTCATAAACTCATCCAAAATCCACGTTCAGGCACTGTGTTTGTTTTATCAATCGCAATAAAACCATGGTGCGTGCATTATCATATGACGGCACTGGTTTTTGGCTGATGACCAAGCGCTTATCTAAAGGCAAGTTTACCTCGTGGCCGAGTTCAAACAATAACATTGAACCACTCATCGCAAAACAATTACGGCAACTGTTGAGCAATAACGATCAGGGCAAGAGCATTATAAATGGTATTGACATCGCCTTTTTGAAAAAAACAAATCAAATAAACTGTTTTTATATGCTGGTTCAAAAAAATCTACAGATTTAAGCTCCACACAAGTCTGTTTAGATTAAATTTCAAACTAAACTTGTATAAAATTCGTAATGCTCTTGCCGTGCAATAACGATCTATCATGGCAAAAAACCGATCACTTTTTAGGGTGAAATAATAAAGAGATTATTACTTGATTTTTCATTTTATCGGATCATAATGTCCGTCAAATCAACCTGTAACCCATACTGAATACTGGATGTATCGTGAGTAAGCCTTTTACCGATATTGATGGACAAGCACTTGAAGCGTTAATAGAGCGCGTCAGTGAAGCCAAAGAAAATAATCTGGCGTTGAGTCCCGAAGACTATCAATTATTGCTTGACGCTTTAATGACCTTAGCGACCACGCAAACTCGCTTAGCAAACCACGACGTTACCGTGCATAAATTGCGTAAATTATTGGGTATTGAAAAATCATCTGAAAAGCTAGGCTCAGTGCTTAAAAAAGCGAAAACGTTATCAAACAAGAAAAACAAAAAGCATAAAAATGATGGTGAAGAGGGCTTCACGCCTGTTAAACCCACGATTATCGTTCACCCACTAAAAGACCTTAATAAAGGTGACAGCTGTATTGAGTGCTTAACGGGTAAAGTATATAAAACTGAGCCAGGTAGCTTGCTGCGTATCACAGGGCAAAGCCCGTTTAAACCCGAGCAGCATGTGATAGAGCGTCTGCGTTGTAATACCTGCGGTGCTTATTTTACTGCGCCATTGCCTGATGAGGTATTAACCGATGGCTTAAGTAATCAAAAGTATGGTTATTCAGCCCGCTCACTCATGGCAATTTACAAATACTTTGCGGGGTTGCCTTTTTATCGCCAAAGCAGTATTCAAAAGTTACTCGGGGTAAAAATCACCGCCTCAACGGTCTTTGACCAAGTAGAGCTTGTTTGTAATGATATTTATCCCATATACCAATTGCTCTTTAATTTAGCGAGCGACGCCAAACATTACTATTTAGACGACACCACCAACCGCATTCTTGACGCAAAGCCAATCGAGAAACAAGCACGTAACAGTGATAAAACCCGTACACGCACAGGCGTTTATACCTCAGGCGTTATCGCCACCATTGCGGATAACCACCACATTGTTTTATTTGAAACCAACATTGGCCATGCGGGTGAATTCATCGACAGTATTTTGCACAAACGCAGCCAATCCTACGCTAAGCCACTTATCATGAGCGATGCCCTTGCGAGTAATCGCCCGACGGTGAGGGAGGCAATCACGTCACTATGTAATAGCCATGCTAGGCGACAATTTGTTGATGTTATTAATCACTTTCCTGAAGAAGTTGAGTATGTCCTTGAGCGCTATGGTGAAATATGGGTCAATGATGATTACACCAAAGAAGAAAACTTAAGCCCCAGCGCAAGGCTTATATATCATCAGCAACACTCAATGCCCATTATGGAAGAAATAAAATTGTGGGGAGAAACACACTTTGCCAACGAAACCGTTGAAGAAAATAGCGGCTTAGGCAAAGCTATTCGCTATTTTATCAAACACTATGTCGGTCTGAGCTACTTCTGCAAAACAGAAGGCGTGAAAATAGATAATAACCGTATTGAAGCGATGCTCAAAATTATCGTCAGAGACAGAAAAAACGCGATGTTCCACAAAACCTTACTGGGCGCAACGATTGGTGATGTAATTACCTCGGTTATCGCGACGGCAAGTGAGGCTGGTATCAATGTCTTTGACTACTTCACCGCATTACAACGAGAGCATGAGCAAGTAAAAGCTAATCCTAAAAATTATTTGCCATGGAATTACCTCGCTAAAAGCTCAATAACTTAGATAAAACCACCAAAACAGAATGACTTAGGCTTAACTGTCTAGGTCAAGCTACGTCTGAAAATTCACGATGTCACGCTACGCTGCCGTAAGCTCACGTTTTTGCAGTCAGCTAATGATGGAAGTGGCAAGTACAGACTTAATCTTATTGAATCAATGGCGGTGCATGCTTTCCCCGAGTACAACGAGGAAGGCGAAATGACCAAAAAACCAAATTTTCATGTAACAAAGTACTTGGCTGGTATAGAAAAACCAGGGGAGTTCTCCGATCCAAATGCACTTCTACAAAAACAAATTCAAGAGCAAATTCAACAGCAACTTGCCAAAGCGTTTGAATCAGGCGTTATTCAAGTTCCCGCAACAGCAACCACTGCTGATTTCATGAATGCTGCACTTCAACAACAAAACGCTATTGCTCAGACCGTAGCTGAATCGCAGTCACAGGACTCTAATAATGATTAATCAACGAACCATATATGATTGTGGTATTTGCGCCTTAGCTATGGCCCTAGATACATCATATAAAGACATTACTACCCAATGGCCAAACGAGGTAGACGGTATTGGCGTAACAGCCCAGGAAACCGTTAAATTCCTTGTGCTCAATGAATACAAACGATACAAACCGGTATTACTGCAAACACGCGAAGCTTTAGCTGAATTGGACCCACAGGCAGCTCAACGCAATTTATTTACTACTTCAGATGTTAAGCAAATGTGCACAGGCCTAAGAGCGATACTTACTATTAAAACGTCATATGGCGAACTTCATGCTGTGTATTGGAATGGTAAACAAATTCATGATCCTGCACGTAAATCTCCACATAATTGGGATCAGTATGAAGTGCTAGAAGCTGTGCTATTGATGGAGTAATCATGGCTAGTGCACTAGATAAAATTAAGAAGGTTGCAAAGGCAGTCAAAGAGGCTGTCTGGGGACCATTGGAGAAAAGTGGCCAAGAAATATTTTTAATGGCAGGTCAGCCGGAAACCCTTGTTAGTGAACTATTGATACATGGTGGTCGTGGCACAGGTAAGTCAGAGGTATTGATTCCAAACTACTTACAGCACGTAGGCAAAGGCTGGGGTATCTGGTGGTCAGAAATCATTTTAAGGCGAGAAATTAAGTCACTCAAGGATTTAATCAAGAAATCCAAAAAGATGATTCCTAGAGCCTTTCCTGGCGCTGAGTATAATAAAAGTGAGCGTAGCTGGACCTTCGTGACAGGTGAGAAGTTAACATTTGATTTCTGTAAAACTGTTGAAGATTATGACGAAAAATATCACGGTCAAGAATTCCAATATGTTGCATTTGATGAGCTGACGGTATGGCCTGATGACAAGGTTTATCAGTCAATGCGCTCATGCTTGAGACATAGTTATCAACCGACTCTAGAACAACCTTTGTTGCCACCAATGCAAACAAGGGCAACAACTAATCCTTATGGTCGTGGGAAAGGATGGGTAAAAGAATATTTCATTACTAGCTGTCAACAGGGGGTGCCTAAATTTGTTGATGGTGTAATGGATAAAATGCACATATTTTGCTCATACATTGAGAATTACAAATTACCTGATGTATATAAGAGATTTCTTAATAGTATTAAAGATCCTGTACTACGTGCCGCCTGACTATATGGGGATTGGAACTCAGTTGATTACAGTGCAATATTTGGCGGTTTATGCTCAAAACATATGGAGATTGATCCGTTTACTATTCCCAAAAACTGGACTGTAAATAGAGCATTTGATGAAGGCACAGCACCTCCATTTGCCACCGTTTGGGTAGCAGAAGCGAATGGTGAAGAGGTCAAGCTTCCAAATGGAAAAATATTCTGCCCTCCATCTGGCTCACTAATTGTAGTTGCAGAAGATTATGGTACTGAAGAGGATGCTCACGGTAATCAAGTTGAGCGCAATAGAGGTCTTCAGTTATCAGCTAGGCCGGTAGCTCGTAGAATCAAAAAAAAGGAAGAACAATTACTAAAAGGAATTCTGTCCAATCACACAAAAGTTGAGCCAGGTCCGGCTGATTTAAGTATCAGAAAAGGTGGAAAGCTAGATAAAGGCACTGGTGCTTCAGTTGAAAAAGAGATGGCGGCTGAGGGAATTAAGTGGACCGATTCGTACAAAGCAACAGGCTCAAGAAAACTTAGTGCTCAGATAATGATTGAAAGACTAAGTGCTACTAAAGAGCAAGATTTTGAAAGGCCACACATCTACTTTTTCAAGACTTGCCGGTACTGCATAAAATTCCTTCCTGAACATCACCGAAATGAGAATAATCCAGAGGAAGTTGCTAAGGGTCCTGATGATCACTTATGGGATGCAATTGCGTACAGATTAACTCAAAAAGCAAAACCCAAAACAATAACCCGCAAAGGTTTCTTCTAACACCTATTTGCTGACAATAAAAATAACAAAGGCGAAATACAATGAGACAATTCCAACAGCGTTCAGAGCATCTTGCTCAAGCATATAAAGACCGTTTGCTAATGCGAACTATCAGAAAAGGAACAAAGGGCATGAGAGAGGCCGGTGAGCAATTTTTGCCTCGTTCTATGGCTGAGCAACCATATGAAACTGAACATGGCAAGTATGACCCATATCAAGCAAGGTTGAAGCGCTCGGTCTTCGCTAACTTTACTAAAGATGCAATTAAAAAACTCTGCGCGAAACCATTCTCCACTACCATGACAGCTGAAACAAAATCGAAACGCAAGGCTGCTACCGACTTGATGGAGCAAATAAAAACTAATATCGATGGCTCTGGAACATCTCTGCACAATTTATTCCGTAAGATTAAAATTGAAGGAGCTTGGAATGGCATTTGTCACGGTTTTGTCGATGCAGATAGTAATGCTAAGCCTTATGCTCGTGTGGTTCATCCTGATACCATTCTTGATGCTCAGGAGCTCAATGGTGAACTTGTCATACTAACCTTTTCTGAAGATAGAAAGGAAATGGCTGAAGATGGATTAAGTATCAAGACCGTTAAGCGTGAGCGAACATATCGTAAATTTAATGGTGTCGTTGAGTGGGCTTTATTTGAAGAAGGTGAGGATCATCACCCAAAACAAATTAGTGAATGGACAATATTTGGTGGTGGTAATATCAATGAAATCCCTTTATTTACTTATTATGCTGATGTAGATGAAAAAGTGCCGAATTCATGTCTTGTGAATCACCGTTTCAAGATATGGCCGACCTTAATCATTTGCACTATCAAAAAGAGAGCGACTTATCACAAACTGAACATATCGCAAATATTCCTATTTTGTTTGCAAAAGGTCTCGATCCAGATAAACCGCTCAAAATTGGCAGTGACAATATGATTATGGGAACCAGTGAATTCGCAGATATGTATTATGTTGGTCATGATGCAAAAGGCACTGGATCTACTCGCACATCTATAAACTCTCTTGAGTTTCAAATGCAGACACTTTGCATGGAATTCGTAACAAATAAACAGGGAGCTGAGACAGCTACGGGTAGAGCTATTAGTGCCGATGGTAACAACAGCTTATTATCTGCAATGGCTTTAAATCTTGCGGATACAGCCGCTTTAGTAATAAAGACCATGGCTAAATTTGTATTAGTTGATGATTTGGACGTTACAATAGATATTCATACTGATTATGGCGTTACAATGAGCTCTGAAGAGCTGAATGCATTGAGCAAAGCTTATGAAGAAGAAACCTTAACTAATGAGGAATATCTTACTGAACTTAAGCGCAGAGGCGTACTAAGGGCTGGTTTTGACATTGAAGACAATCTAACCAAGATTGCTACCTTCAAGGCTCAGACTGCCGCTAATACAGTGGATACTGACTCAAGTAGCTCACCAAGCCCTGTGGTCGATGTGTCTGACGCAGCATAAGAAGAAAGCCCCAGGTCGGGGCTTTTTTGTTTATGCGTTACAGGTTTCCATTCTTTTATCGTGAGCGTTCAAAAGCTCTTGCAGTCTAGCTTCCATGAGAGGTGCTTGTTCTCTTTCATATCGACGTATACTTTCTTGATTATTTACGTTTCTCTCGCCAACCTCACCACCGTGCGTATGAGGGTACTTTGCTAAGCGCTCTCTTGATTCAATCGACCTGTATTTTTCAACTGTCTTATTGTAGTTCTTGTACTCGCAAACAACCGCCACTTTATCAAAGCGCTCTTCTTCTGTTATTGCAAACTCAAGTAAGTCTTTTTGCTCTGGATCTGTAATCCAATCTTTTGCGATTTCAGTTGAGTACTCGCCGCATTCAATACTATTGAAATCAATATTTGGTTGCTCGTCTAGTACACAAGCGCGTGTTTTTGCTGCTGTAGTGATAAATAATATTTTCATGATGAACTCCGGGGCTTAGCCCTCTTTTTGTTTTGTATTTAACTTACCTTAACAATATAATAAAATTGTAAATAATACAGTGTTTAAGCGAAATTATAATTAATAAGTTGTAAAATATTAATAGATAAGTATAATTTAAACATCAAATGATCTTTCGGGGGGAGGAACTATGGCTAAACAAATGGGAAGACCGCATCTAGATACCATTGATAAAATGCGTAGAGCGGCACTGAGACAACGTGGGCATGTAGCCGAGCTACAGACTGTATTTGATGTTGAAGGCGATAACCAAGCAGAGATTGATGCTATCACAGGCCCAGGCATTCGTCCAAAATCACGCGCCACATTCTTGCAAATAGAAAAAGACAAGTTTGAGAAAATGATGACTAATATCAGAGTATATGAGTCGGAAGAAGGCTTGCAGCACATTTCTATTGATGCCGTTGTTGATCCGCTATTAGAGAACAATACTGTTAAATCAGTCGGCCGTAAGTCAAAAGATGAGTTCACTATACTAGATCGTAAGTTACTATTAGCACAACGCAAACTTGCTGATACTCTGACTGAATGGGATGAGGCAGGAGCTGATGAGCCAGCGATTAAGAAGGCTACCGAAAAATCAGGGCAAAGGCATGGACGTACTCCTAAAACGTATCCTGAGCGTATTTTGGAGCTCAAAAAAGAGATTATTGAAACTACTACCAGGATTGCTGAGTTGGAGTCAAAACTGAATAATATTCAGGTAATGGATCGACAAATACGTGTACTTCAAAATGCCAAGCGCGAAGCCCGTAAGATGGCTAAGGAAGCACGAAACCTTCATGGCCATGATTCTGAACAGGCTACTAAATGGGAGTACAAAGAAGCGTCCTATGCCACTGAAATCAAGCAAATCACAGCAAGAGTAACACGCTACAAAAGACTTGAAGATAATGGATGGAAACCCCACGATATAGAAAGAATGAAACTGGCAAACCCTGCTGAAGCTGCGCTTCAGGCCCAACTCGAACTGGTTGAAAACAAAATTGGTGAAATAGCGTTGGATACATCAAGTAAGTCTTTTATTGATGAAAGTAAGGCTGTTGAGGCACAAGAGGACCTTCAGCGCACAGAGAAATACCTAAGTGCGCTTAAGAAGAAACAAGCATTGATGCGCGAGATAGAGAAGATAGAAGCCGAAATGAAGACAATCTAACTTCAATTTTGAGCGCAAATATAGCAAGCAACCTTGCAGAGTTATTTTTATTGAAACACTTAATAAGGCTTTAAATAAATACACTAATGTTTTGGCTTGATATAATATAGCTGTAAATAATTATGGAAAGAATAATAAAAAAGAAAGTAATAGTTAATGTATGCACAGAACCGTTTCGCACCTGTAAACACCACCCTAAAACCGCCACTATTTGCCGAATTTACCAATAAGCAGATCTTTTCCTCTCAGAAATTTATCTCCTCAAATGGTCTTATTAATAGATATTCTTGAATAATAAATGTTAAATATTTCAAGGCTCATTTCCGCAATGCGCAATATGTGATCTAAATATTGCTTGTTGATTCTCAGACATTATGACTGAAAAGTCATATTTTCAATCATAATGAATTTAATGGCTGCCCATTTAAATAAACTACCATAAATAAGACCAATCTCAAACATTGTGCGTAGTCACACATCTGCATTTAATTTTGCTAAACGTTACCACACTGGCGGCATTGCAGGTCTTGCACCAAATGAAGTACCAGCGGTTCTTTAAAAAGGTGAAGAGGTAAAACCGTGCATGCGCGCACCTCAATTAAGTGTTACATGTTTTGGGATAAAATCTAGGCCTCATTGACCTTTTATGTCAATGCCAACGTCAATAAACGCCGCTACTACAATAGTTTTTCAAAATTCTTCAGTCATCATCACTCAACTCATACCATCAACTAAATGTCTGCACCTCAGTAGATCAATTAAACTGACTTAGTCCAGTCTGATAATTTGTTCATATTAAGAATTAAGAATTAAGAATTAAGAATTAAGACTTGAGTAATGCAGCAAAGTTGAATAGAATCCACTTTTTAAAAAATTGGACATAGATACTCTATTGATTACAGATAATAAATAGCGTCAGTATTTATTTAGTATTCAATGAGAAAGTGTTATAAAAAATAATATAGGGATTGTTAAAATGATGTGTAGTAAGAGAAATATATTTTTCTTTATATCTTTCATATTCTTTATATCTTTCAATGTGATATCGTCTGAAATTTCTGCGATGAAAACTAATGAAAATATAAAAATAGACGGTGTGTTGAGTGAGAAGGAATGGGCTAATGCGCCTTCAGTCTCAGACTTTAAAATTGTAAAACCTTACCTTGGAAGATTCCCTTCAGAAAATACGGAAATTAATATTCTCTACTCGGAAGAGTTCATTTTTTTCTCTGGATTGATAAAAGAAAAAAAGAGCGATATTGTTGCCAATATCATGTCGCAAGGCAAAGAAATAACTGAAGACGATTACATTTTCATTTTGCTAGATACATTTAACGATAAGAGAAATGGCTATTGGTTTGCAATAAACCCAAATGGAGTGCGAAATGAAGGGTTGGTAGAAAACAACAGTCGTATTATTCCTGAATGGGATGGCAGGTGGGAAGCTGCAACACAAATAAATGAAGATTCTTGGTCATTTGAAATGAAAATTCCATTGAATATCATGTCTAGCAAGAAAGGTGAATTAGTTGATTGGGGCTTTAACGTAACCAGGTATAGAGCTAAAAAGAGAGAAGAAAGTCGCTGGCAAAGTATTTCTCAAAATGAAGAACGCTATTCTCCAGCTTCAATTGGAACCCTTTTCGGCCTAAACTTTTATAAAAGTGCCAAAAAATGGGAAGCTAGAAGTGCTATCAGTGTATCAAGCATAGATACATCTACTTCAGATGCTAAATATGAGTTTAAACCTTCCTTAGATTTTATTTATAACATTGATTCTTCGAATAAAGCTATTGTGACTCTTAATACCGATTTTTCTGCTGTAGAAGTAGATAATCGAGTTGTGAATGACGAACAGTATTCCACATTTTTTCCTGAAAAAAGAGATTTTTTCCTCGAAGATGCAGGCGTTTTTGAATTTGGTGGGCTGAATGGAAATATAGGTATTCTTACAGCAAACGGTATGCCATTTCATTCAAGAAAAATAGGACTTGATAGTACAGGTCGCCCTGAAGATATTGATGTAGGGGTTAAAATATCCGGTCGAAATGACAATTTCAGTTATGGGTTGTTGGGAGTGAGAGTTGACCATGAAGATAGGCCCGGAGCTAAAAACCTTATGGTTGGGCGTTTATCTTATCAAATTGATGATACGCATCAGATAGGAACAATTGCAACCTATGGTGATCCTACAACTGATGACAGTAATAATGTGATTGGTATTGATTACATCTATCGAAGTAACAACCTTTTTGGCAATAATATTATTAATGTCAATACTTGGTTTCAACATTCAAACTCAGCAGCATCACCATCTTCGGATAAAGATATCGCATATGGTTTTATGGTTGAATTGCCAAATGATAAGTTTTATACGAGGCTAGGTCTTTCGGAAGTTCAAGATAATTTTAATCCAGGTTTAGGTTTCATTGCTCGAACCGGCATTCGTCAATACACAACGGATTTTGCGTATAAATGGCGATTTAAAGATCAATTTATTGAGTCTTTTTCTTCTAGCCTTTATTCCACTCATTTTACAAGCGTCGATAATAAGTTTGTATCATCTGAAACTTACCTAAATTTAGTTGAGGTTGATAATCATGCTGGAGATAGTATTCAGTTAAGTTTTTCAAACCATAGAGATAGATTAGCACAGGGTTTTCCATTGTTTAATAAACTCTTTGTTGAAGAAGGTTATTATTCTGATACTCGCTACTGGTTAACGGTTGCAACAGCTAAGCATCGTAAATTTTCATCTGTTATCAGCTATGTAACAGGAGAGCGTTATGGTGGCGATTATGAGAGGTTTAGCTTGTCAGTGGATGTTTTAAAACTATTAAAAACAAATGTATCTGTTTACTACAGTAACTTATCAATGACAGTTAATGATAAAAATGAAGAGGTTAATTTAGCAAGAATAAAATCCACAACAAGCTTCGCATATAACCTTAGCCTTTCAAACACTATTCAGTACGATGATTTATCTAAAAGCTTAGGAATAAATAGTCGGTTTCACTGGGAGTTGAATCCTGGTAACTCTTTTTATGTAGTCTTAAATTATGGGGCTAATTATGAAGAGGATCAATTTGATTATAGCAATAAGTCAATTACAGCAAAATATAGTACTTATTTTTAATAACCCACCTAATTAAATTTTAATTTTATGAATGAGGACAGCGTGTTATACGTTGTCTTCATGCGTTTTTTTTCTCTCAAAAAAGTATATTTTTTACAACCCCTGAATTACTTGGAGTAAGGATAATGAAAAACATAGTTCAAAGTGTTGTTTTTTTAGTTGTTGTATTTGCACTAATGAAAATGCAAAGCCTTAGTACAGATCACAAGATAGATCCAAATTGGCAACTAAATGAAGCTGACTTTTCTTATGAAAATGTCATTAAAAAAATAACCAAATTAGCTCAATTTGGTCATCGTGGAGTGGGTTCTGAAGGGCATACCTTGAGTCGTGAATATATTGTTAAATATATGCGGAAACTTGGTTATGAAGTGGAAGTACAAGCATCATTTGAATGTGCTGTTGCAACTTGTGCTCCTGTGGCAAATATTATTGCATCTCGCGCAGGAAGTAAGTCTAAAGATGCAGTAATGATTTCAGCTCACTATGATTCTGTAGAAGCTTCTCCAGGTATTAGTGATAACGGTGTAGCTATAGGTATTTTGATGGAAGCTGGTCGAATACTTATGAATAGTAAGCCAGATAATACAGTCATTTTCCTATTTTCTGATGCTGAAGAAGTCGGTGCTCTTGGGGCAAAGGTATTTGCTAAAGAACACCCTCTTTTTGAATCCGTTA
Source organism: Pseudoalteromonas sp. NBT06-2 (assembly GCF_002276045.1). Lineage (GTDB taxonomy): Bacteria > Pseudomonadota > Gammaproteobacteria > Enterobacterales > Alteromonadaceae > Pseudoalteromonas. The sequence goes on along the minus strand of NZ_NQMR01000011.1, from coordinate 27,544 downwards.
AAGTTGTTATTAATGCCGACTCAATGGGTACGACAGGTCTTGCTTATCTGTTTGAAACAGGTGCCAATAACTCTGCACTCATCAGAACTTATAGTGGGTTAGACATAAAATATAATGCGTTGTCTGCATTAAATGATATCTATGACCAATTACCTAATTATACTGATTTTACCGTATTCAAAAAGCATGGTTTAACGGGACTAAACTTTGGCTTGATAGAAAATAGTGGTTTTTACCATACAGCAGATGACAATATAGAACAGTTGGACCCTGCAAGCATAAACCATCTTGGTAAAACGTTGGTAGGCTTAACTCAATCTTATATGATGGAAGACTTCAATCATAGTGAGATTGGTGAGTCGGCATATAGCGATATTTTTGGAGCGGTAATGTTGATCCTACCGTTTACTTTACTGCAATTTATTGCTGTTGTTAGCTTTGGTTTGTTTATTTGGTGTACTTTAAGATATCGGACCAAAACCAGCTTGGTAAGGGAAAAAGTTAAGGCTGTTTTTGTCTTCCCATTATTTATTATTATTACTGTGTTGTTTAACATTGTTGCCTCTAGTTTGCTTTCTTTTATTGTAACTGATGGGCAACTTATGGCAGAACAGCGCCAGACCTATTTTATGTTATGGGTCCTGGTGTCAGTCTTATTAACCATGCTGTTGGTTAAACGTTTTATCAAGCAAAAAGCGTATCAACAAGCGCAGCTATTTTGGTGGTTAATGTTGAGTTTGATAACCGTCTTTTTGTTGCCAAAAACCAGTATTATATTTGTGCTTCCTACACTACTACTTGTTTGTGCTTTGTTGTGCTCTAAACTCTTGGATAAAAAGCAATTACCATCGTCTATCTTAGTCGGCTCAGCTGCGATTCTGTCACTATACTTCTTTATCAAAGTGGCTCTGACTCTGGATTTAGCTTATGGCCAAAGTATGAGTGTTGCATTTTCGGTATTTAGTGCGTTCGGTATCGCGCTATTTATGCCATTGTTGACTCGTTTTGAAAATCAAAAGTACAAATACCTGTACCCCCTCGCTCTAGCTTTAAGCATTTTGTTCGTCGCGTATACGCCTGTTCTTACAGACGATCTTGCAAGTACTCCTCCAAATGTGGTGAATTTCTTAAAAGTAGATGACCGTAACAAAAATCGTCAGGTTTTAATTGTTGAAGACTATGGTGTTACACCTGAACAGGTTATAACTGAGAACCCTAATGATTATGAACAAGATCATATTTACCCTTGGCTTACATACCTTCAAAGACATGTAAAGTCTCAACCTTTGCCTTATTCGACGCCTAGTTATGAGTTAAAGGCTTGTGATATTACTTCAGGAAAATATGTGTACGAAGCTGTCTTTACTCCTACACATAAGCATGGACTATTAAGAATGTTTTTCCCAACCAACTACCTTCCTGAGCAAGTTGAAGTTAACGGAAAAGCATTAACTTTTGATCCATCGAAAGATTTAAACACTGAGTTAGGTTATCGCCCTGTTGTGTTTGGATTAGCAGGACAAAGTGCAAGTTTTAAAGTGACTTCAAGTTCGGAGCTTTCTATGGTTGAGGTTTACCTTGTTGAAGAAAGGTTGTTGGCTGGTAATTCCCTGAATGGACCATTTTTAAAGGAGAGTAGTAGTCAATTGCAGGCATTCTATGGTGATAGAGAAGCTGTTATATCTAAGCTGTTGATCAATATTAAGGAATGTCAGTCGGAACTAGTAATAGATGACGTAGCCCCATAATAAGGCTTTTTCTCCCCTAATTTTCGCTATTTAATGAATGGAATTGTATCAGTGAATCACGATAAACATACTCTTATAAACGAGATATACCAACCGTCAGCAGCTCAGCTTGATATTTACTTCTTTGATCAGAAGTATGCAGGAACACCAGTATCGAATATTGGTGGGTACTTGAAGCTGGAAGGTGAATTTGATCATCAACGTTTACAGCAGGCATACAGCCTAATTGTTAGGAAGTCTGACATTTGTCAAATGCAGCTTTCTGAGCATGAACACTCACCCGTGTTTACATTAAACAATAACGTTAATGATGAGCTTGAATTATTAGACTTTTCGATAGTTGCATGCCCAACTGTGTCCGCTAAAGAATGGGTTGATACCGAGTTTGCAAAAGACATTAGTATGGGCGGCTGTCTACACCAGGCTTCGGTAATAAAAATAAACTCTACTGAACATTGGTACTTTATGAAAGTTCACCACATTATTATTGATGGGTGGGGCTTCACGCTCTGGTGTAAACATCTACTTCATGCGTATCACATGCTTAGTAAAGTAAAAATATCAGAACTAGAAGCTATACAACTACCTTCATTTGTGGATACGTTAAAGGTGTTTCCATATACGTGTTCTGATCCGAAAAGGCAATCTTGTATTGAATATTGGAAAGAAGAGTTTAAGACTCTTCCTGAGTCTGTGTTCCAGATAGAGTACCAGCAGAAAGATACTACTAATGGCATTATTCATAGTCGGAGAATGGACTTAGAGATAGAGGCTAAGCCATATCAAGAGCTAATGGGCAAGTTAGAAGCACAGAATATAGGTATGTTGAGTTATTTCTTATCCTGTTTATGTTTATATTTTGCGAAAGTGTCATCTAATGATGACATTGTAATTGGACTACCTGCACATAATCGTAAAACAAAAGAACTTAAAGGGATTATCGGTCTTTTTATGAGCGTTGCACCTAACCGTTTTGAAATAAATAAAGATCTTACATTTGCGGAATTGGTTAAGTATGTAACGTTAAAGTCAAAGCAAAACTACCGTAACAAAAACTTAAGTTTAGGGGAGATTAATAGAGAAGTAGGGATGTTAGAAAATGGTTTAGAACAACTTTTTCAAATAATTTTTAACTACCAAAAACTTGATTTTAAGTTGGACTTTGAAGGTCAGTCGGTCGCGACAGAATACAGTAACCATGGATATGAACAGACGCCACTAACATTGTCTTTATGCGAGTATGATAAAAAGCTGCCAGTTACGTTATATATTGATTATAACGTTGCCTATTTTGATGATGAAGATATTAGGTTATTAATGGCTCGTATTGAGCCCTTAATTCTGACTGCTATTGATAATAAAGATGTACTGTTAAAAGATTTTAACATATTTGCAAAGCATGAAGCGGAACAGCTTGAATCCTTTAATCATCATAATGATGGTTATGAAGGAAGTGTACCGCAATGGGTTATGTCAGCAGCCCAGCAATATGGAAATAAAGACGCACTGTTTATGGAAAAACAGAAATTAACCTATAGCCAACTTGACGCCAAAGTTAATCAAATGACGCGAGAGTTGTTAGAAATGGGGGTTAAAAAACGTGAATTTGTCATTCTTATGATGGATAGAACGCTTGATATGATTGTCAGTCTACTTGCAATTCAAAGAGTAGGGGCCGCTTTTATTCCTGTTGATCCAGAATTTCCTAAAGAGCGTGTGGCTTTCATTATTGAAGATAGCCAGGCAAATTTTTGTATAAGCCAAAAATCATTTAAATCTTTTTTTAGTTCAGTGTGTACTGTTTTATATATTGATGATGAAACAGTCTCTAACAAAATAAGAAGCCATAGTTGTGAACCTATCCCTGCTGAATTTATCAGTTATTCTGAGGATGATCCTGCATACCTTATTTATACATCGGGTTCGACAGGCCTTCCTAAGGGGGTGGTCATTGAACAGGGTTCTTTTGCTAATTTCCTTTTTGCAACTAAGAGCAAAATGAAGCTGGTTCACAATGATCGCTGGCTTAGTTTAACGACAATTTCGTTTGACATAAGTTTATTTGAAATCTTTGCTCCACTTTCTTCTGGAGGCCAATTAGTCATTGCAGCCAAAGAGCAAGTTCAAGATGGAAAACTTTTAGCTAATTTACTTGAGGAACAGAATATTAATGTAATGCAGGCAACGCCTTCTAGTTGGAATATTTTGTTATCAACCGGGTGGCGAGGTCGTACAAACATGGTGGCGCTTAGTGGTGGAGAGCCATTAAAAGCAAGTTTGGTCGAACAACTATTACCTAAGTGCAAAACTTTATGGAATTGTTATGGGCCTACTGAGGCGACTATTTGGTCGATGGTGAGGAAAATAACGAAAGATACTCCCGTGCCAGAACAATTACTTCTTGGAGGGGCGTTAGCTAATGTTGAGCATTATGTATTGGACAAAAATATGTCTCAGCAACCTTTAGGCGCAACTGGAGAGTTATACATTGGTGGCCATGCTCTTGCTAAAGAGTACTGGCGACGTCCAGAACTTACTTGTATTAAATTTCATTCAGATATTTTGATAAATGGTGTGGAAAAAAGACTTTATGCTACAGGTGATCTTGTGCGCATGAAATCAAATAATTTAGTTGAGTTTTTAGGACGTATTGATAATCAGGTAAAGGTTAGAGGATATAGAATTGAGCTTGGCGAGATTGAAAATCAAATAGAGCAGTTTCAAGAAATTAACGAAACGGCAGTAACGACAAAAGAGTCTTCCTCCGGAGAAAGTATACTTGTGGCTTATTTAGTCTTTCAAGGGGATTCGGAATTACCTACCGCGGAGTTAAAAGCTAAGCTTAGTACTACCCTTCCACAGTATATGATACCGCAGCTGTTTGTAATTTTGGATGAATTACCGCGTACAGCAAACGGAAAGTTAGACAAAGCATCTCTTCCTGAGCCAATCCCTACAAGTGATACTGAACGTGTTGAATTAATTGGTGATGTTGAATTGTGGTTACAAAGCACATGGGCTGAAGAATTAGGTGTTACTGATATTGGTGGAACTGACAGCTTCTTTGCTGTCGGTGGTAACTCATTGTCAGCAAATCGAATAATAAATGCGATTGAACACCAGTACTGTGTACGATTACCACTTAAAACAATTTTTGAATATCCATCAATTTATGCGATAGCAGGGAAAATCAGAGAGCTACAAATTACATCAACAAGTGTATCTGAAGAGCAAATATTACCACTAAATAACTTGAAAACAGACTTGCGTAGTACTTCTTACGCGCAACAACGCATGTGGTTATTAGATAGGTTAGATAGCCAAGTGGGTAATTACAATATGCCTTTAGGACTCAGGCTTTCAGGGAAAGTTGATTTGGTAGCGTTAGAGCATGCATTTCATAATGTCATTGATCGACATGAAATATTACGAACAGCCTATTTGGAAGAAAATAATAATGTATACCAAGTAAGAGGGTCGCATAAATTTGTTTTCAATGTTGAAGATTTAACTTCAATAAATGCAACACAAGAAGACATTTGTAATGTGCGGGTACAAGAGGAATTACATTACTGTTTTGATCTGAGTGCAGGAGAGGTATTAAGAGCAAGTTTACTGTTACTAGCTGAAGATGAATCAGTATTACTTGTTACTTTACATCACATTGCCAGCGATGGCTTGTCTAATGTTATTTTACTCAAAGAGATTTCTTCAAGCTACAACGCTAAAGTAAATAATGAAGTATTAGCACTGCCTAAATTGACGATAGATTATAGTGATTATGCACACTGGCAATCAAAAAACTCAGATATTCAAAAGACACAGGAACAATTAGAATTTTGGCGTAAAACTTTAAAAGACGTACCTATGCTTCATAATTTACCTACAAATAGAGTGCGTTCATTAGATGCTTCGTTTGAAGGTGCAGTACTTCGTCATGAATTGACAACCAAGCAAGTGGATAAAGTTTATAATTTGGCCCAACAGCAAGAAGTTACACCATATATTTTATTGCATTGTATATTTACTGTTTTGCTTTACCGACTTAGTGGTGAGCAAGATATTGTGGTTGGAACACCTGTAGCTAATCGTGGTAACGCGGCATTGGGTAATCTTGTGGGTTTATTTGCTAACACACTTGTATTGCGCTCTGATTTGGCAGGAACTCCCGATTTTCTAACGCTTTTACAAAAAAGTAAAACATCCACACTAGAAGCATTTGAATATGAAGATACGCCATTCGAATTGTTGGTAAAAGAGTTACAGCCGCAGCGAAATGTGAATCATACGCCGTTGTTCCAAGTTATGTTTTCTTATCAGGAAGAGTTTGAAAATTCGTTTGAACTTGATGGTATTAACGCTGAACCAATACATAGTAAAGAACAAACATCTAAGTTTGATTTAACGCTAGTTCTTGAGGAAAATACAACCGGGATTAAAGCTGAATGGGAATATGCTACTGCGATTTTTGATGAAAGCATGATCTCTATGTTTTCGCAGAGTTTCATTAATTTACTTGATGCAATTTGTCTGGACCCAGCTCAGGAAATAGATTTTTATCCTATGCTATCTAAGGCACAAGAGCTGCATATTGCCGGAGTTTCACGTTCTGAACGTACCACTGCCACGTCACACACTGAGTTATTACATTCATATGTTGAGCAACAGGCTCAAAAAACGCCAGATGCAATTGCTTTATATCTAAACGATGAACGATGCACTTATAGGGAGTTGAATGAGCGTGCTAATCAATTAGCACATTACTTGATTAGTAGTGGTGTTAAGCAACATTCTGTTGTGGGTGTGCTATTACCTAGCTCAGTTGAACTTGTTATAACCATGATGGCTGTTTTAAAGGCTGGCTGTGGCTTTTTACCGCTAGATGAGCAAAACCCTAAAGAGCGAATTCTACATATAATTGAAGATGCGCAAGCTAGCACAATTTTAGTTAATAGTCATACTATCGACATATTAGCTGTAACAAATACCATGTCTATAGATACTCCTTCAACTAGGGCGTTGGTCGCTGAGCAATCAACCGACAATATTGCCCCTGCGACAATTGGGTTAACGCAAAAGGACACTGCATATATTATTTATACGTCGGGTTCAACAGGAAAACCCAAAGGGGTCGTAATACCCCATGAAAGCATAGCTATCCATATTAAAGAAATGGCAAAATATCTTGTGGTTTCTGAACAAGATGTAGCACTACAATTCGCTTCTTGGACTGTTGATACAGCGCTTGAACAATTATTTTGTGCTCTGTTTTCTGGGGCCTCAGTCTTATTGAGGAGTAGTGAAATATGGGATGCGGAAAAACTTCTTTATTTAATTACCAAGTATAAAGTTAGCTTAATTGATCTTCCACCAGCGTATTTTAAGTCAGTCATTCAGCAAATGCATGAGTTGGATTTAGGTTGGCAAAATAATTCCCTAAGAGCAATTGTTTTTGGTGGGGAGGCATTAAGTAAAGATGTGATTGCGTATTGGCAGCAATATCTGCCATCACAAGTATCACTTTTTAATGCTTATGGTCCAACGGAAGCGACCATTACGGCTAGTGTTCATTGCTTTGAACGAAATGGAGATTTAACCCAACCCGTTAAAATCGGAAAACCTGTAGCTGGGAAGCGCATCTTTATATTGAATCCCGCTCTAAATATTTTACCTTTTGGTGTTTATGGAGAGCTTTATATTGGTGGGCATGGTTTGGCTACTGGGTACCTTAATAAAGAAATGTTAACTCACTCTGTATTTATTGAGCATCCTCAATATGGGCGACTCTATAAAACAGGTGATTTAGGGCGGTACACTGCACAAGGTGAAATAGAGCTGCAAGGACGTAGTGATTCTCAAGTAAAAATTAGAGGACACAGAATCGAGCTTGAAGAAATAGGGTCAGAACTTAATTTACTAAGTCATATTGATTCTTCAGTGGTTGTGCCTCGTAAAGGTGTAAATGATGAAACCTTCTTGGTTGGTTTTGTTATGAGTCAACGAACGTTAGATAAAATTGAAATTGATGCATTGAAGCAACAGTTGAAACTTAAGCTTCCGGCACACTTTATTCCTAAATTGATCATTCAGATTGATGAATTTCCATTCACGTCAAACAATAAAATTGATCGCAATGTATTGATGATGCGGGATGTAGAAATAACACAAGAAAAATTTCAAGAACCTGAAACGGATACTCAGCGTAAATTAGCTGATATTTGGTGTGATTTGTTAGAGCTAGACCAAATCAGTATCAATGCTGACTTTTTTGAGCAAGGTGGTCATTCCCTACTGGCTAGCCGAATGCTTAGTCATATACGACAAAACTTTGATGGTATCGAAGTGGCTTTGAAGCAAGTTTTCATTACATCCCAGTTATCAAACCTTGCATCTCACTTAGATCTACTTTTATTACAAAAAGATGTTTTACAAATAACTTCAAAAGGATCAAATAACAAGATGGAAAGCTTTGAATTATGATAATCAATGAACTTTTATTAGCATGTAAAGAAAACGGTATTTTACTGCATTTAAATGGAGATAAACTTAAAGTAGATGCTCCGGAAGGTGCTATGTCAGTTGAAATTATGGAGCAGCTTAAACACCATAAAAGTGAACTAATCGAGCTTTTAATTGACTTGCAAGTACCGAAAAATACACCGTTAGTCAAAGTACCAGATGATCAAAATGTTCAGGTTACGTTTGAGCAAAGGGGGTTGTGGTATATAGATAAATTGACTGAAAATAATTCAGCCTACAATATGACTGCGGGATTAAAACTTACGGGTAAATTAAACCTTACAGCTCTACAGCAGGCATTGACAGAGATTATTCATCGACATGAATCACTACGTACCGTTGTTGTGGAACAGGAAGGAGATCTTGTCTTAAAGGTTAATCCATCTACTGAATATAAATTAGATAAAATAGATCACACCAGCTATCAAGAAGACTCTGAAAAGCAACAAGCGGCTATAAATGCGAATATAGAAGTCTTTTCAAACAAAACCTTTGATTTAGCTCATGATTTAATGTTTCGTGCAGAGATCATAGTAACGTCACCTGATGAACATATATTGCTTGTTGCCATTCATCATATTGCTGGTGATGGTTGGTCTGTCAGTATTTTGATTGAAGAGTTATCCAAACTTTATGCTTGGTTTAGTCAAGAGCAAGTACCTGCACTTCCCCCTCTTTTATTTCAATATCGCGATTATGCATATTGGCGTAATACTATGTTTAATACTGAGTCTAAACAAGAGCATTTAAATTACTGGTCAAATAGGTTATCAGGGTTACCTGATAACCATTCATTACCATTTGATTTTCAGCGTCCTGATGTTCCTAACTATGATGCAGGTAATGTTAATCAAATTATTGATGAGTCGGATACCGCTAAGATCGCTGAGTATTGTCGTATAAACAAAGTTACCCTCTTTATGTTTTTACAAAGTGTATATGCATTATTAGTGAGTAAGTTCAGTTATGAAGATGAAGTCATCTTGGGTAGCCCAATGGCTAACCGTACACAAACTGAATTAGAATCTTTGATTGGTTTATTTACCAATTCAATGGTATCACGGACTCATATAAAACAAGAAGAAAGTTTTAATGAGCTTGTTACTAGAGTTAAGCATGAGTCATTGGCAGATCTTAAATTTGCAAGCCTGCCTTTTGAGTTATTGGTTGAGCATCTAAAGCCTCATCGTAGTTATAATAAAAATCCATTATTTCAGCTAGGCCTAGTACTTGAAAATAATACCAAGGCTGAATTGGTATTAGATGATCTTCGCATCCAACAACTTGAAGTAGCAGCCAATAAAGCTAAATTTGACCTGATGTTGTCAGCTGAAGAAGGTGAACAACTCAAATTGAACTGGAGTTATCAAACTGAATTGTTTGAGCATGACACTATTCAGACAATGAGTAGGTGTTTTTCTAACTTAGTATCTCAAGTTTTATCTATGCCTGAACAAAAAATTTCAGCAATGTCGCTACTTGGTGGATCTGTCTTTTCATTACATGCTGTGAGTCAAAAGCCATTAACGGCTAGTAACCATGGACATTTATTACATAAGCTCTCTGAGCAGTTAGTTGAAAATCCTGATGATATTGCAATGTCCTTAGGTGATAAAGAACTGACGTTTGCTGAATTATGTTTTGAAAGTGACTTATTAGCAAAAAAATTAATTGAATTTGGAGTCAAGGAGCATGACTTAGTGGGAGTCTGTTCTGAACAAAATATTCAATTGCTAATAAATATATGGGCAATTTGGAAAGCTGGTGCAGCGTACGTGCCGATGGAGCCTTCTTTACCTTCGTCGCGTTTAGCATTTATCGCACAAGAAGCAAAGTTGAAATTAATTTTGGTCGATGACACTGCGCCTGATGTGTTTGATGATATTTCATCTGCAATTGATCCTGTAAATTTAAATCTTACTAATAATAATGTTGACCTTCCCATCGTTATCGAAGAGCAAAGAGCATACGTTATATTTACCTCTGGCTCGACAGGACAACCTAAAGGGGTCGAGGTCTGTCATTCAAATATACTTGCTTTTACAGAAGGCTTCTTAAAGCAAGTTAACTCCCTTGATAGAGATAACAGTAAGTCATGGTTGTGGAATGCGTCATTTACATTTGATGTATCACTAAAAGGGGTGATTTTACAGGCTAATGGCTTTCACTTACATGTGGTAACACCCGAACAAAAGAAAAATGCAGTGGCTCTGGTTGATTATGCAAGTCAGCATCAACTACCAATTATTAACTGTACCCCAGGTATGATGTCGTTGGTGTTGGATGAACTAGAGACGACATCCTATTTGCCAAACCTTATTGTTGATGGCGATCGTGTATCTCACACATTATGGGATCGTTTTGTTGCCTATCAGAATAGAACTGAGCGTGTAGTTATTAATGCCTATGGACCAACTGAAGCGACGGTTAATGGTTCATATAGTATCGTTAAAGATAAAGAATATAACAATATTGGTCCGATGATGGATAACTACTCGGGTTATGTTGCGGATAAAGGAGGGAATATTTTACCTATTGGGGCTAAAGGTGAATTGTATATTGGCGGTTCAGGTGTCGCTAAGGGGTATTTGAATCAGCCAGAGCTAACTGCTCAGAAATTTGGTATCAGTAGCACAGAATTATTACCCAATATCCCGATGTATCGTTCAGGGGATTTAGTAAGAATGCTTAAAGGGGAAAGTATCGAATTTTATACCCGTATTGATTCACAAGTAAAAGTCCGGGGATTTAGAATTGAGCTCGGAGAAATCGAAGCTTGTTTAAATGAAGGGAAGTACTATCAAACTCTGGCTGTTGTCGCAAAAGCATCTTCGTCAGGAGATAACATATTAGCAGCATACTTTACCTTGAAAGATAGTGGAGGGGATGCAGAGTCAGCTATTGATGAATTCAAATTACTTGTTGAAGAATTACCTGATTATATGAGGCCGCAACATTACTGTGTTCTTGATAAACTTCCCCTTAATCCGGCAGGTAAACTAGATAAAGCTCGTCTACCAGCGCCAGTAGAGCATTATTTGCAGGATACTCCATATTGTGAACCCAAAAATGATATGGAATCATGGTTAGTTGAAGTATTTGAAGAACTTTTAAATTTATCAAAAGTCAGTGTAACAGCAAACTTTTTTGAACTAGGGGGACATTCGTTAATAGCGATTAAAGTTATCTCTAGAATCAAGGCCAAGTTAGGTGTGAATCTTCCAATATTTGACTTTCTTAGTAATCCTACCGCTCGTCAAGTTGCAAAAGTACTATCTGAAAAAGTCGAATCAGAAAACTCAATGTCTTCAAGTAAGTTACCTGAAATTACTAAGGTTGCAAAGGGGAGTACTTTTCCTGTTTCATCTTCTCAGCGTCGTCTTTGGATCACGGAACACCTTAGTGATGAGCCTGCCAATTATAATATTACGGCTACGTTACGTTTAACTGGAAAATTAAATAAAGGTTTTGTTGACAGTGCTTTTAGTCAGATTATTGAGCGTCATGAAATATTGCGAACGACATATCATGATAAGAGCAATATTGTTTATCAAACAGTGCAAGCCTTTTCTCCATTTCAGTGTCAGCAAGAAAACTGGACACATCTCAATGCAGAACAGATTTTAGAAAATAGCCGTGCGATATTACAAGCCTCATTTGACCTTACCGGAGAATGGCCGTTTAAAGTCACTTTAGCAACAGTAAATACAGATGAATATTTGCTTATGGTTAATATGCATCACATCGCTTCTGATGGCTGGTCAGTAGGAGTAATTATAGAAGAATTTGTAGCCTATTACTGCGCTGCTATCGATAAAAAGCAAAGAACAGTTGCTGAGTTGCCAATTCAATATAAAGATTATGCTCACTGGCAGAATGAAAACTTACAAAGTGATGCTATTAAAGATAGAGAAGCTTATTGGCAGAAACAACTGGACGGAATCCCTACAGCCCATAATTTGCCATTGTCATTTCAACGTCCAATGCAACAAACCTTTGTTGGAGCAAACTATCGCTCTAGCTTATCTTTAACATTATTGAATGATTTGAACTCGTTAGTGAATGAGCATGCGAGTACTTTGTTCATACTTATGGAAACAGCATTTTCTCTTTTAGTTGGACGTTGGAGTAATGCGACTGATGTAGTAATAGGTACGCCTATTGCCAATCGTCAGCAATTGGAGCTGGAAAAGTTGATTGGCTTTTTTGTCAATGTATTGCCTCTGCGTTCTACTTTAGATGATGCGATGACTTTTGCTGAATTATTAAAAAACAATCAGCGTTCAATCACCGATGCGTTTGATAATCAACAGGTCCCGTTTGAGCGTATTGTTGAAATAGCAGAACCTGCTCGTCATTCAGATCATGCTCCTGTTGTACAACTTATGTTTACTTTACAAAATAATGAGAACACTACAATTGAGCTACCAGAGATTTCTGTGGAAATTCTTGAAGAAGATAACCGTACTGCTAAGTTTGAATTGGGGCTCACAGTAAATGTATTACCGAGCGGTATGGAATTAGATTGGGAATATAATTCCAGCTTATTTAACGAAGAGTTTATTGCTCGATTTGCAGATAGTTTTGAATGTTTACTAAAAGATGTAGTGGGGCAACCTGAATTACCACTCTTTGATTACTCAATATTACCAGTTGCTGATAAAGCGCAATTAGAAGAGTGGAATAATACTGATAAGACCTATGATAAGGAACTGACGCTAGTTGCAGCATTTGAGCGTCAAGTTGCTTTGAATCCAGAAAAGCGTGCATTAGTTTTTGAAAGCGAAGCACTGACCTTTGGGCAACTAAATAATCGTGCAAATCAGTTAGCACGTTTGTTAATTGATCAACGACCACAAGGTTCAGACATCTATGTTGGTATTTGTCACGTTCGTAGCATTGAAATGATTGTTTCAATTCTAGCTGTTATCAAAGCTGGACTTGCCTATGTGCCAATTGATCCTGAGGTACCACAATCTAGAATTGACTATATTTTGGATGATGGAAAGATAACGTTATTACTTACTAGTAAGTTAGTAAATGATAGTTTCTCATTCGAAAATGTTACCTGCATTTTAGTAGATGAAACGAATACTAAAAAATTACTCGATAATCAAATAGTCGAAAATCTTCCTCATATTATAACGAGTAAGGATCCCGCTTACGTAATTTATACTTCTGGCTCAACCGGGAAACCGAAGGGCGTTGTTGTAGAACATCAAAGTATCATTAATTTTCTTACGGAAATTGGTGGTAGATTAGGATGGCAAGCACCTGTTAATTTCTCCTCATGGACTAACTACGTATTTGATCTTTCTCTTTGTGAAATATTTATACCGTTATTAAGTGGTGGCGAGCTACACATGCTATCAGAGTCAATTCGGTTAGAGCCCGAAAAAGTATTCGCTGTACTGAAAGAAAATCAGATCACAGCAACGTCCTTTCCACCATTTTTCATTACTCCACTACTGATATTTTTGAAAGAGTATGGTCATTCTCTTGACCTAAAACAGCTTATTTTTGGTTTAGAACCTATTGCAGAGGAGCAGCTACAACAGATGATGGAGCTGGTTCCAGGTCTACAAGTTATTAACGGGTATGGACCAACAGAAGCTACTGTCGGGTGTACTTTTTATGGTGTACCTAAGACTAAAAAAGTCAGTCGTAATGCAAACACGCCTGTAGGAAAAGCTATTCAGAACAGCCGTTTATTTGTATTGAATGAAGCGGCGCAACCTGCACCTATTGGTGTTCCGGGAGAGTTGTATATTGGTGGAGACTGCCTTGCTAGAGGTTATCTCAATAAACCTGAATTGACGAAACAAGGATTTGTTGATGCTTGTTATATCAATGGGGAATCAAGATTATATCGCACAGGTGATTGGGTTAAGTATTTGCCTGATGGAAATATTGAGTTTGTCGGTCGCAAAGACAATCAAATAAAGATCAGTGGGCTGCGGATAGAGCTAGGTGAAGTTGAGAGTAAGATTTCTTCATGTGTTGGTGTTGATCAAGTTGTGGTGGTAGCCAGATCGTTAAACAGCAACCTTAAAGATAAAAAACTGTTAGCTGTAGTTGTTCCTTCTGACATTTCAGTATTAACACAACGAGATGAGTTTATTTCAAGTTTACGTAAGCAACTTCATCAACTGATGCCTTCTTATATGGTGCCTTCAAAAATCATTGTAGAATCTACTCTCCCATATACTGCGACTGATAAAGTTGACAGAAAAAAAATTATGGAAATGGAGATTGTTACTGAATTGCAACAGAGTAGATCCATATTGCCAAGTAACAAATTGGAACAGCAAGTCAAAGTACATTGGGAAAATGTATTGGGTCTTCAGGGTATTGGAATAGATGATAGCTTCTTTGAGTTAGGCGGAACTTCATTAAACGTTGTCGCGTTAGTTAAACTAATTAATCAAGCCTTTGACTCAAAGATAAGAGCGGTGGATGTATTTTCACAACCTACCATTCGCGCTATGGCGGCTCTTCTAAATAATGTAGAAATTAGCCCTGAAAAGAAAAAACGAGAGCGCTCTGTTTTCGCTACTAACGATATCGCTATTGTTGGTATGTCTGGACGTTTTTCTGATGCACCAACTCTAGATCAGTTTTGGTCGAACCTAGTTGAAGGTAAAGAAGGAATACATAACTTTTCAGAGCAAGAACTATTAGAAACAGGTGTATCGTCTGAAGCGCTTTTGAACCCCAATTACGTGAGACGTAAAGGCATTTTGTCAGACTCATATAAGTTTGATAATAACATGTTTGGTTATGCCGCTCATGAAGCTGATTTGATGGACCCACAATTAAGGGTTTTGCATGAATGCGTTTGGGATGTATTTGAAAATGCTGGCTATGTTGCAGGTAACTACGAAGGTAAGGTAGGTATATATGGTGGCGCATCCAACAACTTACATTGGATGAAGCACCTCCTTAGTTTAGAAGACCTTGATGATTCTCAATTATATGACTCAGCAACGTTATCCGATCGTGAGTTTTTCTTAACAAGAATCGCTAATAATTTGAACTTAAACGGACCTGCAATCAACGTACAAAGTGCATGTTCAACTTCGTTGGTAGCGGTGCATATGGCTGTGCAAGGCTTACTAAGCGGTGATTGTGATATGGCCGTTGCTGGCGGTGTGTCAATTCAAGCTAAAAAAGACGGGTACTTCTATCAGGAAGGTATGATTAACTCACCGGATGGACATTGTCGCCCGTTTGATGCTGAAGCGAAAGGAACTGTTGGTGGCGAAGGTGTTGGAGCAGTGTTGCTTAAACGTTTAGAAGATGCTGAACAAGATGGGGATCAAATTTTAGCGGTTATAAAGGGAACGGCCATAAATAACGATGGTAATCAAAAAGTAGGCTTCACTGCGCCGAGTGTACAAGGGCAGCAAGAAGTGATTCGAAATGCGTTGGAAAAAGCCAATATCTCACCTGAAAAAGTTAGTTATATAGAATGCCATGGTACCGGAACCCCTTTGGGTGATCCAATAGAAATTGAAGCGCTAAATTTGGCCTTCGGTGATCTAGGAGAGCAAAATTGTAAACTTGGGGCGCTAAAATCAAATCTAGGTCATTTAGACGCTGCTGCTGGAATTGCAGGTTTGATAAAAACGGTGTTGTGTCTAAAGCACGAACAAATACCTCCAACATTGCACTATAAAAACAGCAATCCAAATATTAACTTTGAAGACAGTCCATTTCAGGTGAACAGTGATCTTCATGAGTGGAAAGCAAGTAGCGCACCATTACATGCTGGTGTTAGCAGCTTTGGCATTGGTGGCACTAATGCGCATGTTGTGCTTGAACAGTATAAAGATAAGCGTAAAACAAGTGAAAGTCGTCACTGGCAATTGTTCCCTTTATCTGCCAAAACAAGCTCAGCATTAGCAAATAGACAACAGGATTTAGTTAAATACTTAACCCAATTTACAGGACAGCTGCCTGATGTCAGTTATACATTGCAGGTCGGACGTGAGGGCTTATCGCACCGTCAAATGATGTTAGTTGGGCCAGATCAAAATGTTCAGGATGTGTTGGCTGGAAAATACCCAACGCAGTTGTTTTTAGGAGAACGTCAACAAGGTGATGTTGAGGCGACTATATTCATGTTTCCTGGTCAGGGAAGTCAGTACGGTGGCATGATTCAAGAGCTATATAACAGTGAAGCTGTATTTAAAACACATGTTGATGAATGTATTGAAATTCTTGATGGGCTATTACCTGAGTCTTTGATGCCTCTTTTGATGGCTGAGAAAGGTGATTTGAATGCAGATGAGAGGCTACAGAATACAGCTTTAACTCAACCTGCATTATTTGTTACTGAGTATGCGTTGGCTAAGCAATTGATCATTTGGGGTGTTAAACCTACTGGAATGATTGGACATAGTATTGGTGAGTATGTTGCAGCATGTTTGGCTAATGTATTTTCGTTAGAAGATGGGTTGAAACTTGTCGTACAACGTGGAAAATTAATGGCGAGTGCCAACCCTGGAAGTATGCTAAGCGTTAACTTACATTCGGATGAGTTAGCAAGTTATTTACCTGCTGATGTATCAATTGCAGCTGTTAATAGCAGTGATTTAAGTGTTGTATCTGGACCTGATTCTGAGATTGACCGCGTAATGGAAACGCTTGCGGAACAAGGAATAAAGCACAGTCGCTTACATACCTCTCATGCTTATCACAGTGAAATGATGCGATCCATTATACCCATGTTTAGGAAGGTATTAGAGTCGATACAATTCAACGTTCCAAGTTTACCTTATATATCAAACGTTACCGGAGACTGGATCACAGCAGAAGATGTGACCTCAATTGATTATTGGTGCGATCACCTGCTTGGAACAGTTGCCTTTAGTCGTGGTTTGGATAATTTACTTGCAGAGCCAAACACAACATTTGTTGAAATTGGCCCTGGTCATAACTTGTCAAACTTTGTTCGAAGACATAAAGCGAAATTAAGTTCTCATCGGGTGATCAACTGCATGCGTCATGCACGGGAAGAGCATAGTGCAGATCAGCAGTTACACCAGGCGGTCGCTAACCTATTTGTGGCAGGTTTAGATTTAGATTGGCACAGCTATCGTGCAAACGAATCCCGTATACGTTTGGGTTTACCTGGATATCCATTTGAGTCTGTCACCTTTGCTCCAGGAAATTCTGTAATTAATGAATCGGTATTTGTTTCAAGTTCAAAGGCCAAAGAAGCATCACTGCATAGTCGGCCAAACTTGTCAGTACCCTATGTGGCACCGGAAGGTGAAATGCAGGAAGCGCTAGCTGAAATTTGGATGAAGTTATTTAAAATTTCGGAGGTTGGAATACACGATAATTTCTTTGAACTGGGAGGTCATTCCTTAATGGCAACAACTTTATTAAGTCGAATCAATGAGCGATTTGAGATCCAATTAAAGATTGAAACCGTGTTAATTAAAAATACCATTGCGGAGTTATCTGAGCAAATAGAATTGTTATTGTGGAATTACTCTACGAGTCAGGACGGGACCTTAGCTGAAGAAGAAGAGTGCGGCTCAATATGATGTTTATGGGCATACAAATCATGGTTTTTGTATGCCTAAGCGTTTTGATAATTATTTTGATTAACAATATTTACGGTAAGTGTCATAAAGGAATTTAGATATGGAAGAATTGAACCTTTTGGGTCAATTGAAAAAGGCTAAAATTAAACTGTGGGCAGAGGAAGGGCAACTTAAATTTTTTGCCCCTAAAGGTGCGATGACACCTGATTTAAAAGCTAAAGTTCGAAGTAATAAAGCCAAGTTGATTGCTCTTTTGGGTAAAAGCGTCAGTGAAGTTAGAACGGGTATTAGTGACATTCAACCTTGTGATCGACAAAAGCCGTTAGCCGTCTCATACCCACAACAAAGAATGTGGTTGATGGAACACATGGGACAAGGTGGCGTACATAATAATATCCCAGCAGTTCTTAAACTGAATGGAAGTTTAAACTCTGAAAATTTAAACCGAGCGTTAAAGTGTTTAGTTAAAAGACATGAGAGCTTACGGACTGTTTTTTATTCATCTGACGGAGTGCCAGTACAGAAAATTTTGTCTCATACAGCATTTGAACTCCAGCTACATGATTTAACCAAACTCCCTCAGGAGCAAAAGAAGACTTCAGCGGATGAGTTGGTGAAAGAGCAAATCTCTTATGTATTCAATATTGATGAAGAAATTTTATTTAGAGCAAGTTTGATTAAGTTAGATGAAGATGAGTATCTGCTGGCTTTTGTAAAACACCATATTATTTCTGATGGCTGGTCAATTGGGGTATTAATCAATGAGTTCTCTACATTATACAATGCGTTCTGTGGAAATTTACCAGATCCTCTACCATCTATGGCTATACAGTACGCTGATTTTGCACAATGGCAACGCGACGACCTATCTGAGAAAAAAATTAGTGACTTAATGGGGTTTTGGGGGCCTTATCTAGGAGACGTGCCTCCAGTACATAATTTACCTCTAGTCTTTCCACGTCCTGAATTACAGACTTATAGTGCTAGCTTACATCATCTCTCTATACCGGATGAGTTATACAGCAAAATTAATTTGCTTTCATACAAACTAAATACAACGATGTTTGCAGTTATGCAATCATCGTTTGCCCTGTTGTTGTCTTTGTGGAGTAATGAGAAGCGGATAGTAATGGGCTCTCCAATTGCAAACAGAACCCGAAAAGAGGTTGAACCAATAATAGGTTTCTTTGTAAATACATTTGTTTTACATACAGAAATAAATCTCGGAGATACTTTCGAGTGTTTGTTAAAACACAATTACAGTAATTTACTGAAGTGTTATTCAAATCAAGATATGCCGTTTGATTTATTGATAGATCAATTGAAAACAGAGCGGGTTCCATCTTATAACCCTTTATTTCAAATAATGTTTGCTCTGCAAGATATACGCGGTAATTCGTTAAAGTTAAAAGATCTAAATGTTGAAATATGTAGATTGGAAACAGGAGGGTCTAAGTTTGATTTAAATATTCAGGTTTTTGAAAGTGACGAGGGAATGTCTATTGATTGGGAATATAACCAAAACTTGTTTGATGAGCATTTTATTGGGCGTATCACAAATAGTTTTATTCTTTTGCTTAATGAAATCGTTAAAAATTACCAGCAGCCTTTATCGACTTTATCGTATTTAGATCAGAGTGAACATTCTGCATTAGAAGTACTTTGCAAAAGTGATACATCTACTGCTTCTAATAGTTTAATTCATCATAGATTTGAGGAAGTAGTAAAAATTCACTCAGATACGATTGCAGTTACATGCAAAGGTGTAAGTCTTACTTATGGTCAATTAAATGAAAGGAGTAATAAGCTAGCCCATTATTTAATTTCTCAAGGTGTTCAACCAGAACAATTGGTAGGTATATGTGTTAGTCGCACAATATACATGCCTATTTGTATTCTTGCTGTATTAAAAGCTGGTGGCGCATATCTTCCTCTTGATCCCAATACACCCGTTGAGCGTTTTAACTTTATTCTGGGGGATGCTGGTATTAAACAGTTGTTGATAGAGGATGATTTACAATATTTGGTTGCTCTTGATGGATTAAATATTGTGTTTCCAAATCAGGATGAAACTTATGCCCATTTTTCGAAAGAAAATCCTCGACTTCCAGATGAAAAGGTCTCATCTAGCAATTTAGCATATGTAATTTACACTTCAGGTACCACAGGGAAACCCAAAGGAGCGATGGTTGAGCATGGTAATGTCGTTCGACTATTTTCTTCCTGTGACTTACATTTTAAGTTTAGTTCTACTGATGTTTGGACGTTATTTCATTCTTATGCATTTGATTTCTCTGTATGGGAAATTTGGGGGGCGCTGTTTTATGGTGGACGTCTTGTCATTGTCCCCGAAGAAGTTGCTCGCTCAACAGATCTATTCTACGACTTGATCATTGATGAAAAAGTTACTGTTCTTAACCAAACCCCTTCGGCATTTTATGTATTAGCAGCAGTAGATTCACATCTAAATAAAGCTACACAGTTAAGGTATGTCGTTTTTGGGGGAGAGCGTTTGGAAACGCAAAAGCTAATTCCTTGGGTAACTCGACACGGAGACCAATCTCCACAATTAATTAACATGTACGGGATAACCGAAACTACTGTTCACGCTACGTTTAAACAGATAACTACTGCTGATACAGACATTAGGTCAAACAGCATAGGCGTACCTCTTAATGATTTACGTTTTTATGTTTGTAATGAGTACTTAGATCAAGTTCCTGCCGGTACGCAAGGCGAGCTACTTGTTGGTGGCGGAGGTGTTACACGTGGTTATCATAATCGTCCAGAATTGAATGCTGAAAAGTTTGTTGTTAACCCTTTTATTAATGATGAGAATTTAGTTGGGCAGGAGAGAAAACTTTATCGCACAGGCGATCTTGTTCGTTTTAACAAACAGGGCGAAATTGACTATATTGGTCGAATTGATCATCAAGTCAAGATCCGTGGATTCAGAATTGAGCTAGGTGAAATTGAGTATCAATTACGCAAAAACTCAAAAATTAAAGATGCTTCTGTAATTGTTCGAAATGACAACAATGAAGATAATATTGTTGCTTATTTACAAGTGGCTGATCAATTAGATAATGAAACCCAATTCATTAGTGACGTTCGCTATTCATTACTTCAGAGTATTCCAGAATATATGGTGCCAGCATTTTTGGTAGTTCTTGATGTGTTTCCAATTAATATCAATGGTAAATTGGATACCAAAGAATTTCCAGCGCCTTCTTTAGCCCAAAGTAACGAACAATCATATATTGCACCTGATAGTGATACTGAAAGAAGAATTGCTCAAATCTGGGCTGATGAATTAGGGCTTGAACGTGTTGGCGTGAATGATAACTTCTTTGAATTGGGAGGGAACTCACTCAAGCTTGTATCGCTAGCCGTCAAAATGAGTCAAGTGTTAGATAAGCCCATCACTGCACTAATGGTGTTGCAAAATCCTTCTATTTCACAATTAGCAAAAGCAATTGTGGGGCAAGCTGATGTCGCTAAAGAAAATGTAACCAAGCGACTGAGTCAAGAGAAAAGAAAGAATCTACTGAAGAAAAGATTAAGGAAAAGAAGCTAATGAATAACGGTAACTTTGAAAGTACTGGCCTGGAAGTCGCTGTAATAGGTATTTCTGGTTGTTTTCCCGGTGCGAAGTCTACAAATGAACTATGGGAAAATCTCATTCAGGGAAAGGAAACAGTCAGTTTCTTTAGTGATAAAGAGCTACGTGAGGCGGGGGTTGAAGCGTCCACACTTGCGGATCCTAATTACGTTAAAGCTAATGGATTACTGGACGAACCTTATCAATTTGATAATCAGTTTTTTGAGTATCAAGATCGCGAAGCAGAGCTAATGGATCCACAGCTTAGACTATTACATGAATGTACTTGGAATGCATTCGAAAATGCAGGTTATGCTACCACTGAAACGCAAAACCGGGTGGGAGTCTTTGTCGGTGCTACAGATAATTTATTATGGCTTAGCACTGTGCTTAACATGGTAAATAATGATCCTGTTGCGCTATTTGAAGCAGATACGATAATTAAAAAAGATTACTTTGCCACTCGCCTCGCCTACAAACTAAACCTGAAAGGACCTGCTGTTAATATACAGACAGCATGCTCTACTTCACTGGTCGCCGTTCATATGGCAGTACAGAATCTACTTAACGGTGATTGTGATATGGCAGTAGCTGGTGGTGCTTCAGTGCAGGCTAAAAAGGAAGGTTATCGTTATCAAGAGGGGATGATAATGTCTCCTGACGGACATTGTCGTCCATTTGATGCTAATGCCAAAGGAATAGTTGGGGGGGAAGGTGTAGGTGCGGTTATTCTTAAACGCCTAGAAGATGCTGAGCAAGATGGAGATCAAATCCTAGCAGTAATAAAGGGCTCTGCAATTAATAATGATGGAAACGAAAAGGTTGGTTTTACGGCTCCAAGTGTACAAGGGCAGAAAGACGTTATTACTTCTGCTTTAGAGATGGCAGAGGTTGATCCTTCAACAATCACTTATGTGGAATGCCATGGTACAGGAACCCAACTTGGAGATCCCATTGAGATTGAAGCACTGACTCAAGCGTTCTCTGAGACTGAAAAGCAATTTTGCCGAATAGGGTCATTGAAATCTAATATTGGTCACTTAGATGCAGCGGCAGGGATTGCAGGGTTTATTAAGACGGTCATGTGTTTACAACTCGAGAAGTTACCAGCAAGCCTGCACTATAAAAGCGCTAACCCAAATATAAATTTTGTAGACAGTCCTTTTATAGTTAATAGTGAATTACATGAATGGAAATCAGAGCAAGGCCCATTGCGTGCTGGCGTGAGTAGTTTTGGAATTGGTGGAACTAATGCTCACGTTGTGCTTGAACAATATAGAGATCAACGAGTCTCTGGAGAAAGCCGCGAATGGCAAGTGTTCCTCCTCTCGGCAAAAACAAAAAATGCGTTGACGACTAGAAAGCAAGATTTGAATGAGTATGTAAATCAGCATGAAAGTCAATTGCCAGATATTAGTTATACGCTTCAAGTTGGACGTACAGATTTATCACATCGTCAAGCAGTGATAGTAGGGCCAAATCAAAAAATTCAGGAAATTTTAAAAGGTGAATATCCAGGTCAAGTTCTAGAAGGTCATGTCAACGAAGGTGAAACTCAATCAACAGTATTTATGTTTCCGGGCCAAGGTAGTCAATATGGAGGTATGTTAAGAGAGTTATATGATAGTGAACCTGAATTTAAATCTCATGTTGATGCGTGTTTCGATATATTAGATGGGTTATTAACTCAGCCGATAAAATCAGCTTTACTTGCAGAAAATGATGATCAACAAGCAAGTGAATTACTAAAAAATACTGCTTGTACACAGCCTGCTTTGTTTGTAAGTGAGTATGCTCTAGCTAAATTATTGATGGGCTGGGGCATTGAGCCAACTAGCATGATTGGTCATAGCATTGGAGAGTACGTGGCTGCATGTTTAGCAGGTGTATTTTCGTTGGAAGATGCATTGAGATTGGTTGTACAGCGTGGACAATTAATGGCAAACACGCAATCAGGTCGTATGTTAAGTATAAGCTTGCCAGCGGATAAGCTAGAGCACTATTTGTCAGACAATGTTTCAGTTGCAGCCTCTAATAGTAGCGATTTGAGTGTGGTCTCAGGACCTGAACTTGAGATTGATACCATGTTGACTGAGCTCACAAAAAATGGTGTAAAGTGCAGTCTTCTGCATACATCACATGCGTATCATAGTGACATGATGAAGCCAATTTTACCTGAGTTTATGATGGTATTAAAAAGCATTAAATTTTTTGCACCTGAAAAGCCATATATATCAAATGTTACTGGTAGTTGGATCACAGCAGAGCAAGCTACATCTCACGATTATTGGTGCCAGCACCTTGTTTCTACCGTAGCGTTTAGTGAAGGCTTGGATAAGCTGCTCTCTGAGCCTAATAATATATTTGTTGAGATTGGACCAGGGCACACTTTATCTAGTTTCATTCGTCGACATAAAAACAAACAAGGTTCACATCGTGTACTCAATACTATGCGCCATGCACGAGAGGAACATAGTGCTGATCAGCAGTTGTTGCACGCTTTAGGTGGTGCTTTTACCGCAGGTGTAGCGATTGATTGGGAACGGTATCGTGATGGTGAGCAAAGAATGCGAGTTGGCTTACCCGGGTATTCATTTGAAGCAAAGAGCTTTATTCCGGGGAAAATGAGGGCAAATAACCTTACAGTAAACGATGAACATGGAGATACAGCATTACATAGTCGTCCGAATGTATCGACAGCATATGTAGCTCCAGAAGGTGAAACACAAGAAAATCTCGCTCAAATATGGAAAAACTTGTTCAAAATAGAAAGTGTGGGTATTCATGATAACTTTTTTGAATTAGGTGGGCATTCATTATTGTCGGTCAGGCTCATTAGCTACATTGAAAAAGAGATGATGTGTAAATTCAGCCCAGAGCAAATTTTCAATATGAACACCATTTTTTCTCAAAGTGAATTCATTAATCAGCTACAAGAAATAGAGAAACTTCGTACCTCCATGGATCAAGAAAGCGATGAAGTAGAGGAGTTACAAATATAATGTTTACTACACCAGAACAAATAGTAAAGGATTTGACAGCTAAAAAAATCATGCTGCAAGTATCTGATGGTGACTTGAAATTGAAGGCAGAGAAAGGTGCTTTAACACCAGCTCTTATTGCTATTATTAAAGAAAACAAAGCTACTCTTGTGGATTACCTTAAAGAGTTAAATGGGAGTTTTAGGGAAGAAAAAAGCTTTTCTCTACCGCAATACAAGCGAACGAATGGAGAAGAGATTCCTTTATCTTTTTCTCAGCAACGCTTGTGGTTTTTAGATAAGTTACAAGGAGGTACACCCGAATACAACTTGCCGATTGCATTTACAGTTAAAGGAAAACTCGACGTACAGATAGTCGAGTCTGTGTTAACAGAGATAACCCGCAGACATGAAATTCTCCGCACGGTATACAGTGAAACGGAAAATGGTGCACAGCAGGTTATTCATTCAGACTTTACATTTAGTGTAACACAACACGACTTGAGCCATTTAGGTGGAGAAAAGCAAGATTCAGCGTTAAAGCAATTGCTTTTGAATGATGCAGAAACACCATTTGATTTAAGCTCAGACTTGATGATGCGTGCGAGTTATGTTGTGCTAAATCAAGAGGACGAGTATAGAGATACGGATGTGCAGAGTGTGTTGCTATTTAACATGCATCATATAGCATCTGACGGTTGGTCAATGGAGGTGTTAACCAAAGAGTTTTTCAGCTTATATCCGTTTTTTGTTGAAGGAAAAAGCACTCCATTACCAGAATTAGACATACAGTATGCAGATTATGCGCACTGGCAACGAGAAAAGCTGCAAGGGGAAGTTTTAGCGTCACAATTAAATTATTGGGATAAGCAATTAGGCAATGCCCCATCGGTTCATAGCGTACCGTTAGATAAGCCAAGACCGACAATAAAAGGACATACTGGCGGCACTGTGTTGGCACAATTACCAGCAGCAACAGCAATAGCTTTGCAAGCGCTTGCGAAACATTACCAGCTAACACCGTTTATGTTACTACATAGTGCATTAGCCTTGGTATTGTCACGTCACAGCAATAGTGATGATATTGTGATTGCGACACCTGTCGCCAATAGAATGCAGGCAGAGCTTGAGCCTCTTATAGGTTTTTTTGTTAATACACTGGTGTTAAGGGTAAATACCCAGTATCAACATTTGGATGAGTATTTGACGCATGTGCGACAAGTACATTTAGATGCACAAGCAAATCAGGATGTACCTTTTGAGCAGTTAGTAGATCGCTTAAATATACCAAGAAGTACAGCGCATACAGCATTGTTTCAGATAATGTTAACAACCAATACAAACTTTGGTTTAACGGATGATGAAGCAATAGATTCACTGACTTTACCTGGAGCAACTCTCTCACCTATTCAGTCAAGTAGCATATCGACGAAATTTGATTTGGATATAGATATTAGTCTGAATATGTCAGGTGTGTTTATTCGTTGGACGTATGATTCAGCGCTTTTTACTCAAGAGCATATTGAGCAGATGACAGGGCATTTAGGTCGTTTGTTAACGGGGCTTGCGTCGCAATTATCGACCATTCAATGTGCGCCAGATGCACAGGTGCAGTTAACAAACCTACCGATGCTTTCAGAAACAGAAACTGAGCATTTACTGTATACGCTAAACAGCTCCAAAGTAGATTATCCAAAAGATAAATGTATTCATGAGCTTTTTGAGCAGCAGGTAAAACTTAGCCCAGAGAGTATTGCGTTAGTATTTGAAGATCAGCAATTGACTTATCAAGCGTTGAATGAAAAAGCGAATCAGCTGGCGCACTATTTAATCGAACATCACCACATTACTCCTGACAGCCTTATTGGTTTATGTTTAGAGCGTTCGATAGAAATGGTAATAGGCGTATTAGGCATATTAAAAGCGGGTGGAGCATATGTTCCACTGGACCCAAGCTATCCCCAAGAACGTTTGAATTATGTACTAAAAGATACTTCTTTAAATGTGGTACTGATGGGGGATCATACAGAGCATTTATTCTCGGAATTTACTTGTAAAAAAGTTCACCTTGATACTTTATGTACTCTAGATGATGAAGTGGCTTCGGTTTTTTCTCATTATCCTAAATATGATATTGAGAAACAGCAGCTTGGTTTAACTTCAAAACACCTTTCTTATGTCATTTATACATCTGGCTCAACAGGTAATCCAAAAGGGGTGCTTATTGAACATGCTAATACTGTTTCAATGCTTAGTTGGGCAGAAAAACATTATAGTAAAGATGAGCTTGCTTCAGTACTAGCATCCACATCACTAAATTTTGATTTATCAGTTTATGAGTTGTTTTTGCCGCTGAGTGTAGGGACAAAGATCGTATTAGTGAAAAATATAATGGCGCTTTATGAACATAGAGAATGGGATGTTACGCTAATTAATACGGTTCCTTCAGCAGCTAAAACTTTAATAGATGTTCATGCCATTCCTCGCTCTACTTTGGTGATAAATCTTGCTGGTGAAGCGTTATCTGCAAATTTAGTTAATAGTATTTTTGAACAACACAATGGTGTGAATATATGTAATTTATATGGGCCATCAGAAGATACAACATATTCAACATACGCAAGGTTTGATAAGCAGTTAAAGACATCTCCCCATATAGGAACTGTAATAAGTAATAGTCAAGCTTATGTCTTAGATAACACTAAAAGTTTGGTTGTTTCAGGAGGTGTGGGTGAGCTATATCTTGGTGGTGATGGTTTAGCTAGGGGTTATCTGAATTTACCTCAACTAACAGCAGAACGATTTATTCGTAACCCTTTTTATGATGGAGAACGTCAAAATAGCAGTATGCGTTTATATAAGACAGGAGATTTGGTTCGTTATTTACCGTGCGGAGAGTTTGAGTTTCTTGGTCGTATGGATGATCAAGTAAAAATTAGAGGTTTTCGAATAGAGCTAGGTGAAATTGAATATCAACTTAGCCAACTTGAAAATGTAGATTCCGCCATAGTGGTTGCGAAAGGCTCAATAGATGAGCAACTAGTAGCTTATATCAAACCTACATGCTCCTTGCATATGAACACTTTGGCAAACCAAAGTACATTGATAGCGAGTATAAAGTTGTCGTTGGCGTCATCAT